>NZ_JBPJSR010000015.1:0-246152 GCF_051390675.1 Streptosporangium heterodermiicola
GAAGGGGTGGGGCCGGAGGCGGCCTCCGGGCCCCACGGGATCAGACGACGTGCACCTCGGGCACGTACAGGATCCACTTGCCGCCCGCCTCGCGGAACGCGCGCTCCTTGGCCATGATCTCCTCGGCGTGGTTCCAGGCGAACAGCAGCGCGTAGTCGGGGTACGGCTCGGCGAACGCCGACGGCTCGCGGACCGGGATGTGCGACCCCGGGGTGAGCCTGCCCTGCTTGGCGACGGTGGTGTCACAGATGAACGGGACCAGGTCCGGGCCGATGCCGCAGTAGTTGGTCACCGTGGCGCTCTTCGCGGTCGCCCCGTAGCCCACGACCCGCTTGCCGTCGTCGCGCAGCTCGCGCAGCAGGGCGGTGAGGTCGTCGCGGATCTTCTCGACGCTGCTCGCGAAGCCCGTCAGCGTGGGCATCGCCGCGAGGTTGCGCTTGTTCTCGTCCGCCAGCAGCTCGGCCACCGCCTCCGTCGGCGTCCTGGCGCCGGTGTGGGCCAGCGTGTAGCGGACCTCGCCGCCGTGCACCGGGAGCCTCTCGACGTCGACGAGCTCCAGGTCGAAGCGGGTCGCCATGGCCTGGACCGCCCGGACGGTGAAGAAGTAGAAGTGCTCGTCGTAGATCTGGTCGAAGGAGGTGCGCTCGACGATCTCGGAGAAGTACGGGTCCTCGAACACGAAGACCCCGGTCGGGGCGAGCAGCGCGGTCACCCCGCGCAGGATGGACTCCATGTAGGGGATGTGGCAGAGGGTGTTGGCGGCGTAGATGACGTCCGCCCGCCCGTCGGTGGCGAGGATGTCCCTCGCGGTCTCCTCCTCGAAGAAGGACTTGCGGACCCGGATGCCCTTGGCGTGCGCCATCTCCGCGACCCCGCCGGACGGCTCCACGCCCAGGTGCCGCACCCCGGCGTCGGCGATCGCCTTCAGCATCACCCCGTCGTTGCAGCCGAGCTCGACCACGAACGGGTCGGCGCCGGTCAGCTCGGTGGCGAGCAGCCTGCGGGCCAGCTTCTCGAAGTGCGCGCGCATCACCGCCGAGCCCGACGACACGTAGGGGTAGTCCTCGTGGAACATGCGGTCGCGGGGGATCTCCTCCATGAGTTGCACCATCGTGCACGACTCGCATATCCCGACGGCGAGCCGCACGAAGAATTCGTCCGCGAAATCGCCGGGGTGGACGAACGCGTCGGAGAGCGGCTGGCGTCCGAAGTCGAAGAATTCGGCAAGGGGACCGGCACAGACACGGCACCGCGACATGGCAGACATACTTGGCTCCTCGATTCTGGGTGGCGCGGGGATTCTGGATGGCATGGGGGAATCAGTGGTAAATCGTGTCGAGTACTGTTATGAGCACGCGAAAGAAAAGGCGGGACGAGCGTTTCCCGGCGCACGCGCGTGTGTCCGGCGGGCACTTCTTCCGCTTTTCATGGTCATATCGTTATCCGCCGGGCCCGCTCGCGGATCGCGTCGACGAGCCCGGCCTGGGCGAGGGCCGGTCTCGTGTGCTCGGCCTGGCCGCCACCCTCCCTGACGGACCGCGCGAAGGACTCCAGGATGTTGACGAACTGGCGGTCGGCGGCGAGCGTCCGCTCCTCGACCCGGTCCTGCCGCTCGATCCGCACGACGGGGCGCATCGAGTCGGGCGGGGTGTAGGCGCGGTCCAGGATGATCGACCCCTCCGAGCCCCACAGCGCGTACGAGCTGCGGTAGGAGTGCTCGAACCCGAAGCGGATCTGCGCGGTGACGCCCCCGGCCGAGCAGAGCAGCGCGCTCCCGTCGACGTCCACCCCGGTGGCGGCGTCGTAGCGCAGGAACGCGCCGCAGACCTCGATGTCGCCGCCGAGGAGGAGCTGCGCGGCGCGGATCGGGTAGACGCCGACCTCGAACAGGGCGCCGCCGCCGAGGTGGGGCTGGTAGCGGAAGTCGCCGGGGTCGCGCGGCGGGATGCCGAAGTCTCCGGAGAAGGACCGCAGCCGCCCGATCGCCCCGCCGTCGAGCAGCCGGCGTACCTCCTCGTGCTGCGAGTGGTGCGGGAAGACCAGGTTCTCGACGAGGAGCAGACCGCGCTCCTCGGCCAGGGTGAGCAGTCCCTCCGCCTCCGCGCGGCTGGTGGCGAGGGGTTTCTCGGCCAGCACGTGCTTGCCCGCCCGCAGCGCGCGGCCGACCCACTCGGCGCGCAGCCCGGTGGGCAGCGGGATGTAGACCGCCTCCACGTCGGGGCGCTCCAGGAGGGCGGCGTACCCGGTGACCGCGTCGCAGCCGAAGCGGCGGGCGAAGGTCTCGGCCTTGGCCGGGTCGCGGCTGGCGACCGCGACCGGCAGCACGGCCGGGGCGGCGGTCATCGCGGGGAGCGTGCGCCGCCAGGCGATGTCCGCGCACGAGAGCACGCCCATGCGCAGCGGTGAGGTCGTCAACGCTCCCCTCCCCAGAGTCCCTGCAGGCAGGCGACGAGCGTGCGGGCCTGGACGTTGAGGTAGTAGCTGTGCCGCAGCAGCCCGGACAGCTGGCCGACGGTGACCCAGGTGTAGTCCTCGGGCACCTCGACCGGGAAGTCCTCGCCGGCCTCGACCACCAGGTATCTGATGACCGCGCCCATGAAACGCCCGCCCTCCTCCGACAGCAGCGCCTCGAAGCGGATCCGGGACGGGTCGGCGTTCAGCACGTAGTCCATGAAGCGCGGGCGGCGGCCGGCGGGCACCCCCTCGTAGCTCTCGGGCGCGCACTGCAGGGTGGCGGCGAGCTCCACCATGTCCGGCAGGCCGCCCTCCATCCGGGCGTGGACCAGCACGTGCAGCACGCCGTGGATCCGCTTGACGACGAACGCGACCACGCCCTGGCCCACCGGCACGAACAGGGGCTGGCTCCACGAGCCGACCTCCCTGCCCGCCCCGCTCACCGCGACCGCGGCGACCGTGAAGTACTTGCCCTCCTCGTGGGCGATCTCGTCGCGGGACCGCTTCCAGCGGGTGACCTGCTCCAGGTTCACGCACCAGCGGTCGACCAGCTTGGTGCTCCTGGCCGCGGTGAACCAGCTCAGCAGGCCGGAGGTGGTGTGCAGGGCGGCCCCACCGCTCACCACCGAGCGGCGCAGCGCCCCGCGGAAGCCGCCGTCGTCGTGGTCGTCGTCGCAGTCGAGGATCGTGCCGTCGAACGGGACGCACGCCAGCACGGTCCTGGAGTCCATGTTGACGAGGTTGTCGGCGCGCAGCAGCTCCTGCAGCTGGCCGACGGTGAGCCAGCAGAAGCCGTCGCGGACCTCGACGTCCTCGGTCACCTCGACGACCATGTTGCGGTTGCGCTTGCACCAGAACCAGGCCCCGTGCTCGGACTGGAGCACGTCGACGAGCACGCCGCCGGGCCGGGGCCGGGTGAAGTACTCCAGGTAGGGGACGCCCGCGCCGTGGTGGACGCCGACGTAATTGCTGTGCGTGGCCTGCACCGTGGGCGACAGCTGCACGGAGTTGACGTTCCCCGGCTCCATCTTGGCCTGCATGAGGAAGTGGACGACGCCGTCGATCTCCTTGGCGAGGATGCCGAGGATGCCGATCTCGGACTGGTTGATGATCGGCTGCGACCAGCCCGCCGCCGGGTCCGAACGGGTGCTGACCCGCAGCCCCTCCACCGAGAAGAACCGCCCGCTGCGGTGGACCAGGTTGCCGCTGCCGGGCGCGAAGCTCCAGCCGTCCAGGTCGGCGAAGGGGATCCGGGTGACCTCTGCGCGCTCCGTGCGGTGGCGTTCGGCGAACCACTCCCTGAACTCGGCGAGCGGGAGGACGGCGCTGTCCCTGGCCATCGCCGATTTCGTCAGGCGGGCTCTGAATTCGTTATTCTCCCGGCGCAGAGAATGTGATATCTGGGGGAGGCTGGTCATATTCCGACCCTCCGGTCTTTGGATCGCACGGCCTTCGCCGGAGAGTAATTATATAAATCTCGTTAGTCCATTGCATTCGTTCTTCACGGGCAGTCCCGTGGGGCCGGGAATCGCTTGACCGCCGGGTTTCCTGAAAATAGCGTTTGTCCCGCTGGCGAGACGGAACGGGGCCGGACGACCCCTCGTCCGAGGGAGGGTGGAGGCTCGATGAGTTCTTCTGTGAACGGCGACGCGGACGTCGTGGTCGGCAGGATCGAACCGTGCCGCGTCGTCGAGCTTCCGGAGATCGTCGACGCCCGGGGCAGCCTGTGCGTGGTCGAGTCCGGCAAGGAGATCGACTTCGACGTCAAGCGGGCCTACTACATGTTCGGCATGCCGCCCGGCACCCGGCGCGGCGGGCACGGCCACCGCCGCCTGCGGCAGCTGATCATAGCGGTGCACGGCCGGTTCGAGGTCAAGGTGGACGACGGTTTCAGCACGCGCACGTTCGTGCTCGACCACCCCCGGCTGGGGCTCTACATGACCCCGATGGTCTGGCGGGACATGGTCGACTTCACCCCGGGGACGGTCGGCCTGTGGCTGGTCTCCGAGCCCTACGACGAGTCCGACTACTACCGCGACTACGACGAGTTCCTGCGCGACGCGCGGAGCGGGGCGTGAAGGTCCCCTTCCTGGACCTGCGGGCCCCGTACGAGGAGCTGCGGGCCGACCTGGACGCGGCGGTCCAGCGGGTGCTGAGCTCGGGCTGGTATCTCATGGGCCCCGAGCTGGAGGCGTTCGAGGCGGAGTTCGCCGCCTACTGCGGCAACACGCACTGCGTGGCGGTGGGCAGCGGCTGCGACGCGCTGGAGCTGTCGCTGCGCGCCATGGGCGTCGGTCCCGGTGACGAGGTGATCGTCGCGTCGCACACGTTCATCGCGAGCTGGGTGGCGGTCTCCAGGACCGGCGCGCGGCCGGTCCCGGTCGAGCCGGACGAGCACAGCACCCTCGACCCGGCGCGGATCGAGGAGGCCGTCACCCCCCGCACCAAGGTGATCATGCCGGTGCACCTGTACGGCCACCCCGCCGACCTGGGCGCCATCGAGGAGATCGCGGCCAGGCACGGCCTGCGCGTCCTGGAGGACGCGGCACAGGCCCACGGTGCCCGCGAGCACGGCCGGCGGGTGGGTTCCGGCTCCACCGCCGCGTTCAGCTTCTACCCCGGCAAGAACCTCGGCGCCCTCGGCGACGGCGGCGCCGTCGTGACGGGGGACGCGGAGCTGGCGGCGCGGGTGCGGCTGCTGCGCAACGTCGGCGCCCGCGAGAAGTACCGGCACGAGGTCGTGGCGGCCAACTCCAGGCTCGACGAGATGCAGGCCGCCACGCTGCGGGTCAAGCTGGCGCGGCTGGACGAGTGGAACGACCGCCGCCGGGCCGTGGCCGCGCGCTACCTGGACGAGCTGAAGGGCGCGGGCGACCTGGTGCTGCCCGCGCCGGCCCCGTGGGCCGAGCCGGTCTGGCACCTGTTCGTGGTACGCACCGCGCGCCGGCAGGAGCTCCAGGAGCGGCTCGCCGCCGCCGGGATCGCCACGCTCGTCCACTACCCGATCGCGGTGCACCTCTCCCCCGCCTACGCCGGCGACGGGTACGCGCCCGGATCGCTGCCGCTGGCCGAGCGGCTCGCCGACGAGGTGCTGAGCCTGCCGATGGGCCCCCACCTCGACGCCCGCGCGGTGGACGCGGTCGTCGCCGCGACCCGCGAGGCGTGCGCCTGACACCCCGTCCCGGCCGGTCCGGCGACCGGCGGCTCTGACGGCTCCATCGGCTTCAACGGCTTCAACGGCCGGAAAACGACGGCTCCGACGGTGACGGCCGACCTCGCCGGGCTCCGCCGGACGGGTCGGCGGGAAGAACCTGACCGGACCGTACGGCCCACGGCGCGCTTGAGAGACGGGCGGAGAGGGCCTGATCGGCCGGGCGGCACCCCGGCCGATCAGGCCCCGGCCCATGAGGACGTGAGGACCGTGAGACCTCAGGCCGTCCAGACCTCAGGCCATCAGACCTCAGGCCGTCAGGCCGTCAGGCCGTCAGGCCGAGCCGCTGTCGGGCTGTTCCAGCCACCAGGGGTTGGCCCGCGCCCAGGCGATCGTCCTGGCCAGGCCGTCCCGCAGGGCGGTGGTGCTGTGCCACCCGAGCACCTCGCGCGCCTTGGAGGTGTCGGGGACGCGGCGCGACAGGTCCTGGTAGGCGGCGCCGAAGCCGTCGCGCGGGTCGACCGGGACCGCCCTGTCGCCGCCCGCCAGCTCCACGACGAGCTCGATGACGTCGCGGACGGGCGTCTCGACGGAGCTGCCGATGTTGAAGCACTCCCCCAGCGCCGGGGCGGCGGTGCCCGCCTCGATCGTGGCGGCGATCGCGTCGTCGACGAAGGTGAAGCAGCGCGTCTGCCCGCCGTCGTCGTACTGGACCGGCGGCAGGCCGCGCAGGGCGCGGTGGACGCTGCGGCTGACCACGAAGCCCGGCCGCTGGCGGGGACCGTAGACGTTGAAGTACCGCACGATGGTGGCGTCGAGCCCGCGCTGGCGCATGTAGGCGAACGTCAGGTGCTCGGCCAGCGCCTTGCTGGAGGAGTAGCTCCACCTGTCGGTGGCGGTGCTGCCGAGGACGCGGTCGTCGTCCTCGGCCCACGGGACGTCCGGGTTCTTGCCGAAGACCTCGCTGGTGCTGGCCAGCACCACCCGGGCACCGGCCTTCTCGGCGAGTTCCAGGACGTTCTTCGTGCCCGACAGGTTGATGTCGATGACGTCGAGCGGCCGGTCGATGTAGCGGTCGACCCCGACCACGGCGGCGAGGTGGTACACGGTGTCGACGTCGCCGGTGATCGCGCCGGCGAGCGCGTCGGCGTCCCTGATGTCGCCGCCGACGTGCCGCCGGGGGGAGGCGCCGTTCAGGTCGGGCGGGGGCGGCCCTCCGTCGAAGACCGTCACCTCGTCCCCGCGCCTGACGAGGGCCTCGGTGAGATGGCTGCCGAGGAAACCGAAACCGCCGGTGACGACCACGTTCGCCATGACCCCTACCTCCCGATCCCGCGGTAGGCGAACCCGGTCTCGCGCAGCAGGTCTATGGTCTCGCGCGGGTAGTAGGCGCGGCCGTCGACGACCGCGCACGAGGGGGCGACCCGCTCGCGGAGCTCGGTGAAGTCGACGTCCTGGAACTCCCGGTGCCAGGCGAGGATCGCCAGGCAGTCGGCGCCGCGCACCGCCTCCTCCAGCGAGGGGGCCTGCGGCAGCCCGAAGAGCTTCTCCGCCTCGTCGCCGTCGACCAGCGGGTCGTACAGGGTGACCTCGGCGCCCGCCTTGCGCAGCTCCTCCACGACCGGTCTGACCGGTGTCTCGCGCAGGTCGCCGGTGTTGTTCTTGAAGGCGAGCCCGAGGACGGCCACCTTCGCGCCCACCGGCGATCTGCCGAGCTTGGCCAGCTCCTCCACGATGAGGTCGCTGGTGTATCCAGGCATGGAGTCGTTGACCTCGCGGGCGGCCGGGATGGTGAGCAGGTCGATGCCGCGATCCTGGGCGGCGCGCCAGACCATCCAGGGGTCCTTGGTGAGGCAGGAGCCGCCCACCCCCACGCTCGGCAGCAGGATGTTGACGTTGCCGTTGCCCTTGGGGATCGAGTTGGCCGCGGAGATGATGTCGAGGACGTCGACCTCCAGCGCAGCGCAGAGCCGGGCGAGCTCGTTGGCCAGGGCGATGTTGTGGTCGATCCACCAGTTGTCGGCGAGCTTGACCATCTCGGCCGCCTCCAGGGAGGCCACCGGGATCACCTCGACCCCGACGGCCCGGCGCCAGAACTCCACCGCGGCCTGCGTGCTGTCGGCGCACCACCCGCCGACGATGATGGGAAAGCTGCGCAGCTCGCGCAGCGCGGTCCCCTCGGAGAGGCGTTCGGGGCAGAAGACGACGCCGAAGTCCTCGCCGCAGACCAGGCCGCCGCGCTGGAGCAGCGGGAGGGCCAGCGCGCGCGTCACCCCCGGCGGGACCGTGCTCTTGAAGACCAGGAGCTGGCCCGGCCTGATGTGCCTGCCCAGCTCCTCGCAGGCGCCGCGCAGCTGGCTTTCCTTCATCACCCCGCGCTCGCCGGTGGGCGTGCCGACCGCGACGATGACGACGTCCGCCTCGGAGACGCTCTCGTAGTTCGTGGTGACGCGCAGCCGGTCGGTGCCCGCGTGGCGGGCCACGAGCTCGGGCAGCCCCGTCTCGCTGAACCGGCAGTGCCCGGCGTTCAGCTCGTCGACGAGTACGGGGTCGGTGTCCACCCCGATCACGTTCACGCCGCGGTCGGCCAGGACGGCCGCGACGCACGACCCGACGTACCCCAGGCCGAGGACCGCGGCCGTGATGTTCTCCCGCTCGGGCAGGAAACGCATGTCATCTCCAAAGGTCTGGCGTTACCGGGTGAGGACACGACGCAGGCGCCAGACGCCGAGGGCGAACAGGACGGCGGCGTAGCAGCTCAGGATGCCGAACTGGGGCAGGATGTCGACGATGGTGCCGTCGTGCCTGACCAGTTCGGCGAAGGCCTCGTAGGCCCACGCGTGCGGCGTCAGATGGGCGATGGTCCGCATCGTGCCGCTGAACGACTCCAGGGCGACCATGGAGCCGCCGAGCGCGGCGAGCCCCAGCCCGAGGACCATCGCGACGGAGATCGCCGCCCCGGGAGTCTTGAACGCCGCCCCGAGCAGCATCGCGGCCCCGCTCCCGACCAGGGAGAAGACCAGGACGAGGGCGCCCGCGGCGAACGGGTCGCCCCAGTCGACCCCGAAGATCAGGGCCGAGCCGAACATGATCAGCAGGGCCTGGGCGAGCGCGATGACCAGACGGCCGAGGGCCTCGCCCACGACGATGGAGCGCGCCGAGATCGGGGTCGCGTACATCCGGCGCGCCACCCCGAGCAGCCGCGTCTCGATGAGCCCGATCGCGGCGGTGAGCGAGGTGAGGAAGGTGAACAGCAGCAGCAGGGGCGGGGCCGAGGCGCCGAAGGGGTTGAACCCCTCGGGGAAGATGCTCTCGCCCGCGGTGGTGACGCGCACCCGGACCGTCGCGACGCTCGCCTGCCCGGCCCTGCCCAGGGCCTCGTCGAAGCTTCCCGCCCCCTCCTGCTGACCGAAGCGGGCGGCGCGCAGCAGTCCGGCCTGCTGGGGGACGACGGAGCGGATCCAGGTGCCGATCTCGGCCGCGCCGGGGTCCTCCTGGCGGGTCAGGTAGCGCACCTCGGCCTCGCCTCCCGCGCGCACCCGGGTGTCGTAGTCGGCGGGGACGACCACACCGGCCCGCACCGTGCCGCGTTCCACCCCGGTCCGCAGCGCGGACTCGTCGGCGACCCGCTCGACCGCGATGCGCTTGCCCGAGCCCAGCGCCTGGACCAGCTGCTCCGACAGCGGTCCTGAGCCGCTCACCACGCCCACCGTCAGCTGCTGGTTGCCGCCGAACATCTGCCCGAGCACGAAGACCATCAGGAACGGCGAGACGACCACGAAGAAGATGTTGGTGCGGTCGCTGAAGACCCGGCGGAGGTTGACCATTGCTATGGCGAGGGCCTTCACGCGTGCACCATCCTTCCGACGCGGGCCAGGGCGAGCGCGCCGCCCAGCACGGCGAAGCCGAGCAGGGCCGCGACCGGGACGGCCACGGCCTGCGGCGACCCGCCGCCGGCCAGGTCGGCCAGGCCCTGCATGAACCACTTGTGCGGGGTGAGGTAGCCGAGCGCGGTGAGCCCGCCGAGCTGCGCGCTGGGGAAGAACACCCCGCCGAAGATGCCCAGCACCATCGCCACCACCGACTGCCAGTTCGACGCCTGCTCCGCGGTACGGGCGAACGTGGCCAGCGCGGTCATCAGCCCGGTGGCGGCGAGCACCGCCGCGACCACCAGCGCGGCCACGCCGAGCGGGTCGCCCCAGCGGGCGCCGATCACGAGCGTGCTGACCACGATGAGGATGGCCATGCTCACGATGCCCACCAGGACGCCGCTGAGCAGCTTGCCCAGCACGATCGCGGGCCGGGAGATCGGCGCGGCCAGCATCCGGGTCAGCGTGCCGGCCCTGCGCTCGTCGAAGATGCTGCTGATGCTGAAGACCACGGCGAAGAACAGGAAGAACATGGCCATGCCGGCCGAGTAGTAGGTCGTGATGTCCAGCTGCCGCCGCACCGCGGAGGCGTCCTCGCGCAGCGAGATCGGCATCGGGAGCGAGCCCGCCCGCTCGGCCAGCTGAGCGGCCCGCTCGCCGTCGGGCGCCGTCCCCGCCGGGGAGGCCGCGACCACGGCCAGCTGGACCGAGCGCAGCCCGGCGGCGTACGACTGCCCGACCTCGCGGGCGACCTGGACCGCGACCGGGGCCGCGACGCTGCCGATGATCTCCAGGGTGGCGGGGCGTCCGGCGCGCGCGTCGGCGGAGAAGTTCGCGGGGATGACGAAGACCGCCTCCACCTGGCCACTCTGCGCCAGCGCCCGGCCCTCCTCGGCGGTGGCCACCGGCCGCAGGGTCACGACGCCCGACTCGCGCATGGGCTCCAGGACCTGGCCGACGAAGCCTGCGTTGCCCGCCCCGCTGTCGGCGTCGGCCACGGCGTACCGGGCCTTGAACTCGCCCCCGGCGCCGCCCAGGACGGCGTTGAGGATGAAGGCCATGCCGAGCGGCAGCACGATCGCGAAGACGATCAGGGTGCTGTCCTTCGCCCGCTGCCGCAGGTCCTTCACGAGGATGGTGATCATTCCGCGCACCGCGGGCCTCCGTTCCCCTCAGTCACGAGGCTTCCCTCAGTCACGGAGCGCCTTGCCGGTGAGGTGCAGGAAGACCGCTTCCAGGTCGGGTTCGCGCACCTCCGCCGAGCGGATCGCCGCGCCCGAGCCCGCCACGACCTCGAAGAGTCTCGGCAGCACCGCCCTGGCCCCGTCCACGAGCAGGTCGACCCCGGACCCCTCGCCGCTCACCTGACGCACCTGCGGCAGCTCGGCGAGCGCGTGCCGCGCGCGTTCCAGGTCCCCGTCCACCTGAAGGAGCACCTGGTCGTTCTCGCCCACCAGGTCCACCAGCTCGCGGCGGGTGCCCTCGGCCTTCATCTGGCCCAGGTCGACGATGCCGACCCGGTCGCAGAGGCGCTCGGCCTCCTCCATGTAGTGGGTGGTGTAGAGCACGGCCACCCCGTCGGCGGCGAGGCGCCGCACGCTCTCCAGGATGGAGTTGCGGCTCTGCGGGTCGACGCCGGCCGTGGGCTCGTCCAGGATCAGCAGGCGCGGCCGGTTCAGCAGCCCCACCCCGATGTTCAGGCGGCGGGCCATGCCCCCGGAGTAGCTCGACACCGCCTCGTCGGCGCGGTCCGCCAGCCCGATCGTCTCCAGCACCTCGCCCACCTTGCTCTTGCCCTGTCGTCCCCGCAGACCGTAGAGCTGCGCGAAGAACCACAGATTCTGACGTGCCGTGAGGTCCTGGTAGAGCGCGAGCTCCTGGGGTACGTAGCCGATCAGCGCCTTGGTCCTCGTGTTCCGCGCGTCGTGCGGCTGCCCGTCGATGACGACGGTGCCCTCGTCGCGCTCGACGACCCCGACAATCATGGAAATCGTCGTGCTCTTTCCGGCGCCATTCGGCCCGAGCAGGCCGTAGACTTCGCCTTCGGCGATGGAAAAACCGATGCCGTCGACCGCGACTATCTGGCCATAACGTTTACGGAGTCCTTCGCACACCAGAATGATGTCGCTCATACGGACAGATTCAACACGTCCCCTTCTCCCCGCACAAGATAATCGGAGAAGGACCGCGACGGCCTTGCGCTCCGTCCCCGAATAGTCTGCGGTGTTTGCCGCCGCGCGGGAAGCCCGCTCTCGGGACTCTTGAGGACTCTTGGAAAAAGCCCGCGAGACGCGTTCGCCCGGGGCGGCCCCGGTCACCCGTCGGGTGCGAGGGGACCGCGAACGCGGGGGAAGACACCGGGCCTCCCCCCGCGAACGCGGAGGAATCAGCAGGTGCTGCTGCTGATCGTGCTGCTGGGCAGCTCGGCGTACTCGGGGGCTACGTCGATCTCCTGCAGCTCGAGAATGTTGGACAGATCCATTAAGACACCTCCTTCGCGGGCTCGAACATCAGACCTGCCGTGTGGCGGTCCGGGCCGGCCGGAATTTTTTCCCCTGTGGTGCACCGTCGTCCTCGCCGGTTTCGGAAGGTGAACCGCTCGCATTCCACGAATTTCACGGAGTCTGCACCGTGACACCTCTACCGAAAAACGATGACGAAACGAAAGCGCCATCGAAGCGTCAATCCCGGCCGCTCCGCTGACGAAACATAGTTATGGATCCCCGGAATGCGCAACGGCCTGTCCTAAAACGGCCATCCGGCCGGTGTTTCCATAAGTCGGAAACGACGACGGGTCCGAGACTTTAGCCGTGACATTATGTTTTTCATGCACCACGCCGAGCCGAATGTGAGCGGAGACCGGATAATCACGCTCCAGGAACTGCGCGAAGTGTTTCACCGGATGGCGGAGAGCCGGTTCCGTGAGGTCCTCACGGTGCTCTCCGAGGACCCGCTGGGCCGGTTCCTGTCCGAGCGCGCGGGCGAGCTCCGCGCCGACGAGAACCGCTCGGTGTCCGTCGTACGCGCCGGCGAGGGCCGCTCGACGTCTCCCGTACGCACCGAACCCCTCGTACGCGCCGACGAGAACCGCGCGGCGCACCTCGTACGCGCCGAGGCGGGCGGCGAGGAGCAGGGTTCCCTCGCGGACGGCTCCCGGATCCGGACGCTGGCCTCGGCGCCGCTCTCCGCGCTGATCACCGACCGGCGGACGGCGCTGCTGAGCCTGCGGATCCCGCAGGGCGAGGCGGCGGGCCCGATCGTCCTGGTGACGCGGCCCGGCCACGTCTCCACCCTGCTGTCCGTCTTCGACCACCTGTGGGACACCGCGTCCGTGACGCCTTCCCCGGAGGGAGCCTCGCCGGGGGGCATGTCCCGCAGCCGGGCCGTGCTCGATCTCCTGGCGGAGGGGCTGACCGACAACGCCGTCGCGGCCCGGCTCGGCATCGCGGAACGAACCGTCAGGCGCGAGGTCAACGGGCTGATGCAGTCGGCGGGCGCGACCAGCAGGTTCCAGCTGGCACTACGGGCCCAGGAGCTCGGCTGGCTGCGTCGTCCCGCCGGCGAGACAACGCCGGACGCCGGGCCGGAAGGCGGGCCTGTTTCCGGCCGCCTACCGCTTTCCCGTGACCGTGGATAACAACGTTGACTATCCAGGAACCCCAAACCTAATGTCCAACCGTCAGCGAGATCCGACGGTTCGATCACACGGGATCATTGCGCCCCGGGACCATCGCCGCCGAGAGAATTCAAGGTGACAGAATCGTGCTCATTCCCCATGTCGAGACTCAGCGGACGACGCTCGCGATCGCGGACCTGTCGGACGGGGTCGCCCTCTACGAGCTCCTCCTCGGCCTGGGACTGCACAGCATGCCTCCGCTCAAGGTCTTCGTTGAGCAGATGAAAAAGCAGGATATTTCCGCGCTTTTTGCGATCAAGCTGCGGCACAGCGGAGAGACCGTGGGGTTCGGGACCCTGCACGAGATGGACCCCGCCGGGCACATCCAGGTCGGCATATTCACCGACACGGACAAGGCGCGATACGGTCTCGGCGGCGAGGCGATGATGCTTCTCGTCAATTACGCGTTCGCCACCTGGGAGAACGTGCGGAAGGTTTATTTCGTCACCACGGACGCCAGCATCGACCGGCTCGGCTGGGTCGGGGGCCTCATTCCCAAGGAGGCGACCCTTCCCGAGCACATGTTCTTCCGTGGATGCCTGTGGGACGTGCATTTCTACGCCATCTACCGGCAGATGTGGGAGAAACAGGGCGCCGACGTCCTCAACCGGCTGGTCGAGGGGCCGGACGCCGACCGGCCGAGGGGCCTGCGCGCGCTCGTCCGCCACCTCAGGAAACTCGTCACGAGGCCCAAGGAGTACGCGCGTTGACGGACACCCCGCCCGACCGCAGGCCCCCCGAGTTCGGCGGCGAGCGGCTGCTCGTGATCGGCACCGGCGCCATCGCCGCGATGTACCTGCCGTTCTGGCTCAACTGGCTGACCACGGCGTACAGGACCCTTGAGGTGCAGGTCGTCCTCACCTCCAGCGCGGCACGTTTCGTCAGCGCGCAGGCGTTGAGCGTGCTCGTCCGCCGGGAGGTCGTGATGGACCGCTGGCCCGAGGAGAACCGGCCGGACGCGCTGCACGTGCGGCTGACCGAGTGGAGCGACAGCGTCGTCGTCTACCCGGCGTGCGTGAACTTCATCTCCAGGCTCGCCCTCGGGCTGGCCGACACCCCCGCGCTGCTCACCCTGCAGTGCACCTCGGCCCCCATCGCGGTCGCCCCCTCGCTGCCGCCGGGCGCGATGGACAACCCGACCCTGCAGCGGCACCTCGCGACCCTCGCCGAACGGCGCAACGTCGTGGTCTCGCCGGTGCGGGCGGTGACGAGCCTGACCACCGGACGCCGCGACGCGGCGGGGGCGCCGCCGCTCTCGACGCTGATCGGCATGCTGGAGGAACTGCGCGGCTCCCTGTCCGGCGAGGGTGCACGGATGACCGAGGGCGTACGGACCGCCGAGGGCGTACGGACCGCCGAGGGTTCGCGGACCGCCGAGGCCGAGGCGGTCTGAGCCGGAACGGCACGAGCACCGGGACCGGGACGGCACCGCACGGCAGCAGCGGGCACGCGATAGGGAGCACCACGCATGCAGGACATGATGCAGATCTACACTCTGGCCGACCCGCTCTTCTTCGAGGAGCCCACGCGCTGGTCGGGAGGGGTCGGCTTCATCGGCGACGCCGGGCTCGCCGTGTCGCGCGAGGCCGTCCCCGAGGGCTGGGTGCGCAAGGAGCGCGGGGTCTGGGTCTCGCTGCGACCGGCCGGTCAGGCCACCGCCGAACAGGGCTGGAAGGTCCACCTCTCGGCGACGCTGGACAACGCCGACCGGCTCTGCTCGGCCGCCTGGGACTACTGCGTCGGGCGCGGCATCCCGTTCAAGCACCTGCGCGACCGCAACATGCTGCTCGTCTTCAACGCCAAGTACTCACCTCGCGGCTCCAGCGGGAAGCTGGTCACCATCTATCCGCGCGACGAGGAGGAGCTGCGGGCGGTGCTGACGGACCTCTCGGCCGAGCTTGAGGGCGAGCCGGGCCCGTACATCCTCAGCGACCTGCGCTGGGGCGCGGGGCCGCTGTTCGTCCGCTACGGCGGCTTCATCGAGATGACGTGCGTGGACGAGCACGGCGAGACCGTCTTCGCGATCCGCCACCCGGACGGCACCCTGCTGCCCGACCGGCGCAGGCCGGTCTTCGACCCGCCGAAGTGGGTGGAGCTGCCGGAGTTCCTCCGTCCGCACCTGGACTCCCGCCGCGACGGCGCGGGCGCCGAGCTCCCCTACCTCGTACGGAGGGCCCTGCACTTCTCCAACGCGGGGGGCGTCTACCTGGCCACCCGGCGTACCGACGGCCGGGAGGTCGTGCTCAAGGAGGCCCGCCCGCACACGGCGGTGGACGCCAACCACCAGGACGCGATCACCAGGATGGCCCGCGAGAGCTGGGCGCTCACCGCGCTGCGGGGCATCCCGGGGATTCCCGAGCTGTACGACGAGCTGGACGTGGCCGGTCACCGCTTCCTGGTCGAGGAGTACATGGACGGGCAGCCGCTGAACGTCTGGTGCGGGACCGCCCACCCCTGGGTGACCAGGGCGGAGCCGACCGAGGAGGAGATCGCGTCCTACACCCGCAGGGCGGTGCGCGTCGCCGACCGGATCGAGGCGCTGATCGGCGCCGTGCACGAGCGCGGGGTGGTGTTCGGCGACCTCCACCTGGGCAACGTCATCGTCAGGCCGGACGAGTCGGTGGCGCTGGTCGACTTCGAGCTCGCGTTCGACGCCACGGACGCCGACTGGCGGCCGGGACTGTCCGCGACGGGGTTCGGCAGCCGGAACAAGAGCGGGACCGACCGCGACCTGCACGCCCTGGCCGCGGTGCGACTGGCCATGTTCCTGCCGTACAGCAAGATCACCGCACTGCAGCCGGACAAGGTCCACGGGTTCGTCCGGATGATGTGCGACGGCTTCCCTGTCCCTCAGGACTGGGCCGGGACGATCCTGTCCCACCTGGCTCCCGGCTCCTCGGTCTCCACGGCCTCGCCCGCTGGAACGCGGCGGCCGGACGAGGACCCCGTCGGCCTGGACGAGCCGGTCGTGGACTGGGGGGCGGTGCGCGCGTCCCTGGCGAAGGGGATCCTCGGCTCCGCGACCCCCGAGCGGGAGGACCGCCTCTTCCCCGGCGACGTGCACCAGTTCCTGTCCGGCGGCCTCGGCTTCGCCCACGGCGCGGCCGGGGTGCTGTGGGCGCTGGACGTGACCGGCCACGGCCGCCACCCGGAGCACGAGCGCTGGCTGATCGACGCCGTAGGGCGTACCGTCCCGCGCCGCCCGGGTTTCTACGACGGTACGGCCGGCCTCGTTTACGTCCTCGACCACCTGGGGTACCGGGACGAGGCGGCCGAACTGCTCGACCGGCACCCGGTGCCGGATCGCGCGAACATCTCGATGTTCTCCGGGTTCGCGGGCATCGGGGCTGCGCTGGCCCACCTGTCGGGCGAGCGGGGCCTGGCACCGGGCGGGCGCGACCACCTTGCGGGCGAGCGGGACCGCGCGCCGGGCGGGCGCGACCACCTGACGGCGGCGCTCGCCATCGCCGACCGTCTGGCGGACGCCGTACGGCGCGGCGATCCCGGCACGGCCCGCGGCCCCGGCCTGCCCGCGCCCACCCGCCCGGTGGAGCCCGGCCTGATGCGCGGCTGGTGCGGGGTGGCCCTGTTCCTCATCCGGATGTTCGAACGGACCGGCGACCCCGGCCACCTCGACCACGCCGCGCTCGCCGTGGGACTCGACCTCGACCGGTGCGTGACGACCGCCGACGGCGGCCTCGTGGCCGAGGAGGCGGGCGTGCGCACGATGCCCTACCTCGACGTCGGCAGCGCGGGCATCGCCCTGGTCGCCGACGAGTTCCTCGCCCACCGCGAGGACGACAGGCTCCGCACGAGCCTGCCCGGCCTGCTGCGCGCCTGCCGGACGCGCGTCGCGCTGCAGTCCGACCTCTTCCGCGGCACGGCCGGCCAGGTGGCCGTACTCTCCCGGCTCGCGGACGGGTCGGCGGACGGGTCGGCGAACGGGTCGGCGGACGCGCCCGGGAACGACACCGGGGAGAACGCCCACCCCGGCGGCTCCCCGGGCAGCCCTCCGGACGGCTCCCGGAGCGGCCCCGAGGGCGAGGCGCTGGACCGCCGGCTGCGGGACCTGTGCCGGCACGCCGTCTCCTTCCGGGGGCACCTCGCCTTCCCCGGTACCAACGGCTTCCGGCTCTCCATGGACCTGGCGACGGGCGGGGCGGGCGTCCTGCTCGCCATGTCGCAGGCGGCCGGGACCGGCACCCCCTTCCTGCCGTTCTTCTCGTCCCGCGGGGAGCGGTGAGGTGGACGACGGCGCGGCGGTGTCCGTCAGGGGACTGCGCAAGGAGTACGGGCGGATCGAGGCCGTGAAGGGCGTCGACTTCGACGTGGCGCCCGGCGAGGTGTTCGGCCTGCTGGGCCCCAACGGGGCGGGCAAGAGCACCACGATCAACATGCTGTGCACGCTGGTCCGGCCCAGCGGCGGCAGCGCGACCGTCGGCGGGCACGACATCGTGCGGCGGCGCGACGAGGTGCGGCGCGACATCGGGCTGGTCTTCCAGGAACCGACCGTCGACGGATACCTCACCGGCGCGCAGAACCTGAGCTTCCACGCCGAGCTGTACGGCCTGCCCAAGAACGCCATCGCGGACCGGATGAGGCGGGTCCTGGACATCGTCGGCCTGTGGAAGCGCCGCGACGACCGCGTGCACACCTACTCCGGCGGCATGCGGCGGCGGCTGGAGATCGCGCGGGGCCTGCTGCACTCCCCCCGCGTGCTGTTCCTGGACGAGCCCACGGTAGGGCTCGACCCGCAGACCAGGGTGGCCATCTGGGGCTACATCGCCGAGCTGCGCGAGCTGGAGAAGATCACGGTCTTCATGACGACGCACTACCTGGAGGAGGCCGAGTACTGCGACCGCATCGCGATCATCGATCACGGTTCCGTCGTGGCGCTGGACACCCCCGAGGCGCTGAAGGCCACGGTGGGCAGGGACCGGATCCGCATCCACACCGACGACGACGAGGCCGCCGCGGCGGCGCTGCGGGAACGCTTCCAGGTGGAGGTCACGGCACGCGACGGCGGGCTCGCCTTCTCCGTGCCCAGCGGCGAGGAGTTCGTGCCGCGCCTGTTCTCCGGGCTCGGCGTGCCCATCAGGTCCGTGCAGATGACCAGGCCCTCCCTGGACGACGTCTTCCTCTCCTACACCGGCTCGACCATCCGCGACGCGGAGGACGGCGCGAACGGCACGAGCGACGACGCCCCCGGAGACCTCGAAGCCTCAGGGGAGGCCGGAGAGGCCGTGAAGGACACGACCCGCGAGAACGGCGAGAGCGGCGGCACGAGCGGTGAGAACGGCACGAGCCACGACGCCCCCGACGAGATCCGCGATGACATCCGTGACGGCACTCACAGTGGCACCCGTAACGGCCGCGACGGCACCCACGGCGACACCCACACCGAGGAGGTGACGGTCCGTGGCCGCGATTGAGACGCCCCCCGCCCGTGTCCCGCTGCGCGGCCTCGCCCACAACCTGCGCGCGGTGCGGGTGGTGCTCAGCAGGGAGATGATCCGCTTCGCCACCGACGGCAGGCGGGTCACGGCCATGCTCTTCCAGGCCTTCATGTGGATCTTCATCATCGGCACCGGGTTCGGAGCCCTGATGCCGGGGGTCCCCGACGGCGTCGACCTGAAGACCTTCATGTTCCCCGGCGTCATCTCGATGACGGTGATCCTGACCGCGATGTTCTCCGCCTCCTCGATCGTCTGGGACCGCGAGTTCGGCTTCCTGCGGGAGATGCTGGTCGCGCCGGTGAGCCGTACCGCGATCGTGTTCGGCAAGGTCCTCGGCGGCGCGCTGGTCGCGACGCTCCAGAGCCTGGTGATCGTGGCCATGGCCGGGCTGGTCGGGGTCCCCTACGACCCGGTCCTCATCGCCGGGCTCGTCGGCGTGATGTTCCTGACCGGCTTCACCATGTCGGCCTTCGGGGTGCTGGTCGCCGCGCGGATGACCAGCATGGAGTCGTTCCAGGGGATCGCGCAGATGGCGATCATGCCTCTGATGTACCTGTCGGGGGCGCTGTTCCCGCTCACCAACCTGCCCGGGTGGATGCACACCCTGACGCTGCTCAACCCCCTGACGTACGCGGTCGACCCGACGCGCCAGGTCGTCTTCGCCCACCTGTCCGTCCCGCCCGAGGTGATGGCCGTGTACGGCCCCGGGGTGTCCTGGTCGGGGTGGACCGTCCCGGTGGCGCTGGAGCTGCTGCTGGTCGGCGCGGCGGGCCTGGTCATGCTCGCCCTCGCCGTCGCCCGCTTCAACCGGAACGACTGACAACCGGAACAGGAACGGGAACGGCAGAGAGGCAGAACGGCCGAGAGGCGGACGGCGGCCACCACCCGCCTCCGGGGCGGTCAGGCGGACTGGGCGTCGACCGTGCCCAGCAGCTCCCTGAGCCTGTCCTGCTGGTCGGCGGTGAGCACCGAGAACAGCTCCTCGGCCACCCGCCTGCGCGCCTCGCGCACCTGCTCGTACCTCTCGCGGCCCTCGCCGGTGACCACGAGCAGGGTGGAACGGCGGTTGGCGGGATCGACCTCGCGGCGGACCAGCCCGGCCTCCTCCAGGGCGTCGACCACCGGGGTCACCGAGCGCGGCACGATCCGCAGCCTCTCGGCGAGCTGCACCATCCTCAGCGGCGGCTCGGAGTCGACGATGACCCTGAGCGCCCGCGCCTGGCCGGGGCTCAGGCCGAGCGGGCCGAGCCGCTCACCGTACCCCCGCCGCAGTCGATGGCCGACGCCGTGCACCAGGTCGGCCAGTTCCGTCTCCACAGCGCCGAACTTATCCCAGTGCCGCACGGAATGAATGTGAGGTAACCTCTGTTTGAGTAAACATCGTAAAGGAGTTCAATGATCAAACAAACCGAAAGTGCCGTACGGCACGAAACACCCGGTATGAACGACGAACCTCGCGCGCCCCTGCGGCGCGTCGTCGGCCTGTTCCGCCCCTACCGGGGCCGCCTCGCCGTCGTGGGCGCCCTCATCGGGCTCTCCTCGCTCGTCTCGCTCGCCTCGCCGTTCATGCTCCGCTCGGTGCTCGACGACGCCATCCCGCACGGCAGGACCGGCCTGCTGACGCTGCTCGCGCTCGGCATGGTCGCGGTCGCCGTCGTCACCAGCGTGCTCGACGTCGTCCAGACGCTGATCTCCACCGGGGTCGGCCAGCGCGTCATGCACGACCTGCGCACCGGCGTCTACGGTCACCTGCAGCGCATGTCCATGGCCTTCTTCACCCGCACCCGGACCGGCGAGGTGCAGTCGCGCATCGCGAGCGACATCGGCGGCATGCAGCTGGTGGTCACCTCCACCGCGGCCTCGATGGTCTCCAACCTGACCACCGTGATCGCGACGATCGTCGCGATGCTGGTGCTGGACTGGCGGCTCACCATCGTGTCGCTGCTGCTGCTCCCGGTCTTCGTCATGATCAGCCGCAGGGTCGGCCGGGAACGCAGGAAGATCACCTCCGAGCGGCAGCGGAAGATGGCCGCCATCTCGTCGATGGTCCAGGAGTCGCTGTCGATCAGCGGCATCCTGCTGGGCAGGACGATGGGCCGCGGCCCCGAGCTCACCGGGCGGTTCTCGGCCGCCTCGGACGAGCTGGCCGACCTGGAGGTCCGTTCCAGCATGGCCGGGCGCTGGCGGCAGTCCACCATCCAGATCATCATGGCGGCGATGCCCGCGGTGATCTACTGGGCCACCGGGCTCACCTCGGCCGTCTCCATCGGCACCGTCGTCGCCTTCACCACCCTCCAGATGAACCTGTTCCGGCCCGCCGTGTCACTGCTGCGGCTCGGCGTCGACGTGCAGAGCTCCCTGGCGCTGTTCGGCCGGATCTTCGAGTATCTGGACCTGCCGGTGGACATCCACCCCGGCACCCGCGCCCCGGAGACCGTACGCGGCGAGATCCGCTTCGAGCACGTGGACTTCTCCTACGGCGAGGTCCCGACCCTCTCGGACGTCGACCTGACCGTCCCCGCGGGCACCACCCTGGCGGTGGTCGGCGAGACCGGCTCGGGCAAGACCACGCTGAGCTACCTGCCGCCCCGGCTGTACGACGTGACGAGCGGCCGGGTCACGATCGACGGGGTGGACGTGCGCGACCTCACCTTCGAGTCCCTGGCCGAGACGGTCGGCGTGGTCTCGCAGGAGACCTACCTGTTCCACTCCTCCATCGCCGACAACCTCCGGTTCGCCAGGCCGTCGGCCTCCGACGAGGAGATCGTCGCGGCCGCGCGGGCCGCCCGCATCCACGACCACATCGCGTCACTGCCCGACGGGTACGACACCGTGGTCGGCGAGCGCGGCTACCGCTTCTCCGGCGGCGAGAAGCAACGCCTGGCCATCGCCAGGACCCTGCTGCGCGACCCGCCCGTGCTCATCCTCGACGAGGCCACCAGTTCCCTCGACACCCAGACCGAGCGCGCCGTCCAGGAGGCCCTGGACACCCTGTCGCACGGCCGTACCACCATCACGATCGCCCACCGCCTGTCGACGATCCGCGACGCCGACCAGATCGTGGTCCTCGACCACGGCCGCGTCGTCGAGCGCGGCACCCACGACGAGCTCCTCGCGGCCGACGGCCCCTACGCCGCCCTCGTCAACCGCGACCGCTCCCTCACCTCCGCCTGACCCGGGTCGCGTTCCGCCGTCCACCGGGGAGTCCGCCAGGCCGGTCGTTCCCGCCGGATTCTCACTTCGGTCACCAGGCCCGCTTCCGGTCTCGCGTGATCGACCGGACCTGTCGGCCCACTCGGCGGGGACTTCGCGGTGAAAAAATTCAGCGGCAATCTCGCGACAAAAAATGATCCGGTTGTCCTGGAATGACCGACCGTAAAGGGCGACACACCATAACGAACATGCCGACAAGGGGCATTGTCGCTGGTGGGCAAGGGGTATAGTCTGCCGCGTGTGGTGGAACGAGACGACTACGCGGCGATCCGTGACCGGATCACGGCCCTCGCCCGTGACCACGGGCTGCGTTGCGGCTGGGCCGAGACGACCAGCAGGCAGCGCTTCCTGCTGCTGTGGGATGCCCAGGGCCGCGTCGCGGCACGCGCGATCGTCCCGCTGTATCCGAGCGAGACACCTCACATCGTGGAAAATCTCGAACGCGGGCTCGCGTCCCTGTTCGGCGATGACTGGCTGGAGGACTGATGGGCGCCCAGGACAGCGTTGACGTTCACATCACCAAAACCGGCGTGTTGTGGCTCGCGGCCGTACACGGCGTGGCGGGCGGCATGTCCGCACGCTCCCTGAGGGAGCTGCACGGTGATATCGCCGAGGGATTGCCCTTCCTCTTCGCCGACCGCGACCAGCCGCCTGTTCCGGTGTTCCACTACACCCTGCCCGGTCTTACCGAGGACGACCTGAACGATTTCGCCGAGCTTCAGCGACGGGCCGCCGCGATCGCCGACGACTACACCAGAACGGCGAGGGCTCGCGTCGACCAACTCGCCGGGCTCGGCCTGACGGACCCCGACATCGGGGAACTGCTGGGCCTGAGCAAGCAGCGGATCCAGCAGATCCGCACGAGCAGGAGCGAGGGCCGCCAGAACGCCTGACATCGCGCGTCGCGACCCTCCCCCACCGCCCCGCTCTCGTCGAACGGGAGATCACGCTCCGGCGGAGGGGATCCGGTCGAGCGTGATGCCGAAGTGGTCGCGGTAGGCGGGGAGGAGTTCGGTCTCGTCCAGGACGCGTTCGGTGCGCTCGCCGTCCACGGTCAGGATCAGCTTGCGGTCGCGGAGCGTGGTCCTGCCCCGGGCCGTACGCATCGAGCAGACCGGCGCCCTGGTGAAGTGCGACCGCGGGGAGGTCGCCTGCCACCAGCACGTCGGGCCGAAGTCCGCCAGCTCGTACGGCCGGGAGGTCAGCCGGTAACCCGGGTCGCCGTTGTGCGTGATGTCGAGGTCACCGTGGCCACCGGGAGCGAGCCCGATCTGGAACACGCCCCCGCCGTCCTCCTGCTCCGCGCGCCCGTCGAGCCGCAGCGGCCCGTCGGAGAAGTCACCGAATCCGACGTCGACCAGCCACGGCTCGTCGAGATCGACGCGCAGCGCCAGGTGGTCGAAGAGCGGCCCCGGCGTAGCGCCGTTGAAGACCCGGGCGGCCAGCAACGTCACCCGGTAGCCGAGCGCGGTCAGCAACTCCGCGAACAACCCGTTCAACTCGTAGCAGAAGCCCCCGCGACGACGGCTCACGACCTTGTCGAACAGCGCGTCGGATTCGAGCGAGATCTCCTCGCCGAGATGGATGCTCAGACTCTCGAACGGCACCGCCCTCAGGTGCGCGAGCTGCAGGGCCCGCAGGCTCTGGACATCCGGCTCCGCGGGCCGGGTCGCGCCCAGCCTGTCCAGGTATTTAATGATCCGCGCCTCGTTCACAGGGCAAGTGAACCACGCCGCCGCCCGCACGCCGACGCCCGTCCGATCCCGCCACCGGCGTACCCCCTCCCCCAGGCGCGGGCACGGTGATCGCCTCGCCACCGGGCTGTCCCACCGACGCACATCGGACGGCGACGGGTCCGGCGCGCCGCCTCAGTCCGAGGACGCGGCCGGTTCCCTCCCGGCCTCCTTCGGCACCGGTACGGTCACCGCCGCCTCGCCGCGCTCGCCGCGCGGGCGCAGCCCGAACCAGATGAGGACCACGCTGACGAGGGTCACGGCCACGTTCACGCTCAACCCGAGGTGGATGCCGTCCAGCTCCACGCTCCGCGTCGCGGCGACCGAGCCCAGGATCGGGATACCGACGGTCAGGGCCACCTGCTGGGTCATCGAGGTCAGGCCCGTGGCCAGGCCCTGCTCCTCGTCCGGCAGGCCCGAGGTCCCAGTCACCGTGTACGCCACGATGCAGGTCACGTGCCCGAAGAACCCGATGAACAGCGCGGGGACCACGACCGCGAGCGCCATCGGGTCGGTGCCGAGGAACACCAGCGGCAGGGTCGCCAGGCCCTGCACGGACAGGCCCGCGGCCAGAACCCGGCGGCTGCCGAAGCGCCCGATGAAGCGCCCGGCGATCACTCCCGCGGCCACGGACGCCAGCCCGGGGATGCCGAAGATCAGACCGGTGGTCAGCGGAGAGAAGCCCAGGACCTTCTGCAGGTAGAGCGTCATCAAGAAGATCATGGCGGTCTCCATGGTGAAGACCACGAATCCCGCGTAGTTACCCCACTTCACCGTGGGCCGCTTGAGGATGCGCACCGGAACGAGCGGGGCCGGCGAGCGCAGCTCGATCATCCAGAACGCGGCCAGCAGCAGCGCGCCGACGACGGCCGAGGGGACGTTCTTCTCGATGACCGCGTAGATCACGGCCAGCAGGCCGCCGGTCACGCTCACCGCTCCGGGCAGGTCCGGCCTAACCCGGTCGGGCAGACGGCTCTCGCCGATCAGGAATGGGGTGAGCAGCAGGATGACCAGGGCGACCGGGACGTTGATGAAGAACGCGGCCCGCCAGCTCAGCAGGCTGACGAGGGTGCCGCCGACCAGGGCGCCGATGGTGAAGCCGCCGGAGAGCAGCGCGCCGTTGAGACCGAGGACGCGGTCGCGCGTCGCGCCTTCCGTGAAAGTGGTGGTGAGCAGTGACAACGCCGCGGGGATCGCCATGGCGGTGGCGAAGCCCTGCAGCACCCGGGCGGTCAGGAGCATCTCGGGGGTGAACGCGAAGCCACCGAGCATCGAGGCCCCGGTCAGCAGGACCACACCGGACAGGAACAGCCTGCGGCGGCCGAACAGGTCCGCCAGCCGGCCGAAGAGAAGCGTGAAACCGGCCGCGGGCAGCGCGTACGCGGAGGTGATCCAGGGGAGGCCGGTCAGTCCCAGCCCGACGCCCGCGCCGACCTCCGGCAGCGCGACGTTCAGGATCGAGAAGTCGACGGACATCATGAACCCGGCACCGAGCAGAACGAGCAGGATCAGCCGCTGCCTGCCGCTGAAACGCGGGGGCGCGGTCGTGTAGGTGGTCAAGAGACGATTCCTATTCCTCGAATTCCTCAAAAGCCCGAAGTCGTCAACGATCAGCACGCCGCCCGCCGACGGCCGAACCACCTGACGACGTATTCCTGTTTCCGTGGGTCGTCGCGGATCTCAGCGGATCTCAGCGGATCTCATTCGAATCCCGTCGACGCCGGGGCAGCTGCCGCCGCGGCTCACATGGCATGGCCCGGGCGATGCGGCACGACTGTCGCGGCACCGCCGATGCGGCACGACTGTTCTGGCGCGGCCGGTGCGGCACGGCCGATCGACGGCCCGGCGGGGCCGCGTGTTCTTCCCGTGTGTTCTTCCTGTCGACCGGACCGGGCGGCCCACACCCGGCCCGAAATCCGGCCCGAAGTTCGCTCCGGAGTCCAGTCCGGAGTCCGGTCCGAAGTGCGCTCCGGAGTCCGGTCCCGCGTCCGCCGCCGCGCCTCGATGCCCCCGATGGCTCATCCAGCCGCGACGGCGGCGACTCCGGCTCCCCTCCCTATGACCTCCGACCTCGCGCCGGTACGCGTTCTCGTGGCGGGCTCGACGCGCCCAGCCGGGCGGGGCGCGATCGGATGGGGCGTGACCGGATGGGGAACGACCCCTGCCGGCCGACGAGCCGTCAGCCCGTTACGCACGCGAGAAGGTGTTCCGGCCGGGGAAGACGCCGAACCCCGGCCGGAGTGCTAGCGCGAATCCCGCTCCGCCTCCTCGGCGACGCGCTTGATGTTCGCCAGCCGCCTGTCCCAGTCGGCCGCGAGCGCGGTCATCCATCGCCCCGTCGCGTCCAGGGCCGCGGGCCGCACCGCGTACCGCACCTCGCGTCCGACCCGGCCGCCGGAGACCAGCCCGGCGGTGTCCAGGACGGCGAGGTGCTTGACCACCGCCTGCCGCGAGACGGGGAGTCCTTCGGCGAGCGTCGTCGCGGTGGCCTCGCCTCGCTCGGCGAGCAGATCGAGCAGCAGGCGCCGGGTCGGGTCGGCCAGCGCGACGAGGACGCTGTCGACCGGCTCGACGGGGCCGCGACGCTCGTCCGTCACCCGGAGGGCTGCTCGACACGCGTCTTGAGCGCGTCGAGCTCCAGGGGCCAGCCGTCGGTGTTGTTCTTCAGCGCCTGGCCGCGCAGTTCCTCGGACCCGGCCAGCGCCGCGAACCCGCTCTCGACGACGCGAAGCCGCGTCTTGCCGCCCTCCGGGGTCAGTGTGAACTCCACGAGGGTGCTGTTGTCCTCGCGCAACTCCTCTCCGGGGAACGCGCTGGCCCAGCGGTACGCCAGGTACGTCGGCGGCTCGACCCTCTCCACGCGCACCGGGAAGTCGCCGTGCTCCGCGTTCTTCGCCACCATCGACTCGCCTTCCCTGGCCTCGGTGCCGGGCAGGCTCGCCTTGTCGGCCACCCAGAACCCGGGCTGGGCAACCAGCGACCAGACCCGCTCCGGGGATGCCGCGATCAGGGTTTCGCGTTCGATCCGATCCTCGCTCATGCGGAGACTCCTTCGTCGTCGCCATTCGATGCAACCCTAGAGTTGCACATCAACCCTTCAGGAGCAACCCTGGAGTTGCGCATTGATCGACCGACAAGATCACGAATCGCCTCGGGAAGGTCCGTCGGCCAGGCGGATGGCGAGCTCGACGCGCCAGCGGGTCTTCATCCGCCCTGAGCGCGGGTCGGTGAGATAGGCCTCGTACCGGCAGCCGAACCGGTCACCGGCCGGGTCCTCCCTGCCGGGCGGAGAGGCGGCCACCGTCGGCGTGACCGCCCGGGGGTTCGGCAGCTGGCGGAGCGCCGACAGCGCCGCGTACCGGCTCCACTCCGATCTCGTCTGTCTCGGAGAAAGCGACGGATGATTCGGAGTGCGTCGGCGCCGGATGGCTCACGGCGTGACCACTCGGTATCGGGAGAACGGCCGGAAGCGGACCCCGGGGCGGCGGAGCGCGTCAGCGGGCCTTGAGAGTTGGTCCGCGATGGTGGCGAGGCGCGCAGGTGGTCACCCGATCGGCTCTGGGCCGGAGATCGGGATCGTGGCGTGACGGCTCCTGGGGCCGCGATGCGAGGATGGAGGAATGGTCAGTTTTGCTTCGTATGACGGGACCGTGCTCGTCTGTCATGAGCGGGGAGAAGGGCCGGCGCTGGTCTGCCTGCCGGGCGGGCCGGGGCGGTCCTCGCGCTACCTGGGAGATCTCGGCGGTCTGACGGCCCGGCGCCGGCTCTTCCTGCTGGACAACCGGGGGACCGGCGAATCCGCGGCGCCACTCGATCCGGACACGTACGCGATGGGCCGCATGGTCGCGGATGTCGAGGCGCTGCGTGCGCGCCTGGGGCTGGAGCGGATGGACCTGCTCGGGCATTCGGCGGCCGGAGGGCTGGCGTTGCTGTACGCGGCCCGGCACCCCGAACGGATAGGGCACCTGGTGCTGGTCACACCGAGCGTGCGTCCGGCGGGGATCGAGATAACCGACGAGCAGTGGTGCGCCCAGATCGAGCGCCGAGCCGACGAGAGCTGGTACGAGAGCAGACTGCCGGACCTCAAGGCGTGGGACGAGGGCGACGAGAGCCGGCGCCCGGGGGCTCAGCCGTTCTTCTACAGTCCCTGGAACGAGACCGCCGAAGCGCACGCCGCACAGTTCGCCGAACGTTCGGCCGAGGCGGCGGAGCGCTTCCACACCGACATGCCCGCCGCCGAGAAGACCCGGGCGGGCCTGGCGAAGGTCACCGCGCCGGTCCTGGTGATCGCGGGAGAGCGGGATCCAGGACCGTTGCCCGCGCACGCGGCCGAGCTGGCCGGGATCTTCCCTCGCGGGACCAGCGTCGTGCTGCCCGGGGCCCACTACCCCTGGGTCACCGCTCCGGAGGCCTTCGCCGAGGCGGTCGGCGGATTCCTCGACGGCTAGCCGACCGGCGGCACGGGAGGACTAGCCGTCCGGCGGCACGGGAGGACTAGCCGTCCGGCGGCACGGGAGGGCTAGCCGTCCGGCGGCACGTCCGAGGGTGTCGTGGCCGGGCGGTACGACGCGTCATCGTCCGCGCACGAGGTCGTCGCCGTCCGGGCTCGCGCGGACATCGGCCAGGTTCGCGCGGAGACCGGCCAGGATCGCGCTCAGCCCGTACTCGAAGTCGGCGTCGGCGGCCTCGCGGGACTCCCCCGGTGCCGGGCGGTCGGCGTTCGCCTGCTCCTCGACGGCCCACCCGACGGTGTAGCGGCTGATGACCAGGACGGCCCGCCGGGCGTCCGCCGGAGGGAAGCCCGCCTCGCCGAGCACCTCGACCACGGAGTTGGAGATCGCGACCTGGTTCCCGACGGGCCGGCTCCCGATGTGCAGCCGGGCACCGTCGCGGCGGGCCAGCAGGCTCCGGCGCAGCGCCCGCCCCCGCTCGGCGAGCCAGCCGGACCAGTCCTGGCCCGGTCCCGGGCGGGCCAGGTGCGCGAACGCGTCCTCGACCATGGCCGCGGCCATGTGGTCGAGCAGTTCCCGCTTGCTGCCGAAGTGGCGGTACAGGGCCGGTGACTGCACGTCGAGCTCCTGCGCGAGCCGCCTGGTGGTCAGCCCGTCGAGCCCCACCTCGTCGAGCAGCCGCAGCGCCGTCCGCATCACCGTGGCGCGCGTGTGTCGCATCCACTACCTCCCCACGTCCCGTTATCGACGATAACTTCACGTGGCCGGAAGCGCTCGGACCGCGGTTCCGCACGAGCCGGGCTCCAGAAGATCACCCCGTGTTCACCCCGGGGGGTGGCCAAGGTCGCCTGGGCGATTTACGTTCCGGCTGATGACCACCTACCGGCCGACTCGGAGGCAATGATGGATCGTCGAACCGTGCTACGCGCGGCTGTCATCGGAGGCGGAGGCGCGGCGTTCTCCGGAGCGCTGTGGGGGCAGGCCCTCGGCGCCGTCGCCCAGCCGGGCCCCAGCCCGTACGGCGACCTTCTCGCCGCGGACGCGAACGGCATCCAGCTCCCGCAGGGGTTCACCAGCCGGGTGATCGCCCGCTCCGGGCAGCGGGTCGCCGGGCACACCTGGCACTGGGCGCCGGACGGCGGGGCGTGCTTCCCCGACGGCACAGGCTGGATCTACGTGTCCAACTCCGAGATCCCGCTCGCCGGAGGGGCATCCGCGATCCGCTTCGCCGCCGACGGCTCCATCACCTCGGCGTACCGCATCCTGTCCGGCACCAACCTCAACTGCGCCGGTGGCGCGACCCCGTGGGGCACCTGGCTGTCGTGCGAGGAGATCGCGCTCGGCCGGGTCTTCGAGACCTGGCCCGCGGGCGGGCGCTCCGGCGAGGAGCGCACCCGGATGGGCCGCTTCAAGCACGAGGCCGCCGCCTGCGACCCCGTACGGCAGGCCGTCTACCTCACCGAGGACGAGAGCGACGGCTGTTTCTACCGCTTCATCCCCGACACCTGGGGCGACCTGCGCACCGGGAGGCTCCAGGTGCTCTGCGCCCCGGCCGACCAGGTCACCGGCCCGGCGACCTGGCAGGACATCCCCGACCGCGACGGCTTCCCCACCGCGACGCGACGCCAGGTCGGCGCGGCCAAGCACTTCGACGGCGGCGAGGGCTGCTGGTACGACCGCGGCGTCTGCTACTTCACCACCAAGGGCGACAACCGGGTCTGGGCGTACGACACCGCCGCCTCCACCCTCGACCTGGCCTACGACGACTCGCTGGTGACCGGGGGTGTCGCCCCGCTGACCGGCGTGGACAACATCACCGGGGCGCCCAACAGCCGCGACCTGTTCGTCGCGGAGGACGGCGGCAACCTGGAGATCAACGTCATCACCTCCGACGGTGTCGTGGCGCCGTTCCTGCGGATCCTCGGCCAGTCCTCCTCCGAGGTCACCGGCCCCGCCTTCTCGCCGGACGGCTCGCGCCTGTACTTCTCCTCCCAGCGCGGCACCTCCGGATCGTCGACCGGCAGCGGCGGCATCACCTACGAGGTGACCGGCCCCTTCCGCGCCCAGCCCTGACTTCCCTGAGCGGTACCCGGTGCCCGCCCCGCCGGACGCCCCGCGTACGGTCCGGCGGGCCACGAGGAAGAGGGCGAGCGCGCCGAGGACGAGGATCACCTGGCCGGCCAGGTTGGCGGTGTTCGCGGTGCCGTGCAGCATGAGCAGCAGGAAACCGCCGAACGCGTAGGTCAGCAGCGTGCCACCCGCCAGCGCGAGCCGGTGCGCGGCGCCCCAGCCGTCGCGCCGCGACCACCGGCTGATCACGACCGCCGCCCCGGCGAGCAGCACGACGCCCGCGGCGACCCCCCACCAGTCCTCGGGGCGGAGGAAGAACCCCGCGGACGCGACGAATCCCGCCGTACCCACCACCAAGGGTCGCGGCGGCGTCCCGTCCGTCACCGGGCCGGGACGCCGTCCGGCGAGGAACGCGGCGACGACCAGGAGCACGACCACGACGGCGGCGCCGATCCGCTGCGGCGGCGACGCCAGGAATCCGCTCTCGTCGCGTGTGCCGCTGAAGAGGACGAGAGAGCCGAGGACGAACACCACGCAGGTGACGGCCAGCCCGAACCCGCCCAGCCAGGGAGTGGTGGCGCGGCGGGGCACCAGGGTCTCGACGAGGGCGATCGGGACGCCGATGCTCCAGATGGCGTGCCCGGCGGTGAACCCCACGGCGTTGCCCGCGCTGAAACCCAGCCCCGGGATGAGGGTGGCACCCCGGGAGACGTCCTCCTCGAACAGCGGGGACTCGCCGTGGTGACCGGTGCGAGTGACGGTGTCGGCCTCGGCCTGGCCGTACGCCTGGCCCGGGCGGGCGCCGAGCTCGTGCTGCCGGTCCGCAACCCCGTCAAGGGCGAGGCGGCCGTCGCACGTGTCCGCGCGGCGGCTCCCGGAGCCCTGGTCTCCCTCCGCGAGCTCGACCTGGCCTCGCTGGACTCCGTGGCGGCGCTCGCGGAGAAGCTGAACGCCGAGGGCCGGCCGATCGACATCCTGATCAACAACGCGGGCGTCATGTCACCGGCCACCCGGCACACCACGGCCGACGGCCTGGAGCTGCAGTTCGGCACGAACCACATCGGCCACGTCGCGCTGGTCGGCGGGATCCTGCCGCTGCTGCGCGCCGGCCGGGCCCGTGTCACCACCATGTCGAGCAGCGCCGCCCGCGCCACCAGGATCGACTGGGACGACCTGCAGAGCGAGCGGAAGTACTCCCCGATCCGTTCGTACGGGCTGTCGAAGCTGGCCAACCTGATGTTCGGCCTCGAACTCGACCGGCGCGGCCGGGCCGGCGGCTGGGGCGTCCTCAGCAACGTCGCGCACCCCGGCACCACCCTGACGAACCTCTACGCGTCCGGTCCCAACCTGGGACGCGAGCGCCCCTCGCCCCTTGAGGCGATCATGACGCGGCTCTCCCGCGTTGGCCTGTTCGTGCAGACCGCCGACAGAGGGGCGCTCCCCGCCCTGTACGCGGCCACCGACCCCCGGGCCCGGGGAGGCCGCTTCTACGGACCCGACGGCTTCGGCCAGTTCACCGGGGGCCCGACCGAGCTGGCCGTCTACGGGCCCGCCCGTGACGAGGCCGCCGCTACCCGGCTCTGGGACGTCTCCGAGCGGCTCGCCAGGATCGAATTCGCCGCCGCCTGAGGTCTTCACGGCGGCCGTTCCCGGAAAGGGGAGACTCACCACATGGACAGGGCCGAGCTGGCCGAGTTCCTGCGCACCCGCCGGGAGGCGCTGCAACCCGAGGACGTCGGGCTGCCTCGCGGGCGGCGACGGCGCACCGGCGGGCTGCGGCGCGAGGAGGTCGCCGCGCTGTGCGGCATGTCCGCCGACTACTACAGCCGGATCGAGCAGCGGCGCGGGCCCAACCCGTCCGAGCAGATGCTCGCCGCGATAGCCCGGGGACTGCACCTCTCCCTTGAGGAACGCGACCACCTGTTCCGCCTCGCGGGCCACGCCACCCCGAGGCGGGTCTTTCGCGGCGACCACATCAACCCCGGGATGATGCGCGTCTTCGACCGGCTGGAGGACACCCCGGCGCAGGTGATGAGCCACCTCGGCGAGACGCTCAGGCAGACCCGGCTCGCGGTGGCGCTGATGGGCGACGAGAGCGTCCACACCGGGATGGCGCGCAGCGCGCACTACCGCTGGTTCACCGACCCGACCTCGCGGCTGATCTATCCCGAGGAGGACCATCCGACGCACGACCGCCTCTTCACGGCCAGCCTGCGCGACGCGTACACCCGGGGAGGCAAGGGTTCGCGCGCGGCCGCGCTGGCCGACGCGCTGCTGGCGGCGAGCCCGGAGTTCGCCGGGCTCTGGCACGAGCACCCCGTCCTGGGCCCGTTCTGCGGGACGAAGCGCGTCCTGCACCCGCGGCTCTGCCTGCTGGAGCTGCACTGCCAGACCCTGGTCGATCCCGACCAGTCCCAGCTGCTGCTGGTCTTCACCGCCGTACCGGGCAGCGAGAGCCACGAGAAGCTCCAGTTGCTCCCGGCCGCCGGCGACCTGCGGGTCTGAGCCCGCCTCCGCCGGGACTGTTCAGAGCGCGGCACGAAGCGCGGCCGAGCAGCATCAAATCGAGCGACGCGACCTGACGCCACGTGAGCGAGTCAGTGGCGGTGGCGGCGGCGGTGGTGACAGCGGCGGCGGCGGTGGCGGCGGCGGTGGCGGCGGCGGCGGCGGCGGCGGTGGCGGCGGCGGCGGCGGTGAAAATCCACGGAGCCCTTTTTCAGGATTTCTGTTGTCCCCGGCCCGCCCGCCCGTCTCCTGTACAGGAGCGAGCACGTCCGGCACCGGACACGACCGACAGGAAATCCGCGGTCCGGCCCATCCGGCGCGCCTCCCGATACGCCGACAACGTCCGATCCCCACTCCCGTACGAAGGACCCCATCCATATGAGTGAGACTGTTCCGCGTGGTATCGCAGCAGGTCGCACGGCTGGTCGTCGCGTACGCCGCGCCGCGCTCGTCAGCGCGCTGGTGGCCGTCATGGGCGCCTCCGCGGTGCACGGCGCCCTCCCCGCGGGCGCGGCCGACGCCCCCCTGTCACAGGGCCGGGCGGCCGTCGCCTCCTCGGCCGAGCGAGGCGACCTGTCCGCCGCGGCCGCGGTCGACGGCGACAGCGGCACCCGCTGGTCCAGCAAGTTCAGCGACCCCCAGTGGCTGCAGGTGGACCTGGGCAAATCCACCGCGATCGACAAGATCGTGCTGAACTGGGAGCGCGCCTACGCCACCGCGTTCCGGATCCAGACGTCCTCCGGCGGCGGCCAGTGGAAGACGATCCACAGCACGACCGCGGGCAAGGGCGGCACGCAGACCCTCAACGTGTCGGCCACCGGCCGGTACGTCCGGCTCCACGCCACCAAGCGGTCCAGCCAGTACGGCGTCTCGCTCTGGGAGTTCCAGGTCTTCGGCAAGGGTTCGGCCACCCCCGTGCCCAGCGCCACCCCCACCCCCACCAGGCCGACGCCGAGTTCGAGCCCGAGCCGCACGCCGAGCCCCACCCCCAGCGCCACCCCGACCAAGCCGACGCCGAGCTCCACCCCGAGTTCCAGCCCGAGCGCCACTCCCAGCAAGACCCCGACCACGCCGGTCCCCGAGGTTCCCCCCACGGGCACCTCCGGCAAGAAGGGCGTGGGCGTGTGGCAGGCGCCCAACGTCAGCGCGGCCCTCGAAGCCTCCGGCGCGAACTGGTACTACACGTGGTCCACGAACCACAACGGCGTCACCACCCCGAAGGGGACGGAGTTCGTCCCGATGATCTGGGGAGCCGCCAGCGTCACCGACCAGAACCTCACCCAGGCGAAGAACTCCGGTTCTCCCTACCTGCTCGGTTTCAACGAGCCGGACTTCGCCGAGCAGTCCAACATGAGCGTGGAGCAGGCGCTGTCGCTGTGGCCGAGGCTCACCGCGACCGGCCTGAAGGTCGGCAGCCCGGCCGTCGCCTGGGGCGGTGACCGCGCGGGCGGCTGGCTGGACCGGTTCATGACCGGGGCGGCCCAGAAGAACCAGCGCGTCGACTTCATCACCCTGCACTGGTACGGCGGCGACTTCCGCGCCGACGCGGCGACCGGCCAGCTCAAGTCGTACATCCAGGCCGTGTACGAGCGCTACCGCAAGCCGATCTGGCTCACCGAGTACGCCCTGATCGACTTCTCGAACGGCGTCCGCTTCCCCACGGACGCGCAGCAGGCCGCCTTCGTCACCGCGTCCACCAAGATGCTGGCCTCCCTGCCGTACGTCCAGCGCTACGCCTGGTTCGGCCTGCCCTCCTCGGACACCGAGCCCAACAGCGGCCTGTTCCGGAGCAACGGCGTCGCCACCCCGGCGGGCCGCGCCTTCCAGGCCGCCGAGTGATCTAGATCGTCGCCAAGGACCCGGGCATGGGTCCACGGCCTCCCCGCGGTCCGGCCCGCGCGAGTCCTGTCTCGCGCGGGCCGGCCCCTTCTCGCCCGCCGATCCGGGTCCCGGCGAGCGCGGGCACGCCGCCGAACATCTCCCCGCGGACCACACCGATCAAGCGCCCGGCCGGTGCCACCGTCGGCGTCGTGGTCCCGCAGGACGACTCGATACGAAGGACTCTCGGCACGAAGAATCAGGGCAAAAAGCCTATTTAGGTATGATTCGCGAGATCGGGCGACTCGGCGGTCACCCACGTCTCACCATCTGCTGAGAGGATCATCCGCATGAACAGCCCCTCCCGGACCGCGCGGCCGACCTTCCGTGTGGCCACCGTCGCGGACGTGCCCGCCCTGGTCCTCCTGGTCGACTCGGCGTACCGGGGGGAGTCGAGCCGCGCCGGATGGACGACCGAGGCGGACCTGCTGAGCGGGCAGCGGACGAACGCCGGGAACGTCACCGCCGAGCTGGAGAAGCCGGAAAGCCACATGATCGTCATGGAGGCGGGAGACGAGATCGTCGCCTGCTGCCAGGTGGAGCACCGGGGCGGATACGCGTACTTCGGGATGTTCGCCGTACGCCCCACCCTGCAGGGCGGCGGCTTCGGCAAGGCGGTCCTCGCCGAGGCCGAGCGTTTCGCCCGCGACACCTGGGGCGTGGGCGAGATGCACATGACGGTGATCTCGGCGCGCGAGGAGCTCCTGGCCTGGTACGAGCGCCGAGGCTACACCCGCACCGGCGAGATGATCCCCTTCCCCTACGACGACGAGACCGTCGGCATGCCGAACCGGGACGACCTGGAAATGGAACTCCTGGTCAAGAAACTCGGCTGAGCGAGAGGCCGCGCCCGGCCGCGCCCGGCGGAAAGAACTTCTCCCGTACGCCCTAGTGCCTTCCCGCACGCCCTCCACGTCTTCTCGCGCCCTCTTACGGTCCCTAGCGGTCCCCGGCGGCGGACGGATCGGCGGGTTCACCCGTGACCGGCCCGTCGCGGAGGTAGCGTGACGGGGATGAGCGAGCCCTATCCCGACCCCGTCGCCTGGTACGCCACCCTGCCCAGCGTGTTCGTCTCGGCCTGCATGCTGCTCACCGACGCGGAGGACCGTGTCCTGCTGGTCAAGCCCAACTATCGGCCCGGCTGGAACTTCCCCGGCGGGATCGTCGAGGAGGGCGAGGCACCCCACGACGGCGCCATGCGCGAGGTGGTCGAGGAACTCGGCATATCCGTCAAGGCGGGCGAGCTGCTCGTGGTCCACTGGACGCCACCGGCGCGGGACCGCCCTCGCGGGCTGATCAACTTCATGTTCGACGGCGGTGTCCTGGAGGATCCCGCCCGCATCCGGTTGCAGGCCGAGGAGCTGGACGAGGTGGCGTTCCTGCCCTGGGACACCGCCACCCCCCTCCTCCCGGCGCACATCGCGCCCCGCCTCGCCGCCGGGCGCCTGGCCCGCGAGAACCAGTCCACCGTCTACCTGCCGGGCGATCTCCCGGGCGCCGACGGCTGAGAACCCCGGTCACGGGCTCCACGGAGATCTGACCTGGGGATTTAAGACGATAAAACGGGTAGGGCCGCGGTATGACCGAAACACCCCCAGACCGCGAGGGTCTGAGCGACGAGCAGGCGATCGAGGTCGAGGAGTGGACCGACGACCTCGGTCTCAACCACGAGATCGTCGAACACGACGACGAGCACCAGGACACCCTCGACGAGCGTCTCCGGCGCGAGGCGCCGGACCGCGAGCGGGTCCCGCGCGACGGGACCCGTCTGGTGGCGCCGGACGAGGGACTGAGCCCCGACGAGACCTCCGAGGAGTACGCGTCGGAGGTGGGCCTCGACGACGGCGATCTGTCCGCCGAGGAGCGCGCCGTCCACATCGAGCCCGACATCGAGTATCGCGAGACCTGAGAACCCCCTCCGGGGATCCCGGCACCTCGCGAACCGATCACGAATCACCGGGCCCGCCCCGGGCCCCACAAGCACGCCGAGGCCCGGGGCGAACGGCCTCCCGGCCGCGCACCGGCCCACCGGAACGACCTCCCGTCCCAGTCCTCCCGCGACGGCATGGCCGTCGCCCGCCCCCCCTCGCGCCGGGACGGTCTTCCTCACAGACCCTGAGTCACAAACCCCGCGTCACAAACCCCGCGTCACAAACCCCGCGTGCCGGAACGGCTTCCCGGCGGGCCTCCCGCACGCCGGAACGTTTCCCCTCCGCAACGCCCCTCGCGGACCTTTCGGAAACCCCCGCGCCCCTCGCGGACCTTTCAAGAACCCCGCGCCTCCTCGCGGCTTTCAAGAACCCCGCGCCCCCTGACGGACCTTTCAAGAACCCTCGCATCCCTTCGCGGCCCCTCCGCGCGCCTCCCGAAGACCCTCCGCACGCCCGCCAAAGCCCCTTCGCGCGCCGTGCGCCGCCCCCGCCCCCGCACCTTCCGGCGCCACCCCCGGAGCATTGACAGAAACTTGTTGGAAACATAAACTCGGGCCCGTCTGGAAAGCGCTTTCCTAGCGCCTCGCCGGGAAGCGCCCCACCCGCTGGAAGGTGGCGATGCCATAGCCGCGCACTGACCCGAGCCCTCCCTTCTCCCGAGCGCGGTGACCACTCCCGCCTCACCTCCCACGGCGCGCCACGCGGCCTCACCCCACGGGCGGACCGGCCCGGCGAGACGACGACCGCCGCGCGGTGGGAACGCACCGCCTCCCCACGCGACCCGCGCACCGTTTCCGTGCCGGAAATCCGTACCGGAGATCCGTTTCGGAGACCGGGGCCGGGGCGCCGACGAGCCGCGCACCGCGGACATCCCGTACTCCTCTCCCGGCCTAACGCTGCCGCCTGACCGCACGCCGCCGCGACCGCGACCGCGCGCAGAGAGCAGAGAACACGTGTCCCCCAGATCCGCTCCCCCTCCGCCGCCACGCCCCCTCCCCGCGAACCCGGAGCCCCCGGAGCTCGCGAAGCCGCCGCGTTCCGCCCCCGGAACCGGCCCGCGTACGGCACTCGTCCTCACGGCCGTCACGCTCCTGATCTCCGCCCTGATCGGCCCGGCCGTGGCCGGGACCGGAACCGCGCGGTACGCGGATCCGGTCAACGCCCAGATCGGCTTCTCCACCGTCAACGCCCTCGGCCAGAACGGCACCACCGGCGGCGCGGGAGGCCCCACGGTCACCGCGGCCACGACCGCGCAGTTCCTCGACTACATCGCCCGCCCCGGGCCGTACGTCATCCAGGTCACCGGCCGGATCACCCTGCCCACCGGCTCCAGCGACGGCATGCACAACGTCACGTCGGACAAGACGATCATCGGGGTCGGCGCGAACGCCGCGCTGGTCGGCGGCGGGCTGAACATCGGCCTGCCGGTCAGCGACTCCGTCACCTCGCCGCCCGCGAACGCCGTGCACAACATCATCATCCGCAACATCGCGTTCTCCGGCGCCACCGACGACATGATCAACGTGCAGATGTTCAGCCACCACGTCTGGATCGACCACAACGACTTCTCCAACGGGGACGACGGCGCGGTCGACATCAAGCGCGGCTCGGACTACGTGACCGTCTCCTGGAACAGGTTCCACGACCACGACAAGACGCTGCTGCTCTCCCACGACGAGGACGCCGGTCCGCAGGACATCGGCCGGTTGCGCGTCACCTACCACCACAACTTCTTCGACGCCTCCGACCAGCGGCACCCCCGGGTGCGCTTCGCGAACGTCGTGCACGTCTACAACAACTACTACCGGGACAACAGCTACGGCATCGCGTCCACGTACGACGCCGGGGTCCTGGTCGAGAACAACTACTTCCACAGCGTCAACAACCCCGGACGGGTGGAGTTCAGCGGGGACCTCGGGCGCCTGGTCGAGCGCGGCAACATCCTGGTCGACTGCAACCACGCCATCGAGACCCGGGGCACCGTGACCGAGCCGCGCACCTACTACTCCTACAGCGCGGATCCGGCCTCCGCGGTGCCGACCATCGTGCCCGCCGGTGCCGGCGTCGGGAAGATCTGATGGAGACGACGATGAACACCGAACACCGCCCCCGCTCCCGCCGCTCCGCCGTCACCGCGATGCTCCTGGTCGCCGCGCTCGCCTGCGCGGGTGGCGCCGCCGACGCCGCCTCGGGTACGGCCCCCCTGCCGGGTACGGCCACCGCGGGGAGGCTCGCCGCGGCCTGCGCCGGCACGCCGACCGGCTTCGCCACCGTCAACGCCCTCGGCCAGAACGGCACCACCGGCGGCGCCGGAGGCCCCGTCGTCACCGTGACCACGGCCGCGGCCCTGAAGGACTACGTCGGCAGGGCCGGCCCGTACGTGATCCAGGTGTCCGGCCGCATCCAGGTGTCCGGCATGCTCACCGTGGTCGCGAACAAGAGCATCCTGGGCGTGGGCACGACCTCCGAGATCACCGGCGGCGGGCTCCAGCTCGGCTCGACGACCCGGCCGGGCAACAACGTGATCATCAGGAACATCCGGTTCACCGGGGCGTCGGACGACTCGATCAGCGTCACGAACAAGGCGCACCACGTGTGGATCGACCACAACGACCTCTCGGACGGCTACGACGGCCTGCTCGACATCAAGCGGGAGTCGGACTTCGTCACGGTCTCGTGGAACCACTTCCACCACCACAGCAAGTCGGCGCTGCTGGGCCACTCGGACGGCTACACCGCCGACATCGGGAAGCTGCGCGTCACCTACCACCACAACTTCTTCGACGGCACCGACCAGCGCCACCCCCGGGTGCGCTTCGCCGACCCGGTCCACGTCCTCAACAACTACTACCGGGACAACGCGCTGTACGGCGTCGCGTCCACCGAGAACGCCGGGGTGCTCGTCGAGGGCAACTACTTCGAGAACGTCGCACACCCGATCTACGTGGGCTACGACAAGAGCGGCCCCGGCCGGGTGGTCGAGCGGAACAACCGCTACGTCGGCTCCGGCACCCCCCAGACGGCCGGCACCGTCGTCGAGCCGCGCACGTACTACCCCTACACCGTCGACGACCCCGCGACCGTCCCGGCGACCGTGTCCGCCGGCGCCGGTGTCGGGAAGATCGGCTGCTAGCCCCCTTCCCGGGGGCGCCGCCCGCCGCCCTCCCCCCACCGGCGGGCGGCGCCCCCTCCCCTCGCCCCCCCGAAGCCCTCCGGAACGCCCCTCGCGACCCCCGCGACCTCCGCGACTCCCCCGCAGCTCCCCGGAAGCCCTCCGGAACGCTCCTCGCGACCCTCGAAACTCCCCCCGCACCTCCCCCTGGAAGCCCTCCGGGACTCCCGTCCCGGGACGCCCGCGAAGGCTTCTCCACCAGGAAGGCAGACACCATGCCCCAGATCACCGCCGATCGCGCGACCAGGCGGGGTACGGCCCGCCGCGCCACCGCCGCCGTCTCCGCGGCCCTGCTCGCCGCCGCCGTCCTCTCCGCGACACCGGCCGGCGCGGGCGCCGCCACCGGGACCGCCGCCGCGCCGGGCGCCCCGGTCGGCTTCGCGTCGGTCAACGCCCTCGGCCAGAACGGCACCACCGGCGGCGCGGGCGGGCGGACGGTCACCGTGACCGACGCCGACACGTTCCTGGAGTACATCGACAGCAAGGAGACGCTCGTCATCCGGGTGGCGGGCACCATCGCGATCACCAGCAAGCAGGGGGTCCGGCCGAACAAGACCATCATCGGGGTGGGCACCTCGGGCCGCATCACCGGCGGCGGCCTGGACTTCTACCGGTCGTACAACGTGATCGTGCGCAACATCCGGTTCACCGAGGCCGAGGACGACGCGATCAACGTCGGCCAGCAGTCACACCACATCTGGATCGACCACAACACCTTCTCCGGCGCGGTCGACGGCTCGATCGACGTGGTGCGCGGCGCCGACTACGTCACCGTGTCGTGGAACCACTTCGACCACTCCGACAAGAGCATGCTGATCAGCCACTCCGACGGCGCCGCGGGCACCGACGTCGGCCACCTCAAGGTGACGATCCACCACAACTTCTTCGACAACAGCCGGCAGCGCCACCCGCGCATCCGCTTCGGCGAGCCGGTACACGTCTTCAACAACTACTTCCTGGGCAACGAGCTGTACGGGGTGGCCTCGACGGAGAACGCCGGGGTGGTCGTGGAGGGCAACTACTTCCAGGACGTGCCCCACCCGCTCTTCTCCGCGAGCGGTTACGCCGACAGCGGCCCGGGACGGGCGGTGCAGCGCAACAACGTCTACGTGAACTCGGGAACCCCCGAGACCTCGGGCACCGTCGTCGAGCCGCGCACCTTCTACGCGTACACGGTCGACGCCCCCGCCGGCATCCCGTCGGCGGTGCGCTCCGGCGCAGGCGTCGGCGCGCAGTGGGGAACTCCCTGACCCGTCCCGCACAACATTCCCCGTACAGGGGACGGCGTACGACGGTCAGCGGGCGAGGGCGGCGACCAGGGCGTGCAGGTCGTCGACGACATGGTCCGCCTCGGCGGCCTGGGGGCGCTCCGCGTGGAGGTGCCCCCAGGGTCCGCGCCGGATCAGGGCGGTCCGCATGCCCGCCGCCCGCGCGGGGAGCACGTCGTTGTCCAGCCGGTCGCCCACGTAGAGGATCTCGCCGGGCTCGCGTCCCGACACCGCGACGACCCTGGCGAAGAACTCCGGCGCGGGTTTGGAGACGCCCCAGCCGTCGGAGGTGTGTATCGCGTCGACGGGCAGGTCCATCGCGGCGAGCGCGTCGCGTGCCTGCGGCGGCTGGTTGCCCGCGATGATCAGCTCGTGGCCGAGGTCGCGCAGCGCCGCGAGGGCGGGCCGCACGTCCGGGTAGAGGTCGTCGGCGTCGAAATTGACGCGGAGCCCGTCCGGGTCGTCGCGCCGCCACGCCTCCTGCTCGGCCTCGACGTCGAAGCCGGGCCGCAGGAGCCGGAAGGCGTCCTCGAACGACCTGTCGAGCGCGGCCATGCCGCCGAGCACGCCGAGCATGGTGAACCGGGTGACCCCCAGCCGGTCGGCCCAGCGCGACCAGATGCGCGTCTCGTCGATCAGCGTCTCGCCCACGTCGAACACCAACGCCCGGACCACGGTGCCTCCCCTTCCGTTCGGGCTCCCGATCGTAGCCCGGCCGCCCGAGACGCCCCCGGGCGGGACCGCCACGTGTCACACGCTCTCGTACGGACACCTCCGAAGATCGGGCACCCGCGAGAAGCCGCACACCCCCGGACGCCGCACCGGCCATAACCACAGCGCATGTGCTCCACGTGCGGGCACGCCCGCGTGTGACACTCAGAGCGCCCGCCCGGACACGAAGGGATACGAGGTCGATGGTGATGACAGCGTCTCAGCGATCCGCCCAGCGCACCGCGCCCCAGCCCCCCGCCCGGCCTGCCGCTCCGGAGGACCGGCCGCTCCCCCGGACCCCGAGAGAGATCTTCGAGTCCCTTCCCCCAACCCTGTGCCTTCGCGCCGAGATCATCGACGGGAACCTCATCATGAGCCCGTCCGGCATTCCACAACACGGCCGAATCGCCATGCGCCTCGCCTTCGCCCTGCAGCCGATCCTGGAGAAGAACGACTGGGAGAGTTTCGCGGGAAGCGTCGACATCCGCATCGAGGGGCCACGTGACACCATCGTCCCCGGCTACTGCCTGGTCCCCGTGAACGCGCCGCTCTGGGGCGAGCGCGAGATCCTCTCCTCGGGGCTCGTCCTGGTGGCGGAGATCGTCTCACCCGGGAGCATGGAGACGGACCGCGCCACGAAGCCCAGGATCTACGCGGGCTGCGGTGTCCCGATCATGCTGATCGTCGACCCGGTCGCCTCCCCGCCGATGGTCACGGTTCTCAGCGACCCCGAGGAGGGCACCTACCGGACGACCACCCACACCCAGATGGGCAAGCCGCTCCGGATCCCCTCCCCCGTCGACTTCGACACCTCGATCTTCCTGTAGTCCCTGAGCTCAGAGCTTCTCCATCGCCTTGCGGATGCGCTTGTCGGAGATCGAGTACGGGGTGCCGAGGGTCTGGGCGAAATAGCTGACCCTGAGCTCCTCGATCATCCAGCGGATCTGGCGGACGTCGTCGTCGGAGCGGCGGGCCGGGGGGAGCTTCTCGACCAGCTCGTGATAGTCGTCCTCGATGTCGTGCACCTGGTTCATCCGCTCCCCGTCGCGGAACGCGTCCTCGTGGACCTTCTCCAGCCTCCGCTGGGCCCCCTTGAGATAGCGGAGCAGGTCGGGCAGGCGCTTGTGGCCGGTCTCGGTGACGAACCCCGGGTAGACGAGGTTGGCCACCTGGTCGCGGATGTCCTCGATCGCGGGGGTGGAGCGCGACTCCGGCAGCAGGGTCGAGACGGTGTGCCAGACCTTGAGGATGCTCTCGACCCTGGCGACCACCTCGGCGGTGGTGTCGAACAGCCCGGCCCGGACCTTGTCGTGCAGGGCGGCGAAGGCCGATTCGTCCCAGACCGGACCGCCGTGCTCGATCATGAGATGGTCGGCGGCGCAGGCGATGCAGTCGTCGAACAGCGCGGTGGCACCGGCGTGCGGGCTGCGGCTCAGGGCGAGCTTGGACTGGTTGCCGAGGCGGCCGAGCACCCACTTGGCCGGTGACGGGGTGTTGAGCAGCAGCAGCCTGCGGGTGCCCTCCCACATCGCCCGGCGCTGCTCGGCCTCGGTCTCGAACATCCGTACGGCCACGGTGGCGCCCTCGTCGGCGAGCGCCGGGTAGGCCTTCATCCTGCGCTGCTCGAACGTCTTGGGCAGCGCGCCCACGGTCCATCCCGTCAGGCCGGACTTCTCCAGGCCGTCGGCGGCCTTGGACAGGGTCTGGCGGAGCTTGGGGGCGAGCCTTCGTTTCAGCCCGGCCAGGTCCTTGCTCTCGGCCAGCTTCTGCTTGCGGCCGTCGATCACCCGGAAGGTGATCTTGAGGTGGTCGGGGACCAGGTCGGGCTGCCAGGCCTCGCGCGGCACCTGGACGCCGGTCAGGTTCAGCAGCTCGCGTTCGAGGACCGCGAGCAGCGGCTCCTGGGTGGGCTCGGCCCGCTCCAGCGCCTTCTTCGCGTAGTTGGGGGCGGGGACGAAATTGCGCCGGATCTGCTTGGGCAGGCTCCGGATGAGCGCGGTGAGCAGCTCCTCGCGCAGCCCGGGGATCTGCCAGTCGAAGCCCTCGACGTTGACCTGGTTGAGCAGCGCGAGCGGGATGTGCGCGGTGACGCCGTCGGCGTCGGTGCCGGGCTCGAACTGGTACGTCAGGGGGAAGCGCAGGCCGCCCTGGCGCCACACGTCGGGGTAGTCGCGCCGGCTGACGTCGCCCGCCGTCTCGCTGATCAGCATCGACTTCTCGAAGCTGAGCAGGTCGGGCTGGTCGGCCCTGACCTTCTTCCACCAGGAGTCGAAGTGGCGCCCGGAGACGACGTCGGCGGGGACGCGCTGGTCGTAGAAGTCGAACAGCGTCTCGTCGTCGACGAGGATGTCGCGGCGCCGGGCCCGCTCCTCCAGCTCCTCGACCTCTTCGAGCAGCTTGCGGTTCTCCCTGAAGAAGGCGTGGTGGGTCTCCCAGTCGCCCTCGACCAGGGCGTGCCGGATGAACAGCTCCCGGCTCAGCTCGGGGTCGATGCGACCGTAGTTGACCTTGCGCTGGACCACGATCGGGACGCCGTACAGGGTGACCTTCTCGTAGGCCATCACCGAGCCCTGTTTCTTCTCCCAGTGCGGCTCGGAGTAGGTGCGCTTGATCAGGTGCTGGGCGAGCGGCTCGACCCACTCGGGTTCGATCTTGGCGTTGACCCGGGCCCAGAGCCGGGAGGTCTCCACCAGCTCGGCGGACATCACCCAGAGCGGCTGCTTCTTGGCGAGCGCGGAGCCAGGGAAGATCGCGAACCGGGCGTTGCGGGCGCCGACATACTCCGTGAACGGCCTGCGCGGCTCGTTCGGGGGGCGACGGCCGCCTCCGGCGTCGGCGGTCTTCTTGTCGATGTCCTTGACGCCGACGTGGGACAGCAGGCCGGACAGCAGGGAGACGTGGATCCTCTGCTCGTCACCGGGGGTGCCGTTGAGGGTGACGCCCAGGGTCTTCGACATCTGGCGGAGCTGGCCGTAGACGTCCTGCCACTCGCGGACGCGCAGGTAGTTGAGGAACTCGGCCTTGCACAGCCGCCGGAACGCGCTGGACGACAACTCCCTCTGCTGCTCCTGCAGGTATTCCCACAGGTTCAGGTACGAGACGAAGTCGGACTCCTTGTCCGCGAAGCGGCGGTGCTTCTCGTCGGCGGCCTGCTGCTTGTCGGCCGGTCGCTCGCGCGGGTCCTGGATCGACAGGGCGGAGGCGATGACCATGACCTCGCGGACGCAGCCGTTGTGGTCGGCCTCCAGCACCATGCGGGCCAGGCGCGGGTCGACCGGGAGCCCCGCCAGCTTGCGGCCGAGCGGGGTCATCTGCCTGGCCTGGTCGAAGGCGCCCAGCTCAAGCAGCAGGTCGTAGCCGTCCCTGACCTGGCGCTGGTCGGGCGGCTCGACGAACGGGAAGGCCCCGATGTCGCCCAGGCCGATCGAGGTCATCTGCAGGATGACCGAGGCGAGGTTGGTGCGGAGGATCTCCGGGTCGGTGAACTCCGGCCGGGTGACGAAGTCGTCCTCCTCGTACAGCCGGATGCAGACGCCCTCGGAGACGCGGCCGCAGCGGCCCTTGCGCTGGTTGGCCGAGGCCTGGGAGATCGCCTCGATGGGCAGGCGCTGGACCTTGGTGCGGTGGCTGTAGCGGGAGATCCTGGCGAAGCCGGGGTCGACGACGTACTTGATGCCCGGCACGGTCAGCGAGGTCTCGGCCACGTTGGTGGCGAGCACGACCCGGCGGTTGGAGTGCCGCTGGAAGACCCGGTGCTGCTCGGCGGCGGACAGCCTGGCGTACAGCGGCAGGATCTCGGCGTCCTTGCGTTTCGACAGCGCCTCGGCGGTGTCGCGGATCTCCCGCTCGCCGCTGAGGAAGACCAGGATGTCGCCGGGTCCCTCCGCGCACAGCTCGTCGACGGCGTTGCCGATCGCCTGGATCTGGTCGTCGTCCTCGGCGATCGGCCGGTAGCGCACCTCGACGGGGTAGGTCCGGCCGGAGACCTCCACGATCGGCGCGTCGCCGAAGTGCTTGGAGAAGCGCTCGGGGTCGATGGTCGCCGAGGTGATGATCACCTTCAGGTCGGGGCGGCGCGGGAGCAACTGCTTGAGGTAGCCCAGGATGAAGTCGATGTTGAGGCTGCGCTCGTGCGCCTCGTCGACGATCAGCGTGTCGTACTGGTCGAGTTCGCGGTCGTTCTGCAGCTCGGCCAGCAGGATGCCGTCCGTCATGACCTTGACGAGGGTGCCGTCGCTCACCTGGTCGGTGAAGCGCACCTTGTAGCCCACGGCGTCGCCGAGCGGGGTGTCGAGCTCCTCGGCGACGCGCTCGGCCACCGTACGGGCGGCGATGCGGCGGGGCTGGGTGTGCCCGATCAGGCCCTTGACGCCCCGGCCCAGCTCAAGGCAGATCTTCGGCAGCTGGGTGGTCTTGCCGGAACCGGTCTCCCCGGCGACGATCACGACCTGGTTGTCGCGGATCGCCTCAAGGATGTCGTCCCTGCGCTGGCTGACCGGCAGCGCCTCCGGATAGGTGATCGCGGGGACACCGGCGCGGCGCTGGGCGACCCGCCGCTCGGCCCGCTCGATGTCGGAGGTGATCTCCGCGGCGATCTTCTGCTGCGCGGCGCGGTTTCTGACCCTGCGGGCCCCGTCGAGCCTGCGGCGGAGTCGCCGCTGGTCACGCAGCGTGAGCTCGGGCAGGCGCGCGTGCAGGTCGGAGAGGGGCGATGTCAAAGGAGGCGTTCCCATACTGAACCCAGGATACTTTCGGCCCACGTGTGCAGGCCCACCCGCGGCCGTGAAGGCGCGTGTGAGGCTCCACACCTGAAGGCCCCTGTGTGAAGGCCCAACCGCCCATGCTGCCCGAGCCGCCTCTCCGCCGCATCCCAATATCCGGCCGTACGGCGGCTCGCGCCCGGCCGCCGGGCAAAGGGGGTCGGACAAAGGGGATCGGGCGAGGGGCCGCTGGACGAGAGGACCGGGAAAGAGGACCAGGCTTGAGGGCGGGAAAGGGAAGCGGCCCCGCCTCCCCGGGGCCGGGGTGGCGGGGCCGTCGCGTTCGGGCCCTACCCGGGCCCCGCGGGAGCGGGACCCGGGATCAGCGGGTTACGGGAGCGCCGGGTAGGCGTTCTGGAGCAGCTGGCGGAACTGGGCGGAGAACCACTGGCCGGAGATCGGCGCGTCGGGCAGGGCGCCGCTCATGTTGTTGCCGTTGCGCCCGTTGCCACCGTAGGTCGGGTCGCACATCCGGTCGAAGCCCTTGCCCTCGTTGTTCGGGATCTCCCGGCTGGAGCCGTCGGACTCGCCCGGAGGCTTGATCCAGACGTAGGCGTCCAGACCGGTGGCGGGGCTGGCCTGCGGGCGCTCGCCCAGTCCGGCACCGCTCTGGTTGCACCAGTTGCCGGCGTGGATCCGGCGGTCGACGCGCGACTCGTTGACGAAGGTGTTCAGCACGGTGGAGGTGCTGGGAGCGGCCGGGCGGGCCGAGCCTCCCCAGCCGTTGCGGGAGGTGTCGATCAGCATTCCGATGTTGGACCGGAAGCCCTTCTGGATGAGCGTGTTCCTGAAGGCCTGGGCGAAGGACAGCTCGTCGACGTAGAAGTTCCAGTCGAGCCAGCTGGACTGGCGGACGGTCTGGCCGTTGACGGTGGTGTTGATGGTGAAGTGCGGCTCACGCAGCGCCGAGTAGTTGGCGGTGTTGGTGATGAAGCCGTCCACGCTGTCGAAGCCGGCGGTGGTGCCGGAGACGGTGCTCGCGAACAGGTCGGCGGACGGGCCGAAGTTGGTGTCCCAGCCGAGCCAGCCGTGGTGCGCGGCGTCGATGTAGGTGTAGACGTTCTGGATCGCGTGCAGCTTGTTCAGGGCGTAGCGGACACCGTCGACGTAGGCGCCGCTGTCCTTGGCCTCCTGGCACTTCGCCACGTTGAGGTTGGTGATCAGGTTCGGCAGCGAGTCGATCTCGATGATCGTCGAGATCCGCAGGCCCGCGTACTTCGACTCGGCCATGATCGCGGCGATCGGGTCGATGTACTCGGTCTTGTAGCGGTTGAGGCCGTTCTGGGCGATGAGCAGCTCACCGTTGGAGGCGAGCGCGGAGCAGTCGCGGTTGGGCAGGTTGTAGATGACGAACTGGATCGTCAGCGGCCTGCTGCCGTTGGCCGCGTCCTGCTCCAGGGCCTCGTCCAGGTGGGCGCGCAGGCCCATGGCGGAGGAGGAGCCCGCGATGGCGGCGATGCGGTCCAGCCACACGCCGGTGGAGATGTTGGCGACCGCGCTGCCGCCCGGCTCGGCGGCGGCCTTGGCCGACCAGTCGGGGTTCACGTAGCCGTCGGCTCCGGCGTAGGGGTTGTCGACGTGCCCGACCGGCGGGGCGCCGTCGTCGTCGGCCTCGGTCACGGCGACGGAGGCGCTGGTGTAGCCGGTGGCGGCGGCCGTCACGGTGGCGGTGCCGTTGGCCTGGTCGGAGTCCTGGGCCGCCGAGACCGTCACGTTCTGCGCTGTGTTCCAGTTGGCGGTGGTGAAGGTCAGCGTGGAGGGCGAGATGGTGACGTTGGTGTCACCCGTCTTGGTCAGGCTGACCGTGACGTTGCCGCTCGGCGCCTGGCTGAGCCTGAAACCGGCCGTCCTGGACGCGCCCTCGGGAACGCTGAGGGAGGTCGGGGAGGCGACGATCGACGGCGTCGAGGTGCCGCCGCCGACGGTGAAGGGGACCGCGGCGGTCTGGGTGGAGAGCGCCGGGGAGGCGTTGTCGTACGCCTTGGCGCTGGCGGTGTGGGAGCCGGACGACAGGCCGGTCGCGGAGTAGGAGTACGGGGAGCTGGTGTCGGTGTTGACCAGCGTGCCGTCGACGTAGAACTCCACCTTGCTGACGGAGCCGTCGTCGCTCGCGGTCGCCGCGAGCGGCACCGCGGCACCGGCCTGGTGGGAGGAGCCGGAGGCGGGGCTGGTCAGGCTGACCGTGGGGGGCTGGTTGACCGGGGTCTGCCCGCCACAGGTCACGCCGTTGACCGTGAAGGCGGCCGGCTTGGGGTTGCTCCCGGTCGACGACCCGTTGAAGCCGAGGCTGGTGGAGGCGCCGGTGGCGAGGGAGCCGTTCCAGGAGAGGTTCTTCGCGGTGACCTGGGTGCCCGACTGGGCCCAGGTCGCCGACCAGCCCTGCTGGAGGGTCTGCCCGGCGGTGAAGGCGAAGCCCAGGGTCCAGCTGGTGAGAGGGTCACCGAGGTTCTTGAGGGTGACGCTGGCGGTGAATCCGCCCTGCCAGTCGTTGGTGGTGTAGGCGACGTCGCAGGCGACTGCGGCGTGCGCCGTGGCGGCCTGCCCGGTGGCGAGACCGGCGGCGGCCATGAGCATGGCCGCCATGGTCGCCAGCCGGTTGCGCCAGGCATGGCGGCGCGGATTTACTGTCATTCGTGATCATCTCCAGGAGGATGGTGGGAGCGCTCCCATATTCCGGATGTTTCACGGATGTGTACAGCTTGTTGCACGTCGGAGGCCCCCGAATGGGGCCGACCCAGCCTCTGACCTCACCGAACAGATTTCGAGCGCGATGAAAGTTTCAGACCCCTCCCCGGAGCCCCTCGCGGACGGTGCGCGACGGCCGCCACCGAACCCCCGGAAGACCGGGGAGACTCCACGGCCTCCGCGCGGACACGCTCACGGGGGAATCCGGAAACTTCCAGGAACTACGCGACTCCCCGGCCTCCGCGCGGCACACGCGCCGTCCCCCGGCTCCCCCGCGCCTCGTCCTCGGAGCACGCCACCACTCCCACGCACCGGTGTACGCCCCTCGCCCTCGGCGCGGCCGGCCGTCACCCCCTTCTCGCGTCCGGCGTACGCCGGCCTCCCCGGGCCGCCTGCGCGAAGCGCGCACCCGGGCAGGAGCCGCTATCCGAGGGCCGCCATGGCGGCGCCCACGATGCCCGCCTCGTTCTGGAGACCGGCGGGGACGATCGGGGTGCGCAACTTGATCTGGGGCAGGAACTTGTCGGCCTTCTTGCTGACCCCTCCGCCGATGATGAACAGCGACGGGGAGAACAGCGCCTCGACGTGCTCCAGATACTCCTGCACCTTCTCGGCCCACTCGTCCCAGTCGAGGTCGTGCGCCTCGCGGGCGTGGTCGGAGGCGCGCTTCTCGGCCTCCTTGCCCCTGATCTCCAGGTGGCCGAGCTCGGTGTTGGGCACCAGGCGGCCGTCCATGAGCAGGGCGCTGCCGATGCCGGTACCGAAGGTCAGCAGCATCACCACACCCGTCCTGCCCTTGGCGGCGCCCGCCGCCACCTCGGCGAGACCGGCCGCGTCGGCGTCGTTGAGCACGGTCACCGGCAGCCCCGTCGCCCCGGAGAACAGCTTCCGCGCGTCCGTGCCGATCCAGTCCTTGTCCACGTTGGCGGCCGACCTGGCGACCCCGTCGACCACGATCCCGGGAAAGGTCACCCCCACCGGGCCGTCCCAGGCGAAGTGCTCGACGATCCCCGCCACCACCTCGGCCACCGCCTCGGGCTTGGCGGGGTCCGGCGTGGGGATGCGCAGCCGCTCCCGCGTCAGCCGCCCCTTGGCCACGTCCACCGGCGCACCCTTGATCCCCGACCCGCCGATGTCGATTCCCAGCGCTTCCATGTACTTACCTCCTGTTGACTCCCCCTTCCCCCTGATAGGCGGCTGATACTCGTTTGCAGCGAGCGGTCAACCCGATTGAAAGCGGTTCATCACACACTGTGGACACAGCAGCCGGAAAGGAACTCCTCCCATGACGATCAGCCGCCTCCTCACAGGACTCGCCCTCGCCACCGCCCTCGTCTCCATCGCCCCCGCGACCGCCCAGGCGGCGACCGCCCAGGCGGCGACCGCCCAGGACGGGACCGGGCCGGCCACCACCGGCACGACGGCGTCGCAGGGCGCCGGTCCGTGGGGCACCTACTACGCCCCCGGCAGGAGGGCGAAGACGAAGGGCTCGTTGACGGTCTCCGGTGAGGACCACGCGGTCATCCCCGCCGCCGAGCTCGGCAGGATCTCCGGCAAGGTCTACGACCTGACAAGGGGCCCCTCCTGCGGCTGGGCGGTCTTCCGCCTCACCTACCGGACCGCCGACGGCAAGAACCTGCCGTTCAAGCACCGCAGCGTCGTCGACTGCTCGTACGGCACCCCGAAGTCGTTCACGTTCACCCAGCGCGACCTCTACCAGGTCGAGCTCAAGGTCTGCTCCGAGGCCAGGGCTTCCAAGCCCTCCCTGAACTGCCTGTACGCGGGCAGCTGGAAGGTCCTCTACGTCTCGAAGTGACCTGAGAACGGCGGGCGGGGAGACCCCGCCCGCCCGGCGGGGGCGTCAGCTCGCCGGGGCGACGGCCCGGCGCCTGCGGCGCACCATGAGGCCGAGGGCCGTGACGGGCACGACCACCCCGGCCACCAGCCCCACCAGGGGCAGGTAGTTCTCGTCGGGCTCGACGGAACGGCCCTCGCCCATCGCCGGGAAGGTGAAGGTCGCGGTGACCGCCCGTTTCACCATGCCGCTCGTCAGGGTCAGCCGACCCTTCCAGGGACCGTCGGGCATGCGCCGGTCCATGGTCACGGTCACCGGCGCGACGGAACCCGGCAGCAGCGTGACCCCCAGGTCGGCGGGGAAAGGCCCGGCCTGCAGGCCGCCGGGGCCCTCCATCAGCGACAGCGCCCCGTTCATGTCCAGGGTCCGCTCCCCTGTGTTACGGGTCAGCGCCGTCAGTTGCACGCTGCCGTCCGAGGTGCGTGCGGGCGTCAGCTTCTCGACCCGGAAGTCCGACGGCGGCTCGCCGCCCGGCCCGACGTCGAGGTAGACGCGGATCCCGACCCGGTTGACGACGCGCACGGGGTGGGAGTCGTCGGGTTCGGCGGCGACCTCCGCCCAGACGACGCCGAACCGCTCACCGCGCGAGGCGGTGAACGGCACCTCGATCGTCACCTGGGCGGTCGCCCTGCCACCCGGTGGCAGGGCGACCGCGTCGCGATCGAGCGACATCCAGCTCACCAGCTCGTTCCTGGGACGGCCGGGCAGCGCGTCGAACCTGTTCCGCACGACGTCGGCGGCGGCCGGATACAGGCTGACGCGCTGGAGTCTCCTGGACGTGTTGGAGACCTCCACCTTCCGCCGGATGGTGGTGCCCGGATTGAGATGGTCGACGATGTAGGAGAGCGCGCGGGGATCGCCGCGGTGGCTGACCGGCGCTTCGAGCAGGCGGATGCCGATCGCGCCCCGGGGCTCGGCGGCGACCCGGCTCTCACCGGCCGACGCGCCGGTCACGCCGGTCGCTCCGGAACACAGCGTGGCCAGCAGCGTCAGCGTGAACGGTCCGGCGATCCGGCTACGCCACCTGATGTGTCACCGTCCCGGTGTAGGTGCCGGTCTGAGCCGTGATGGGGACGTTGACGATCAGGGTGGGGTTCCACGTCGCCGTACTGCCCCCCGTGCCTCCCGTGTGGGCGAAGGCGGGGATGGCGGTCGGGGCCGTGCCCGTCAGAGGGACCGCGTTGGCCGCCGTGAGCTGCCCCGGGATGAAGGTGCCGCCACCGCTGGTGGCGGTCGCCGGCCCGGACCAGTACGAGACGGCGCTGAAGGGGATGGTCAGCGCGCCGTTGATGAAGTTCGTCGCGAACACCGTCGCGGTCCAGACCGAGGTGGCCCCGCCTCGGGTGTCGGAGACCGACACGGGACCGATCTGGCCGGTGATCGTGCCACCGGGGGGAGCGGAACCGAGGTTGATCGGGCCGGCCGGCGCGACGATGTCCAGGGTGCCCGCTGTCACGGTGAACGTGACGATGGTGTCGGCGGTGGGGGCGGCTACCGCCGGTGCCGCCAGGACGACCATCAAGGCGCCTACGCCCGCCGAGGTGAGCGCGGCAAATCTCTTACGCAAGATCTCTTCCTTCCGAATGACGAGGCATGTCTTCGGGGGGCGGCAAGCGGCGGATCTTCACACTTGTCGCGTTAACTCTAAGAGATCAATAACTACTCAGCGTGACGAAAACGGCAAACGGGAGACCCCGAGATGTTCCGGCGAGAATCAAAGGGAGGGGAGTGTGATCAATCCCCCGGGGTCACCCGGGGAGCGCGAGGCCGCCCGAGAACGACTCCGCGGGCCACCCGGGGACCACTCGACGCCGCCTCCCGCCACGGAGATCCCACGGGTCTCCGTCCAGGAAGCCAAGGACATTCCAGCTTCTTGTTCGCGACATATGTTCGTAACAGTCGAATGCGAAGCCGGAAGATAGCGACGTCTGTCTGCTAGATCATCCACCGACGGAACCTCGGAGGGCGGTGGGCCGTCTTCGGGAGCGGGGACGGGATGACGCCTCCCGAGCCCGCCCCCCGCCTCCCGGCGGGCTCCTCTCAGCGCTTGACCGGGCCGGTCGAGGCCCTCACCACCAGCTCGGGCTCGAAGAGCAGCTCGTCGGCCGGGACCAGGGCCTTGTCGATCTGTGCCGCGAGCAGGTCGACGACCGCGCGGCCCATCGCGTCGATCGGCTGGCGCAGCGTCGTCAGCGGCGGGTCGGTGCAGTTCATCAGCGCGGAGTCGTCGTAGCCGATCACCGAGACGTCGTCGGGCACGGAGAGCCCCGCCCTGCGGGCCGCCCTGATCGCGCCCAGGGCCATCACGTCGCTGGCGCAGATGACGCCGGTCACGCCCCTGCGGATCAGCCGCGCGGCCGCCGCGTGCCCTCCTTCCAGGGAGAACATGGTGTGCTCCACGAACTCGGGGTCGAGGTCGGCCGCGTCCAGCTTGCGCCGCGAGGGCACGTGGTCGGGGGGGCCGAGCACCATGCCGATCCGCTCGTGGCCCAGCGACCGCAGGTGGCCGAGCGCCATCTCGGCGGCGGCCACGTCGTCGCAGGAGACCTGGGGGAAGGCGAGGTGCGCGACCGCGGCGTTCACCAGCACGGTCGGCAGGCGCCGCTCACGCAGCAGCTCGTAGTGCTCGTGGGGGGCGTCCGCCTGGGCGAACAGCCCTCCGGCGAAGACCACGCCGGACACCTGCTGCTGGAGCAGCAGGTCGACGTACTCCGCCTCGGAGACGCCGCCCAGGGTGCGGGTGCACAACACGGAGGTGAACCCCTGCTGGGCCAGCGCACCCCCGACGACCTCGGCGAAGGCGGGGAAGATGGGGTTCTGCAGCTCGGGGAGGACGAGCCCGACCAGCCGGGCCCTGTCGCCGCGCAGCTGGGTCGGCCGCTCGTAGCCGAGCACGTCGAGCGCCGTGAGGACGGCCTCACGGGTCGCCTCGGACACTCCGGGCTTCCCGTTGAGCACGCGACTGACCGTCGCCTCGCTCATCCCGACCTTCTTGGCCACTTCTGCAAGCCGTCGCGTCATGATGAAACTATAAGGCAAGGGAAGCAATTACTTGCGGCGACTTGCGAAAGTTACGTCAACAGTCAGGTCCGGCGGGTCGTGCCGGTCAGTTTTCGGTGATCCCGCCGCCGTCGACGTGGATCCGCCGGGTGGTGTGCACGGCGTCCAGCATCCTGCGGTCGTGGGTGACCAGCAGCAGCGTACCGGGATAGGAGGCGAGCGCGGACTCCAGTTGCTCGATCGCGGCCAGGTCCAGATGGTTGGTCGGCTCGTCGAGCACCAGGAGGTTCACCCCGCGCGCCTGGAGCAGCGCCAGCGCGGCCCTGGTCCGCTCCCCCGGCGACAGGGTGGCGGCCGGGCGCGGCACGTGCGCGGCCCGGAGCCCGAACTTGGCGAGCAGCGTGCGGACGTCCCCGGGAGCCAGGTCGGGCACGGCCGCGCCGAAGGCCTCCACCAGGGGTTCGTCGCCGAGGAACAGCCCCCGCGCCTGGTCCACCTCGCCGACGACCACCCCGGGACCGAGCGAGGCGTTGCCCTCGTCCAGCGGGAGCCTGCCCAGGAGCGCGGCCAGCAGGGTCGACTTGCCGGAGCCGTTGGCGCCGGTGACCGCCACCCGCTCGGCCCAGCCGACCTCCAGGTCCACCGGGCCGAGGGTGAAGGCGCCGCGCCGGACCACGGCGCCGCGCAGCGTCGCGACGACGGCCCCCGACCTCGGGGCCACCGCGATCTCCATGCGGAGCTCCCACTCCTTGCGGGGCTCCTCGACCTCCTCCATCCGCTCGATCAGCCGCTCGGTCTGGCGGGCCTTCGCGGCCTGCTTCTCGGTGGCCTCGGTACGGAAGTTGCGGCCGATCTTGTCGTTGTCGGACGCCTTGCGCCGCGCGTTCTTCACGCCCTTCTCCATCCAGGCGCGCTGCATCCCCGCGCGCTGCTTGAGGGAGGCGACGGTGCCGGCGTACTCCTCGTACTCGTCGCGGGCGTGCCGGCGGGCGACCTCGCGCTCGGTGAGATAGGCCTCGTAGCCGCCGCCGTGCACCCTGACCAGCTGCTGGGCGAGGTCGAGCTCGACGACCCGGTTCACGGTCCTGGCCAGGAACTCGCGGTCGTGGCTGACCAGGACCGTCCCGGCGCGCAGGCCGGTGACGAAGCGTTCGAGCCGCTCCAGCCCCTCCAGGTCGAGGTCGTTGGTGGGCTCGTCGAGCAGGAAGACGTCGTAGCGGCTGAGCAGCAGGGAGGCCATGCCCGCCCGCGCGGCCTGGCCGCCGGAGAGAGCCGTCATCGGCCGGTCGAGCTCCACGGCGAGGCCGAGCTCGGCGACGACCTCGGCGGCCCGGTCCTCCAGGTCGGCGCCGCCCAGGGCGAGCCAGCGCTCCAGGCCGGCGGCGTAGTCGTCGTCCGCCCCCGGGGTCCCGTCCACCAGCCCCTGGGTCGCGGCGTCCAGCGCGCGCTGCGCGGCGGCCACCCCGGTACGGCGGGCCAGGAAGTCCGCGACCGTCTCGTCCGCGCGGCGCTCGCGCTCCTGGGGGAGGTAGCCGACCGACGCCGAGGGCGGGCTGAGCCGTACGGAGCCGTGCTCGGGAGGGAGCAGCCCGGCGAGGATCCGCATCAGGGTGGACTTGCCCGCGCCGTTCACCCCGACCAGGCCGACGATGTCGCCGGGGGCGACCACCAGGTCGAGCCCGGCGAAAAGCGCGCGGTCGCCGTGTCCGGCGGCCAGGTCCTTGGCGACGATGGTGGCACTCATACGCAAACGCTATCCGCCCGCCGGCACCACGACGCCACGTCCCATATATCCGTTTTGTCCGATTGAAGATCCAGAAGCACCCCGGCCGGACACCGCCGCGCGCCACCACCCTCACCCGCCGAACCCTATTCCCGACAAATCAGACATATTTCACTTATTAGCGAAAAATTTTTGGGCTTCGGCGATCGATGACTGACCTGGTGATTCCTGTCGGAAAACGTTACCTTACGGAAACTTAAACTCCCTTTTTTGTGGACTTCAGGCAACAGCAGTCGCTTCCGTGTCGTCTTATGGAGTGGGAACGGTCAAACCTGACTGTCTCCGAATGAACGGGGAGAAGAGGAAAGCGTCTTGATGAAACGAATCGCTATCGGTCTGCTGTCGGCGGCGGTGAGCGGCTCGCTGCTCCTGTCCGCGGGAACGGCCTCCGCGGAGCGAGTCGCTCTCAGCGTGCGCATCGACAACGTCAGCCCGAACCCGGTCGTCGTGAAGGGAGACGACGACACGAGGGTCACCATCGAGGTCCGCACCACCGAGGCCACCCGCGTCGAGCTTCGCCTCAGGCCGGTCTCCGACCAGGCCCGCACCCAGGCGGCGGAGGACCCCAGGCTCCTGCACAAGGGTGACCTGTGGCGCTTCACGACCAGCTTCGACGAGAACGACTTCGAGGGCCGCTGGGTCGCGATCGCCGACGCGTACGACAAGGACGGCAAGAAGGTGACCGACGAGGTCAACTTCTCCGTCGTACACGAGGAGGCCGAGAAGGCCGACACCCGCGTCTACCGGTTCTCCGCGAACCCCGAGAACGTCCGCAAGGGTCGCTGGGTCTACTTCACCGGCCGTCTCCAGGTCGACGACGACCGCTGGAAGGGCGTTCGCGGCGAGGAGGTGGAGATCTACTTCCGCAAGCGCGGTTCCAACACGTGGAAGTTCGTGACCTCCCCCGACACCGGCTGGCAGGGCACCTTCCGCGCCAAGGCCCGCGCGTACAGCAGCGGTGAGTACCGCGCGATCTTCGACGGCACCGACGAGCTCTCCGAGAGCCGCAGCCGGACCGACAAGGTTCGCGTGTACACCCGTCGTTGGTAGTGGTCTCGCCTGACGGTCGCGGCGCGACCGGACGGTAGCCGAAACACGGAAGCCCGGGGAGACCCGGGCTTCCGCCGTTTCCGGCACCTCCCGGCGAGGTCTCCCGCTTGATCCCCCGCCTTTCGGGCAGCGAAGGGGTACGAGGACCGGAGGGAAGCCGATGACGACGGGTGATTTCTACGACTACTCCGAGCTGCTGGAGGAGCACGAGAAGGAGATCGTGCTACGGGTACGGGAGTTCATGGCGCGCGAGGTCGCGCCCATCGCGAACGAGGCGTGGACCAACGCGCGCTTCCCCCACCAGCTGATCCCCGAGTTCGCCAAGCTCGACATCGCGGGCCTGGCCTACCGGGGGGCACGGAGCCTGCTGACCGGCTTCGTGGTGCTGGAGATGAACCGGGTGGACCCGTCGATGGGCACGTTCTTCGGTGTCCACAACGGCCTGGCGATGGGCAGCGTCGACCGGCTGGGCTCGGAGGAGCAGCGGGAGCGGTGGCTGCCGCCGATGGCGGCGATGGAGAAGATCGGGGCGTTCGCGCTGACGGAGCCCGAGGGGGGTTCCGACGTCGCGGCGGGGCTGCGCACGACGGCCCGTCGCGAGGGCGACGTGTGGGTGCTCAACGGGGCCAAGCGCTGGATCGGCAACGCGACCTTCGCCGACCTGATCGTGGTGTGGGCCAAGGACGAGGCCGACGGCCAGGTCAAGGGATTCGTGGTGGAGAAGGGCACGCCCGGCTTCGCCGCCACGAAGATCGAGAACAAGATAGCCCTGCGCACGGTCCAGAACGCCGACATCACGCTCACCAACTGCCTGGTACCGGAGATCAACCGGCTGCAGGGGGCCAACGGCTTCCGCGACACCGGCACCATCCTGCGGCAGACCCGGGGAGGCGTGGCCTGGCAGGCGGTCGGCTGCATGACGGGCGCCTACGAGCTCGCGCTGGAGTACGCGAAGACGCGCGAGCAGTTCGGGAGGCCGATCGCGGGCTTCCAGCTCGTGCAGGACCTCCTCGTGCGGATGCTGGGCAACGTCACCTGCTCGCTGGGCATGGTGGTGCGGCTGGCACAGCTCCAGGACGCGGGTGTCTACAAGGACGAGCACTCGGCCATGGCCAAGGCCTTCTGCACGGCACGGATGCGCGAGGCGGTGGGATGGGCCAGGGAGATCCTGGGCGGCAACGGCATCGTCCTCGACTACGACGTCGGCCGGTTCGTGGCCGACTCCGAGGCGATCTACTCCTACGAGGGGACGCGCGAGATCAACACCCTCATCGTGGGACGGGCGATCACCGGCACGAGCGCCTTCGTCTGAGCACGCCGCCCCGGAGGCGCCCGTCCGAGCGCCCTCACCCGGGAGTTCTCGTTCGTGTGCCCTCGGCCGAGAGCCCTCGGCCGAGAGCTTTCGGCTGGCGCGCGATCGCCGTAAGACCAGCTCCGGTCAGTGGTCGCGGCGGGTGACGAGACGGGCGAGGGTGGTCAGCTCGGCGGCGGGCCTGGACAGCGCGCCCGCCGCCACCAGGTGGCGCAGGGCCCGGGCGAGCAGCTCGTCGGCCTCCATCTGGGTCCAGGCCCGCCCGCCCGCGGCCTCGACGAGCTCGGCCGCGCGGACCAGCTCGGTGTCGGAGAACGGCCGCTCCCGGTGGTAGAGCCCGGCCAGCTCCCGCCCGGCCGGGGTGCCCGAGGTCAGGGCCGCGACGACCGGGACGGACTTCTTGCGGCTGCGCAGATCCGAGTGGACCGGCTTGCCGGTCGCCTCGGGGTCTCCCCAGATGCCCAGCAGGTCGTCGACGAGCTGGAACGCCAGCCCCAGGTCCCTGCCGAAGGCGACGAAGTGCTCGACCTGCTCGGGGCCGCCACCGCCGAACAGGGCGCCGAGCCCGGAGGCGCACCCCAGCAGGGCCCCGGTCTTGCCGGCCGCCATGCTCATGCACTCGGCGGGCCCGACGTCCTGGCGCTCCTCGAAGGAGACGTCCGCGCTCTGGCCGTCCAGCAGTTCCTGGACCGCGGTGCTGAAGATCCGGGTCGCCTCGGCGGTGACCGGGTGCCCTCCGGTCGCGAGCACGTCGAAGGCGAGCGTCAGCAGCGCGTCACCGGCCAGGATGGCCGGGCTGACACCGAAGACGGCCCAGGCCGTGGGGCGGTGGCGGCGGGTCCGGTCACCGTCCATCACGTCGTCGTGCAGGAGGGAGAAGTCGTGCACCAGCTCGACGGCGGCCGCCGGCCGGAGCGCCGAGACGGCGGTGCCGCCGACGGCCTCGGCCGACAGCAGGGCCAGCGCGGGGCGGATCGCCTTGCCCCCGCCGGTCGTGGACGGCCGGCCCCGCTCGTCCCACCAGCCGAAGTGGTATCCGGCGATGCGCCTCATCGACGCGGGCAGCGTGTCGGCCGCCGGGCGCAGGGTCGCCTCGACCATGTCCCGGCTCCAGGCCAGCACCTCGCCCGCGGACCGCCCGTCCGTCGACATCTCGATGGTCGTCATGCTCGCTCTCCCTCGCTCGGCGGCCGGTCCGAGGCCCGGCCTCAACCGTCCTCAGTGCCCGATCTCGACGTCTTCCAGGATTCCGAGCGCGTCGGGCACCAGGACGGCGGCGGAGTAGTAGGCGCTCACCAGGTAGGAGATGATCGCCTTCTCGCTGATGCCCATGAAGCGGACCGACAGGCTGGGCTGGTACTCGTCGGGGATGCCGGTCTGGTGCAGGCCGATGACCCCCTGGTTGTCCTCGCCGACGCGCATGGCCAGGATCGAGGTGGTGCGGGTCTCGGTGATGGGGATCTTGCTGCAGGAGAAGATGGGGACGCCACGCCAGGCGGGCACCCCGCTGCCGCCGACGTCGACGCCCTGCGGGTAGAGGCCGCGCGCGTTGCACTCGCGGCCGAAGGCGGCGATGGCGTGCGGGTGGGCGAGGAAGAAGCTCGTGCTCCTGCGGCGGCTGAGCAGCTCGTCGAGGTCGTCGGGGGTGGGCGGGCCGGTGCGGGTGTGGATCCGCTGCTTGAGGTCGGCGTTGTGCAGCAGCCCGAACTCGCGGTTGTTGATCAGCTCGTGCTCCTGCCGCTCGCGCAGCACCTCGATCGTGAGCCGGAGCTGCTGCTCGATCTGGTCCATCGGGTCGTTGTAGAGGTCGGCCACCCGGCTGTGCACCCGCAGGACCGTCTGCGCGACGCTCAGCTGGTACTCGCGCGGGGAGAGCTCGTAGTCGACGAACGTACCCGGCAGGTCGGCCTCCCCCGCGTGCCCGGCGGCCACCTCGACGGCGGCCTCGCCGTACTTGTTCCGCGGCCCCTGGGCGGCCGTCTCCCGCTGCCGCAGGTGGGCCTGGAGCGTCTCCGCCTGCTCGGCCACCTCCAGGAAGGCCTGCCGGGGCAGGACCATCGCCGTGCCGCCGGTGGCCGCCCTGGCGGTGAACGGCCACTCGCCCCCCTCGCCGACCAGCGCGTCGTCGCCGAAGTGGTCGCCCGCGGCCAGCACGGTCAGCACGATCTCGTCGCCGTACGGGCCGGTGCCGACCTTGTTGACCTTGCCGTGCGCGATGACCACGACCTCGTCGGCGGGCCGCCCCGCCTCCACGAGCACGTCACCGGCCTGGAAGTCCCGCTGGACGAACCGGCCCGCCAGCGCGTCGAGGACGTCGGAGTCGTCGAACCCGCGCAGCAGGGGCAGCTCGCACAGCTCGGCCGGGATGACCGCCACCTGCGACCCGGAGTTGGTGAAGCTCACCCGCCCGTCGCCGATCGTGTAGGTCAGCCGCCGGTTGACCCGGTAGGTGCCGCCCGAGACCTGCGTCCAGGGGAGCATCCGCAGCAGCCACCGCGAGGTGATCTCCTGCATCTGGGGAGTCGACTTGGTCGTCGTCGCCAGGTTACGCGCGGCGTCCGTACTCAGACTCAGCTGCGACCGGCCAGCCTCGAACTCCGTCACAACACACCACCGATCCGTACTCGTACTGACAGGGGAAGAAGACATGGAACAACCAGGGGGGAACGTCAATTACCCGCGACAGAAACGGCAGAATCGTTGACCCCCCGATGCGCGGAGCCGGATGCGGCCCGCCACCGTGGACGCCCCAATTTTGGGTTGCCCTTAAATATCTTGTCAAGCATTGAATACGATCCGGCCGATAATCAACAAAGCCGCTACCGCCAAATGCCCGAAAAATAGTGAATGTCTTATTTATATCGGCGACCCGGTTCACGTGGCCGGGTTGTGAGCTGGGAATATCCGTTATTTCAGACATTGTGCTGCGTATCCTCGAAGACCGGCAGGGCGCCCCGGAAACCCCCTTCCGCGCGGCGCGAAAAATCCTCCGGATCACCCCGAAGCACATGTGACGAAAAGGCGAAAAACCGTCCTGGGCGACATGTCCAACAAAAGACGAAAAACCGGCAGAACCGATCAGCGTGGCGGTTCCGGTGCGCGGCCCAGGAGTTCGGCGAACAGGTTCTCCCAGAGCGGCATGACCACTTCGGGCGTGTAGTCGCGCGCGGTGACGACGGCGGCGGCTCCCATCCGCTCCCGCAGCCCCCGGTCCTCGATGAGCCGGATCATCGCCGCCGCCAGCGCGTCGACGTCCCGGGGAGGGACGAGCAGCCCGTCGATCCCGGGGGTGAGCACGTCGGCCGGGCCGGTCGGGCAGTCGAAGGCGACGACGGGCAGCGCCTGGGTCATCGCCTCGATCATCACCATCGGCAGGCCCTCGAACCGCGAGCTGAGCACGTAGAAGGAGGCCTTGGCCAGCTCCTCGTCGAGACGGCCGGTCCGTCCCATCAGGGTGACGTTGTCACTCAGCCCGTGCTCCTTCAGGAGCTCGCGCAGCGCGTCCTTCTTCGGGCCGGTGCCGTAGATCCGCAGTCGCCAGTCGGGGTGACGGTCGACGACCTTGCGGAACGCGGGGATCAGCAGGTCGAAGCCCTTCTGCCCGACGAGCCGCCCGGCCGCGACCACGAGCCTGTCCTCCTGCCAGGAGGGCGGCCGCCGCACGGGGCCGACCGCGTTGGGGATGCGCACGACGGGGGTGCCGGGCAGGAGCGCCTGGTACTCCCTCCTGTCGGTCCCGGTGAGCACGGCCACCGCGTCCAGGTTCCCGTAGTGGCGGGCGATCGCCGCCCGGACCGCCTCGGGGTGGGTGGCCAGGTTCATGTGCTCCTGGGCGATCCTGACGACGCTCGCGGGAGCGCGCCGGGCGGAGATGAGGTTCAGCGCGGGACGGGTGGTGACCAGGATGCCGTCCTGGAGCGCGGAGACGTGGTCGATGACGGCCCGCTCCACGCGCTCGGTGAAGTAGGAGGCCGCGAACTCCCCGGCGGGCACGATCTTGCCGCGGATCCGCCGCCAGGCCCTGCGCCCCACCGAGTCCGAGGGCCTGCCGTCCCGCTGGTCCGACAGCGCCAGCAGGCGGACGCGCGCGTCGATCGGGAACTGGGGTCTCTCCCTCCGGCGCACCACGCTGACGATCTCTACCTCGTGCCCGGCGGCGGCCATCGCGTTCGCCTGGTTGATCACCGTGCGGATCGTCCCGCCCATGCCGTACGCGTGCAGGAGCATGTAGCGGATCTTCATGGGTTCGGAGACCCCGGGGGTCCCGGGTGACGTCACGTGGGCTCCGCGGCGCGCGGCAGGTATCCCCAGCTCTCGCACATCGGCCTGAGCGACTCCGGGATCTCCCTCTCCCCCGGCAGGTCGCGCGCGGGCTGCACGCTCCCCGAGCGGATCTTGTCCTTCCAGTCGCCGAGCCCCTTCTCCAGCACGGCCTGCTCGCCGTACGCCAGCATCTCCGGCTCCCAGGGGACGCCGAGGAAGTCGCAGAGGCGGCGCGCCTCGGTCCCGGGGTCGGCGGTCAGGTCCTCGTAGCGCACGGTGCACCCGCTGAGGGCCCCCCGCGCCCGCTGTACGGCCTTCATGTAGCGCAGGGCGTCGAGCGCCGCCTCCTCGGGCGTCCTCTTGCCCGCGCCGGCCTCGTACCACGAGCTCGCGACGGACGCCGGGTGGCGCAGCAGGAAGACGAACCGGGCGTCCGGCCAGCACGCGGCGATGCGCCGGTACGCGAAGGCGTTGGCCGGCGTCTTGTCCACGACGAACGTCTTGCCGCTCCCGACCAGCTCGCGGTGGAGCACGCGGTCCCACAGCAGGTGTTCCAGGTCGGTCCGCTCGTGCCCGAGCGCCCCCATGGCCTTCTCCGCCAGCGAGGTGCCGAACTCCACCCGGAGCCTGCGCACGTGCAGCTCGTGCGGGGCGTGCAGCATGGAGTGGGCGTTGAGCAGTGCCCTCAGGAGCGTGGATCCCGACCTCACCGGCGAGAGGATGAAGATCGGGGCGACCAGCAGCCGGTCGATCCTCGGGTCGGCGGGCGGCCTGAACGACTCCTCCGCGACCGCGGGCCTCCCCGGGGCCACCGGTGGACCAACTTTCCCTACTCGGTTAAGCTGGAATCCGGTCAGCCTGACAAGGGTGTCGTTTGCCTTGCGCTGCCAGTCCATGCCCAGGGAGGGTAGTCACCTTTCCTGGCATTTCACTGTGTGTTCACTCAAGAACACCTCTCTGTCCGCGGGCGCGCCCGGTCCTTGGGACAACGGCGCGAGCGGCCGGCGATTCACCCCTCCCACGCGGGGTAGTGACACGTTCCCACAGCTCAGAGGGCATGCGGCCGATCGGCGATCACGCTGCCCCTGGCTCGTCGTGCCCCGCGAGGAGGAGATCGAGTGACCCACGACGTACGGCCGGATCCGGCCTCCTCACGGACCTCGGCGGACGCCTCGTCCCACGACGTCGACGACGCCACCGCCGAGGCCCTGGGAAAGCTCTCCGAGGCGCTGGAGACGACCGAGAGGGCCCGCGGGCACCTCTACTCCTTCCACCAGCTGACCGGCCACGCCGATCTGCAGCTCGACGAGGCCGTGGAGCTGCTGCGCGCGGCGGGCCACCCCGAGATGGCCGACCTGGTGACCCGCGAGCTGATCGGCCTCGACGTCATCCCCGGCCACTGGACCTTCCAGATCGTCGAGGAGTACGAGGACGGCTACCACGACGTCTTCACCGGCGTGGAGAGACGGGTCAGGGAACGGCTCGCGGGCGGGCGCCGCCACCTCCACGAGGCGCGGATGAAGGAACGCCGCCAGAACTGACCGCCCCCTCGCCCTCGCCGCACCCGGTCGTCCCGGCTCCGGGCACGCGCTCCGGTCCGACGGGCGGGCGGGAGATCGTCGTCCGGGAGCGCGGCGTACGGGTCCGGTGGCGGGCACCGTACAGTGTGGGGCATGGGGATGGTCAAGACCGTGGGGCTGGTTCTGCACCCGCAGCGCGATTCGAAGGTGGCCATCGACACGATCGTGGAGTGGGCCCGCGCCCGCGACGTCACGGTGCTGGGGCTGCCCGACGAGGTCGGGCGCATCGACTGCAGCGCGGTGTCGGTCGACGGCGCCACCCTGGTCGACCGCGCCGACCTGCTCGTCAGCCTCGGCGGCGACGGCACGATGCTGCGCACCATGCGCCTCATCTCGGGGCGGCAGACCCCGGTCCTCGGCGTCAACCTCGGCAAGCTGGGGTTCCTCGCGGAGATCGACGTCGACGAGCTGCCCCCCGCGCTGTCGGCCATCGACAGCCACGCCTACACGGTCGAGCCGCGCATGGCGGTGCAAGCGACCCTGCCCGACGGCACCGCGGTGACCGCGTTCAACGACATCGCCCTGGTGCGGATACCGGGGGACGGGCTGTCGGCGGTGTCGATCACCGTGGAGGGGCACCCCTTCGTGCGCTACGCGGCCGACGCGGTGATCGTGGCCACTCCCACCGGGTCGACCGCCTACAGCTTCTCCGCGGGCGGCCCCATCGTGTCGCCGACGGTCGAGGGGTTCCTCGTGGTCCCCGCGGCGGCGCACTCGTCGTTCAACCGGGCCATCGTGCTGTCGGCCGACGAGCGGGTCGTGCTCGACCTGCTGCCGACGAGCGGCCGGCTGGCCGTGGAGGTGGACGGCACGGTGGCCGCGCACCTCACGCCCGGGGACGGGCTCGGCGTCACCGCGATCCGCGCCGCCGCCTGGGTGGTCAGGCTCGGCCCGAAGAGCTTCTACGACCGCGCCCGCCGCAAGCTCCGCGTCAACGGCAGCGCCGAGGTCGACTAGAACCCTCCCGGACGCCGGCGCCGAGGCCCGCCAGGCCTTCCCGGCCACCGGCACGGAGACAGGCCGGACCTTCCCGGCCTCCGGCGCCTAGGCAGGCCGGACCTTTCCGGCATTCCATGCACGCCCGTCAGGGCTCGCTCCGCACGCCCTCCGCTGGTCGCGGGCGTGGCGAGGACGGTCGGGTGACAGCGTCCGTCATGAAACTTTCATGCCCGGCTTGACAGCGGGAAAGCGCTTACCTAACTTGTGGGTTGTTCGCTCACATGTACGCGGATCGCATATGTGAACGGCGAGTGCTCGCTGGGGGGACTCCGAACCGCAGGCGTACCGGCCTGCCGGACCAGCAAGGAGCTCGACTGTGCTGTACAGAATCAACGGGAAGGCGGCCGGCGTTCTCGTCGCGGTCGCCGCCCTCGCCCTGTCGGGAACGGTGGCCGGCGTCTCCGCCGCCTCCGCCGCCGCGCCCGCGGCGGGAAACTACAACCTGGTGAACAACGGCAGCGGCCTGTGCCTGACCGTTCCCGGAGCCAGCTCGTCCACCGGCGTCCAGCTCACCCAGAGCGGCTGCGGCGGCTCGGGGCAGTCCTGGGCCGTGACCGGGAGCGGCACCCAGCTCAAGGCCGTCCACAGCGGCCTGTGCGCGGGTGTCCAGGGCGCGAGCACCTCCGCCGGCAAAGCTGTCCAGCAGGAGAGCTGTTCGGGCGCCTCCTCCCAGACGTGGAACCTGACCGAGTCCGGCTCGAACTACCGGGTGGTCAACGCCAACGGCGGCAAGTGCCTCAACACCAAGGACAACTCCACCTCCCCCGGAGCCCTCGTCCAGCAGAACTCCTGCGACACCGTCGCCACCAAGCAGTGGCGGCTCGTCCCCGCGGGCGGCGGCCCCGGCCCGACGACCACCCCCACCCCCGGCCCGACGACCACCCCCACCCCCGGCCCGACGCCCACGGTCACCCCCACCCCCGGCAACCCGGGCGGCCTCGTCGGCTGGGCGACCCAGGGCGGCGGCACCACCGGCGGCGGCGGCACCCCGCCCACCACGGTCAGCAGCTCCTCGGCGCTGAGCAGCGCGCTCTCGTCGAGCGGCGCGGCGGTCATCCGGGTGTCGGGCACGATCTCCTGCTCCGGGATGCTCACGGTCGGCTCCAACAAGACGATCATCGGCAACTCGGGCGCCACCATCGCGGGCTGCGGCTTCAACATCTCCCGGGCGTCCAACGTCATCGTCCGCAACCTGTCCTTCCGTGACTGGAACGACGACGGCATCCAGGTCCAGTACTCGACCCGGGTCTGGATCGACCACAACACCTTCAGCAACGGCTACGACGGCGCGGTGGACGTCAAGCGGGCCAGCGACTACGTGACCATCTCCTGGAACAAGGTCACCAACCACGACAAGTCCATGCTGCTCGGCCACGACGACGGCAACGGCGGCGAGGACCGCGGGCACCTGCGGGTGACGTACCACCACAACTGGTTCGACGGCAGCACCCAGCGCCATCCGCGCGTGCGCTTCGGCAACCCGGTGCACGTCTACAACAACTACTACGGCAACGTCGGCGGCTACGGTGTGGCCTCCACCGAGGGCGCGGGCGTCCTGGTCGAGGGCAACTACTTCGAGAACACCGACGACCCGTACCACCTCGGCGAGGGTGACTCGGGGCCGGGCACCCTGGTCGCCCGCAACAACCACTTCGTCAACTCCGGCAGCGGCCAGGCCGGCGGCAGCGTGGCCTCCATCCCCTACTCCTACTCCCTCGACGGCGCCTCCAGCGTCAAGTCGATCGTGACCGGCGGCGCCGGTGCCGGCCGGATCTCCATCTGACGCGTACTCCGTCCCACGTCTGACCCGCACCTGACCCGGGTCCGATCCGGGAGGCGGCGACAGCCGAGCGTGGCCGGGCCCCGGCGGGGCCCGGCCACAAGCTTTCCGGCCGGACCCCGTGGGGTCCGGCCACCGGCTTTCGCGCCGACCCGCTTTTACGACGACCCGCTCTCACGACGACCGCGCGGAAGGGGCATCCCGCCGCGCGGTCACGAGGATCACCGCCGTACGGTCGCGAGGGTCACTGGTGGGCGAACTGGGTGAGCGCGGGCAGCGCCCTGTCGGTGAAGTCGAACAGCGCCTGGTTCTCCCGGCCGTTGCCCGAGGACGGGTCGGCCGGGTCCCAGCCGTTGCCGGCCACCGCGGTCCAGGTGGGCTCCCAGTAGACGGCGCCGAGCCCGCGCCCGCCGGGCACGGCCTGCACCACGCTCATCACGTCGCGCAGCATCGCCGACCGGCCCGCCGGTAAGGATCCCACCTACAGCGTGCTGCTGCGCACCGCCAGCCGGAGGCTCGCCGAGCGGGACGTGTCGCTGGTGATGATGATCGCCGGGAACGACGGCGACCGCGACCGGGTGATCCGCTACCTGCGCGGCGGCCACGCCGACGGGGCCTTCCTGGTCTCCACCCACGCCGGCGACAGGCTGGTGGACGCGCTGGTGGACATCCCGGTGGCCGCCGTCGCCCAGGGGGCCGTCATCGGGCGGGAGAACGTGATCCCCTACGCGGCTGCCGACGACCGCGAGGGCGCCCGCAGATGACCCGCTACCTGGTGGGACTGGGCCGCGAACGGATCGTCACCATCACCGGCCCGCTCGACACCCCCGGCGGCGCGCTGCGGCTGGAGGGTTTCGCCGACATCCTCGGCAGGAAGGCGAGCAGGAGACTCATCGAGCACGGCGACTACACCCAGCTGGGCGGGGAGAGCGCGATGGCCCGGCTGCTGGAGCGCGCCCCCGACATCGACGCGGTATTCGTCGCCTCCGACCTGATGGCCGCGGGCGCGCTCTCCGCCCTGCGCGCCGCCGGGCGGCGGGTGCCCGAGGACGTCGCGGTGGGCGGCTTCGACGACTCCGCGGTGGCGCTCACCACCCACCCGCCGCTCACCACCGTCCGGCAGTCCCTGGAACGGGTCGCCGAGGAGACCGTACGCCTGCTGCTCGCCCTGATCGACGGCGCGGAGAACCTGGAGCCGGTGATACTGCCCACGACCCTCATCGTGCGCGAGTCGGCCTGAGCGGGCGACCTGACCCGGTGAGCCGAGCGGGCGGTTCACCGGGCGGCCTCACCGGCCTCACCGGGCGAGCGGCGGGGTCGGCGCGGGTGTCGGGATCCGCAGGAACGACGGGAACGGCGGGAACGACGGGGACACGGCTCCGGGGCCCCGGCCGCGAGATCGTCGGCCGGGGTGACCCTCGTGAGGTCCGGGCGCGGGCGGAGGGACCGGCGGGCCGTGGACGACTCCCTCCACGGCCCGTTGCCCCACGGTGGGGTCAGCGACCGGGTGAGGAGCCGTTCACGGTCAGGACGTGCTCGGTCTCGATCGCGGGGAAGGTGCCGGTGTCGACGATCCCGTGCTCGTGGAAGGCGGCCTCCAGCAGCGCGTGAGCCTTGGGCTCCAGCTTCCACAGGGCCCGGTACTCGCGGGCGCTGGCCAGGGAGACGCCGGTCTCGTGGGCGATGTCGGCCGCGCGGGGCACGAACTTCCGCTCGATCTGCTTGTCCCAGTATTCCCGCGCGGCGCGCATCAGGGCCGCGCGCTGCGCCGTGTCGACGATCGGCGGCGGGACGTCCAGCACATGGAGCTCGTCGTCGTCATCGTCGACCGGGGGCCGCAGCGCCGCGGGGCCGACCGCCACCGCGGGACGCTCGGGCTCCGCCCACGGCACGGGCGGGGTCAGGTCGATCAGGGCGGAGGTGTTGTAGAGGGCGCCGATCTGGGAGAGCAGCGCCTCCTGGCGCGCGGAGTCGACCGCGAGGCCGCTGTGCTCCACCGCCCGGTCCATGGCACGGTCCAGCTTGGTGAGGGCCACGCGCATCTTCCTGTCGGACGCCCCCGAGGCACGGAGCGCGCGGGCCCGCTTGGCCGCCAGCGCGACCCGGGTCAGCCTGCGGTGGGCGTCGACCTCGCTGGCCGTACGGTCGCTGACCTCGGCCAGCCCGACGCGGACCAGCGCGCGCTCGGGGGTGATCCGCCAGTTGATGCGGGCACGCCCGGTGATGCGGTGGCGTTCGATCGCCATGCCGCGCTCCCACAGCCACGCCGCCACCAGGGGGGCGGCGAGCCGGAAGATGGCCTCGGCGGCACTGCGGGCGTCCATGCTCGACAGCACGGCCGTCAGACCGGTGAGCGCCCACACGGCGACGCCGTCGATGCCCGCGGAGAAGTTCTCCCGCATGTTGCGGCGCGCCCGGACGGCGCTGGTGATGACGGCGACCTCGATGAAGGCGAAGAGCAGCAGCCGCAGGGGGCCGTCGAAGCCGAGCACGTCACCGGAGAAACGCCACATGCCCTGGGCGGAGACACCCGTCGCGATGCTGGCGGCGACGATGGTGAGGATGTCCTCCGCCGGACGGGGCGCGACGTGACGATGGTAGAAGCGGACCGCCAGGCGCTGGATCGCGCGCAGCACGAAATACGCCACGACCAGGAGGACGAGGGCGAACACGCCGATGATGACCGTGAGAACCGGCTGGTCCGATGCGAAGGCGGTGATTTGATCGATGGGGGGCATCAGTCACTGTCCGTCAGTCTCGATGTCCGACAGGATATCCAGCGATCATTCCAGAATGTCGGCGGCTTGTTCGCGAAACGGGCGCTCACCCGCGTGACAGATGTGAACACAGTTGCGATGAAACCCAGTAAAGATCACGACGACCGGACGGCCGGGCGGATATCGGTCAGGCGGTCTCCCCCCCGATCTCTTTCCCGATCTCTTTCCTGACCTCTTGCCTGATCGACGTCGGCCCGACCGCCTCGCCGAAGCGTCCGGCCGGGCCGTGGTGACGGCCGGAGCGAGCCGGCCGCGCCCGGGAAGGGCGGACCGGCTGCCCGGGTCAGAACGGCCAGCTCGCGTCGCGTCCCCTCTCCAGCAGCGGGATCAGCCGGAACGACGCGTCGGAGAAGCCGCCGAACTCGTGGCGGTCGCCCGAGCCGGTCGGCATCGCCGCCCGCCGGTAACCTTGCAGGTTGAAGCCGTACATCGGGACGCGCTCCGGCACCGCGCGGGTGACCTCGTCGCCGTAGTGGCCGCTCATGGTCTGCATGTCGGACAGGATGACGACCCGGTCGTGCCCGCGGTAGGCGCGCCGGAGCGAGGCGGCGATCTGCGTGCCGTGGCCGACCTCGCCGACGCGCCCGCAGAACCGGTCCATCTCCCTCAGGACCGACGCGCGCCGGCCCATCCTGTGGCGGAACACGCCGTCGGCGAATCCGTACAGGTCCACCCGCTCGCCGCGGGCGGCGAGCGTCACCCCGAACAGCGCCGCCGCCTGGACGGGCGTGACGGTCGAGCGTGCCGAGACCGCGCCGGAGGTCATCGACGCCGACGTGTCCACGAGGACGAGGGTGCGCCCGCCGAACGACGGCACGTTTCCCGTGGCGAGCGTGAGCGCCCTGTCCAGGGCGTGACCCCAGCGCGTGCTCGGCGCGTTGCGGTACGCGGAGTAGAACCGGAACGGCAGCTGCCGCGACCCGGCGACCTCACCGGGGTCGGCGAGCTTCGCGGCGACTCGTCCCGCCACCTCGTCGGAGACACCGGCCTCGTCGAAGTTCCTCAGGTTTCTGATCAAGGACATGTAGCCCATCGACGGGACGATCGCCTCCCACGCCTCGCGGTCCATCGGGCCCTGGAGCCATCCGGCGAGCGCCTCCCAGGTCATGCCCGCGGCGCGCAGGCGTCCGGGGTCGGCCAGGACCGCGCGTCGCGACTCGACCGGCAGGAGCGCCAGCCCCGCGCGGGCGCGCAGCGTCGCCAGCGCGTCGTGGATCGGCTTGTCGCGGCCGTGCCTGCGATCCAGGGCGTGCGCGAACAGCTCGCCCTGCCACGCCTTGTCCGCCGCCGGGGCGGGGTGGACGAGGTCGATGACGTCGGCGAAGCGGAAGCCCCTGGCGCCGGTGTCGTACTTGAGCAGGCCGCGCTCGGTGTACAGGCGCCGGACGGCGTCGGCGACGCCGCGCTTGACCGGCTTGGGGATCGCCCGCCCGTACGTGGACGTCCAGTAGGCGAGGGCCTCGCCGGGCTCGTCGGCGCGCTGAAGGACGCCGTCCACCAGCTGCCGGTTGAGGCCGTGCAGGCCCCCGGCGAGCCGCGCCCTGACCGACTCCAGCGCGGCGACGAGCGAGGCGGTCCGCATGTTCGCCTCACCGCGCAGCCAGGGAAGGAAGCGGGCCATCCACTCGCCGTCCTCGACCGCGACCTGGTGGACGAGCCGGCGAAACCGGTCGTCGCGGTCACCGGCCTTCTCGTAGAAGGTGTTCTCGCCGACCATGTTCGACACCGCGAGGAGGAAGAGCTCGCCCTTGGCGTCGCGGGCGTATCCGGGGGCGCCCTCGTGGGTGAGCCCGGAGGGAACACGCTCGGTCCTGACCGGGCTGGAGACGGCCGGCCGGTTGGTCGCGGTGTTGAACTTGGACATGGACGGGCCTTTCTCTGCGAATTCCGTACGTCACCCGTGGGCCGCGCGCCGGGAGTGCTCCTTCTTCGTCTTCTTCGTCTGGACGTGCTTCACACGGCGTGCCCGAGGTCGAAGGCGAGGAAGGTGACAAGGTGCTCTTCCTGGCTGAGCTACGCGGCCGGAACCGCGACCGGACTCGAACCGGCGACCGCCCCGTTAACAGTGGAAGTAACCCTCCCCTGCGCACCGGGCACGTGTGTGAGGCCGTACGCCTCCCGAGATCGAGGTGACCGCGGTCGCCCGGCCTGGCGGGCGGCGGCCCCGCTGAGTGGAGCCGCCAGGAATCGAACCTGGAAGTAACCGCGACCGGCGCACCGGGAGGCGCGTGGACGTTTCACCGAACCTCCCCGAGATCGAAGCCGGCGACGGAACGAAAGCGTGCTGCCCTTACACCACACGCCGCACGAGTCGGGCGGCGCGCCGGGAGTCGAACCCGGACCACTCGGTCCCATACCGAAGTAACCGCTGCCTTCGCACCGGGGAGGTCGATATGAATTCATGGTCTTCCCCGAGATCAAGATCGGCCACGGTCTCTGACGTGCTGCCGTTACACCACACCGGCCGAGGCCGGAGCCGGGAGTCGAACCCGGACCCTCGCTTTGGAGAGCGAAGTAACCGCTGCCTTCGCACCGGGGAAGCGCGTATCCAGTTGTCGGGGCCTCGTATTCCGGAGACGGCTCCGGCGTGCTTCCGCGATGCTCTTTCATCATGCTCTTCCCACGATGTTCTTCTCGCGTTGGACGACCGGTTTCGTTTCCGAACCCCGAGGCGTTTACAACGGTAGCGACCGCCGCCGCGCATCACATCTCATTATTCGCCGGAAAACAGGGGTCCCAGGGGTCGGCTAAGGGGCGAAAATGTCAGTGCCGGGAGAGACGATAGAAGGTGAACACGGGCCGAACTACCGACGGGGACGCGATCGAGGTTCCGCAGGACCTCCGCGCCTCCCGGGAAAGGATCACGTGATGACGACCCTGATGAACGTGTCCGACCTGGCACAGCTCCTCTTCGTCTCCACGCTGCAGGCCTCCGACCACCCCTCACCGGACCAGGTTCGCATGATCATCGAAGGCCGGATCCGTGCCTGCCACGCCGATCTCTCCGACTGCGCCGCCCTCGTCGCCCAGGAGGCCGGAGACCACCCGGAGGCGTACGCGAGCCGGATGCGCTGGGCCCTGTGCGAGGCGGGCCGGGTCCGCCCGTCCATCTCCTTCCTGGCCTGACCACGACTTCTCGACACCTGACCACGGCGCGGGGCCGCGCCACCACGTACGGCCTCCGGAGCGGGTCAGCCGGGGCGAGGCGAGGCCGAAGGAGAGAAGGCCGGGCCTCGTCCCGGCCTTCCCCGTGAGGCTCTCGCCGGACGCGCCGCCGGGGCGTAGCCACGGCGCCAGGCCGTCTTGGCGGCGCAGGAGGGCGCCGTCCGCACCCGGGTCCCGGGCCGTTCGCCAGATGGCCGGCCGGCGTCGTAGCGTCGGAGAATGGACGCCAGAGACGAAGCGGGCACCCCGCGCATTCCCGGATCATCGCCCGCTGGCGACCACCTGCCCGGCATACCGGAGGGAATCGGCGCACCGGAGGAAACCGGGACATCAGGGGGAACACGCGGGTCGCTCGGGGCCGACCACGCCCGCGTCCCCGAGCTGCTGGAGGCCACCCGAGCGTACGCGGTGCGCCTCCTCGGCGGGCTCGACGATCGACCGGTGGCGCGGGCACCGGTGCGCCCCGCGCCCGCGCCCCTGCCGGAGGCGGGGATCGGCCTGGAGGGGGCGATGGAGGAGTTCGCGAAGCGGTGGGAGCCGGGCTTCGCGGCCGGTGCGGGCCCCCGCTATCTGGGCTTCGTCACGGGAGGCGTGACGCCCGCCGCGCTGGCGGGCGACTGGCTGACCGGCACCCTCGACCAGAACCCCACCTCGGGCCTCGACTCGCTCGCCCCGGACCTCGAACGGGAGGCGGTCGCCTGGCTGCGCGATCTCTTCGGCCTGCCGTCCGAGCACGAGGGGACGTTCGTCAGCGGCGCGACCATGTCCACCTTCGCGGGCCTGGCGATCGCCAGGGAGTGGCTGGGCGAGCGGCGCGGCGTGTCGGTGGCCGAGGAGGGCGTGGCCGCGCTCGGGCCGGTGACGGTGCTGTCCGGAAGCCCGCACTCCAGCGTCGTCAAGTCGCTGTCCATGCTCGGGCTGGGCCGGTCGGCGATCCGGCGGGTCGGCCTGCTGCCCGGGCGGGAGGCGGTGGACGTGGCCCGGCTCGCCGAGGAGCTCGACCGGCTGGACGGAGCCCCGGCGATCGTGGTCGCCAACTCCGGCACGGTGAACACCGTCGACTTCGACGACCTGCGCGCCATCGCGGCCCTGCGCGAGCACCACCCGTTCTGGCTGCACGTGGACGCCGCGTTCGGCGCCTTCGCCGCGCTCTCCCCGGGGCACGCCCACCTCGTCGCGGGCCTCGGCGAGGCCGACTCGGTCTGCGTGGACCTGCACAAGTGGCTGAACGTGCCCTATGACAGCGCGATCCAGTTCACCCGCCGCCGCGACCTGCAGACCCGCGTCTTCCGCAACTCCGCCGCCTACCTCGGCCCGGTGGGCGACGACCCCGACTTCGTGCACCTCACGCCGGAGAACTCCCGGCGCCTGCGCGCGCTGCCCGCCTGGTTCACCCTGGCCGCGTACGGGCGCGAGGGGCACGCGGAGATCGTCCGGCGCGACGTCGCCCTCGCCGCCGGGCTCGGCGAGCGGATCGCCGCGATGCCCGCCTACCGGCTGCTCGCCCCCGTCCGGCTCAACGTGGTCTGCTTCACCCTCACCGGCTCCCCCTCCCCCGCCCGGATCGACGAGGTGGTCGACGCGATCACCGCGTCCGGCGAGGCCTTCCTCACGCCGACCGTCCACGAGGGGGTGCCCGCGCTGCGTGCAGCGTTCAGCAACTGGCGTACTACGGAGGCCGACGTGGAACGGGTGGCGAAGATCCTCCAGGAGGTCGCTTCCCGGCCATGAGGCGGTCGCGGCGATCCTCGCGCGCGTCTGGAACCCGTGCCGAGCACGGGCGCCCACGAGGCGCCGACACCCCGGGGCGACGGGGAACCATTCGGAGGAAGCGGAGGAGGTGGAGGAATCCGTGACCTTGTGACCTCGACTCCAAGCGGGTCCTGGACGGCCGGAGACTTCGGCTCTGCGGAATGAGGTCTCCGGCCGTCCGGTGTCTATCTCGCACTACTCGGCGACAGGAGGGATCTTGTGTGTGCCTGTGCCGAGATTACGCGCGTGCCGAGCGTCAAGCTCCGGGGCATGGATTGTTTCGGGTGTTCTCGCCGAGGTTGTCCAGACGTTTGCCCCACTTCTCGCGGCCTTCGGGAGTCTTCAGGCTGTTGATCTCGTCCCGGACCTTCTTGCCCGCGTAGGCGCCGCCGAGCGCTCCGGCTACCGGTTGCCCGGTGGCCACTCCGAGGGCCACGACTTTCACCCCGACCGTTGAACCGGCGACCGTGGCCACGGCGTCGATGATGTCGTGAGCCAAGGGGGTCTTCTTTTTCTTTCCCATGTCACCCCTTACTTCCGCGACCCTTGTGGGTCGATTGAACATATCTGAAAGGTAAGACATGGGATGGTTTATGACGATGACAGGTAATGTGGTTGTAGCTTCCCAGCCATAGTGCTTGATATTGACATTGGCTGTGTAATTTACTGACAAAGATGGGATCTCGGTGAATTCTCGGTGGTGGTCGCGCTCGAAATAGGTGTCTCGGAGCTGATCGCCGGCATTTTCCGGCCTATCCCGGCACAACCTTGCTCGACCGGTCCTTCGCCGACGTCAAGGCCTCGCCGGCCGGACACGACGCCTTCACGCCGGAGCTGCGGCGGGAGATCCGTGAGCCGCTGGTCAAGACGGGCGATCGGGACAGGATCGGGAAGGATCGGGACAGGGCGCGGGCCGATCTCCGCGCCCTGCTTCCCGATCTTGCCGCCGTCTTCGGTCCCGACCATCCGGAGACCCGGCATGTCCAGGTCCTCCTGGAACACCTGGACAGCCTCGGCCGCTGAGCCCAGCTGAGCCCAGCACCTCCGATCCGGCCACCGGGGTGGCCGGATCGGGCGCAGTGGTCCCGACCTGTACGGAACCGCTAAGAAACAGGGCCGTCAGGGGACAGGACTCCTAGGGGATCGTGTCCGCGCCGCCGACTCCGGCGCCCGCCGACGGCGGGGTGGACGACGCGGATCCGGCCGAGTAGGAGTACGACGGCCGCGAGACGGCTCCGTCGGCGCGCAGCCAGTCGCTCATGGTGCTGCCGCTGCTCTGCGCCCGCCGGATCGTGGCGATGTCGTAGTAGTTGCTGCCCGCCCAGGTGAGGCTCGCGTTGCCGAAGTCCTCGGTGATCGTCTTGGCGCCCTTGACGTGGTTGCTCTCGGCGTAGATCCTGCCGTTCACGCCCAGGCCGATGAAGTAGTCGTTGACGTCCACGTAGTTGGCGAACACGTGGGCGTACCCGAACCGCACCCTCGGGTGGCGGGTGTTCGACCCGTCGAACCAGTTGTGGTGGTAGGTGACGTTCAGGTAGCCGGTGTCCTGGGAGCCGTTGCTGTCGCTGTGGCCCAGCAGCATCGACTTGTCCGTGCCGACGTAGCGGTTGTACGAGACCGTCGCCAGGTCCGATCCCCGCTTGATGTCCACCGAGCCGTCGGCGGCCGGGTAGAACGTGTTGTGGTCGATCCACACGTGGTGGGAGTAGCACTGCACGTTGACGGAGTCGTCCGGGGAGTTCCTGAACGAGAGGTTCCGGATGATCACGTTCTGCACGTGGGTGAACCTGTCCCGCTCGGCGGGGTCGCAGAGGTCGCCGCCCCAGGCGACCTCCTCCGGGCCCCACCCGTTGACGTCGAGCCCGAACCCGCTGATCGTCGCGTTCGTCCCGACGCCGATGACGGTCTTGTTCGACCCGACGTCCAGCATGTCCGCGCCGCCACCGGTGATCGTGCCCGACACGCGGACGATCCGGGGGGTGTCGTCGGCGACGGCCGCCGCCAGCTGCGCGTAGTTTCCGACGGTCACCGTCTGGCCGCCCGCGCCGCCGTTCGTGCCGTTGCGGCCATACTTGTCGAGGGTCGCGAAACCCACCAGGCCGCTCGCGTTGCCCGGGTTCCCGGGGGTGGGGGTGATCGTGGGCGTCGGGGTCGGGGTCGGGCCGGGGGTGGGGGTGGTCGTCGGGCCGGGGCCGCCGCCCGCGGGGGCGAGCCGCCACTGCTTGGTGGCGACGGTGTCGCAGGAGTTCTGCTGGACGAGGGCTCCGGGGGAGGTGGAGTTGTCCTTGGTGTTGAGGCACTTGCCGCCGTTGGCGTTGACCACCCGGTAGTTCGAGCCGGACTCGGTCAGGTTCCACGTCTGGGAGGAGGCTCCCGAGCAGCTCTCCTGCTGGACAGCTTTGCCGGCGGAGGTGCTCGCGCCCTGGACACCCGCGCACAGGCCGCTGTGCGCGGCCTTGAGCTGGAATCCGCTTCCGGAGGCGGTCAGGTTCCAGGTCTGGCCGGTGGCGCCGCAGCCCGACTGCGTGAGTTGCACGCCGTCGGAGCCACTGGCACCGGGGACGGTCAGGCACAGGCCGCTGCTCGCGTTGACGAGGGTGTAGGCGCCGGGTGCCGGATCGACCGCGGCGGCGGAGGTGCCGAACGCCCATCCGGACGCGGCGGCCGCGCCGACGATGACGACGGCCGCGACCCTCATGACGAATCTGCTCTTCACAGCCGAACTCCTTGCTGGTCCGGCAGGCCTGGGTGACCTGCGCTCCGGATTCCCCCCAGCGAGTGCGCACCGCTCACATGTGTGAACACGTCCGTGTCGGCGGACAAGCAACACCATAGGAAAGCGCTTTCCAGCTGTCAACGATCCCGGAAACTTTCACCTGGACAGCCGGTTACGGGCGACGGCTTGGCAGGTCTGGCCGTCACGGTCCTCGCGGCATGCTTCTACCGTGCTGTCATGGACACTCCGGACCTCCTCATCAGGAACGCCACCCTGCGCGGCCGTCCCGGCAGGTGGTCTCTGGCCGCCACGGGCGGGCTCATCGGCCTCGTCGCCGAGGACGACCCCGATCTCGGCCCGGCGACCGGCGTGACCCTCGACGCCGACGGCGCCCTGGTCACCGAGCCGTTCGTGGACGCCCACCTGCACCTGTGCAAGGTCCACACCCTCGACACCGCCGGGCCCGCCGCGCTCTCGGAGTACACCGGGGGCGCGATGGGGGCCGCGATGGGCGCCATCGAGACGGCCGCCGCCGTCAAGACCGGCCAGACCGTGCGATCCGTCCTCGAACGCGCCCGGCCGGTGCTCCTGGAATCCGTACGGCACGGTGTCCGGGCGGTGCAGGCCTTCGCGGACATCGACCCGAAGGCGGGGCTCACCGGGCTGGAGGCGCTGCTGGCGCTGCGCGAGGAGTTCCGCGGCCTGGTCGACGTGCGGGTGGTGGCGTTCCCGCAGGACGGCCTGCTCCGCGAACCCGGGACCGAGGAACTCGTCACCGAGGCCGTACGGCTCGGCGCGGACGTGGTGGGTGGCATCCCCTGGATCGAGTGGACCGACGCCGACGCCGCCGAGCACGTGAGGCGCATGGTCGACCTCGCCCGGCGGCACGGCCTGCGCGTCGCCATGCTGGTCGACGACGCGGGCGATCCGGGGTTGCGCACGGCCGAGATGCTGGCGCGGGAACTGCTGGAACGGAACATGATCGGACGCGGCAGCGCCCAGCACGCCAGGGCGATGGCGCTCTACCCGGAGCCGTACCTGCGCCGCCTGGCCGGGCTGTGCCGCGCCGCGGGACTCGGTTTCGTCAGCGATCCGCACACCGGGCCGCTCCACCTGCCGGTCTTCCGGCTGGCCGACGCCGGGGTCCCGGTCGCCCTCGGCCAGGACGACATCGAGGACGCCTACTACCCGTTCGGGAGGCACAATCTCCTGGAGGTGGCCTTCCTCGCGGCACACCTGCTCGACGCCCGCACCGACGCCGCCCTGGAGCGGCTGTACGACATGGTGACCGTCGACGCCGCCCGGGTCGCCGGGCTGCCCGTCAACCGCCTGGAGCCCGGGGCACCCGCCGATCTGGTCGTCCTGGAGGGACGAACCCTCCGCGAGGCCCTGACCCGGCACGCCCCGCCCCGGCACGTCGTCGTCGCGGGCCGGGTCGTGGCCTCGTCCACCCTGCACACCTCCTTCGGCCCCGGCGTTCCCCGCTGACGGGCGCGGACGCCGGACACCGGGGCCCACCGGCCCGAACGCCACACCGGCCAGGGACGGAGAGGCCGGCACGACGACGAACGGGCGGAGACAGGCGGAGACGGCGGAGACGGCGGAGACGAGCGGGGACGAGCGGGGACGGGCGGAGACGCGAAGACGGGCGGGGACGGGCGGGGACGGGCAAGGCCAGGGAAACCAGCACGATGACGAACCCGCGAAGCCGGAAAAACCAGCAGGGCGACGGACGCGCGAAGCCGGGGAAACCGGCACCCGGACGCCGCGCAGACCCCGGATCAACGGGATTCTTCCCGCGAAAACAGGCGCTCGGACGAAGGTGATCTACTGAACCCTGGCGGTTCCGCCGCCTATGGCATCCTTTCGGGGCGCGAGCCTTCGGCGGGCACCGGTAGCCGAGTGTCACCGATCGTCCCCTTCCCGTTCCTTTCCGCTACCCCCGGGTAATCTGACCGCCCCAAGGCTTTGGGCTCCACTAGCAGACTCCCGCGACTCCCCCCACTTACCGTGAGGGTAGGTTACGCATCGTGTCGACGTCGTCCTTGGCGCGGCACGGCGCTCCGCCAGCCCGGGCATCGCCCAGGGCTCGACCGATTCGACACCGATTCGACGTGGAGTGATCTGCCATGACCATGATCAGGAACGCCCTCGCAGCCGGAGCCATGATGGCCTCCGCTCTCATCGTCCCCGCGGCGATGCCGACCTCGTCCGCCCTTGCTGGCACCGTGGCCACGAGCACCCCGGCCAGTACCTCCTCCGTCCTGAAGCCCTGCCGTGAGCACAAGAACCCCGACAGGTGCCGCGCCCGGCGCGAGTACCGGCGCGAGTACGGACGGGACTACCGGCACGAGGACAGAGGCGAGCGCAGGCGCGAGAACATGCGCGAGGACAGGCGCGAGCGCGGGCGCGAGAACATGCGCGAGAACAGAGGCGAGCGCAGGCGCGAGAACACGCGTGAAGACAGGCGCGAGCGCGGGCGCGAGGGCATGAGCGAGCGCGGGCGCGAGCGTGTCGGTACCGGCAGGGGCGCCGGTGTCGGCGGCGGCATCAGCGACAGCATCGGCGGCAGCGGCACTGGCCGCGGAATCAACAACTGACGGGCGGCCGGCGGGTGACCGACCCGGCCACCGGCCACCGGCCACCGGCGGCCAGGAGGCCGGAAGGCCGTCACCGTAACCCGTGACTCATGACCCGTGGGCACACGCTCACCTCACCGTGAGGCGGATCCGGTCCGCAGACCCGCGCCCTCACAGGGCAGGCCAGGACCGCACGCTCGCCTCACCGTGAGGCAGGCCGGATCACACGATCGCCTCCCCGCGAGGTAGGCCCGGCCAGGCTCGCGGAAAATCCTTCCCGACGACGGGCGACCCGCCCACCGAGCATTCGGGGGCGGGCCACCCGTCGCTCCGTGCCCGGCGTCGCGGCACCTGTCGCCTCATGCCCGGCGTCGTGGCACCCGTCGCCTCGCGCCCAGTGTCGCGGCACCGTGGCACCCCGTGCCCGGCGAGCTCGCCCGCGTGCGGCGTCGCCGCGAAACGAAACCGGTCACCGCGGAATCCCCCGCGCCTTCGCACGCGCACGCCGTCGAATCCCCGCGCCTCCCGTACTCCTCCCGCTCCTTACGCGTACGGCTGGTGCGCGGCTTCGTGAGCGTCGACGAGCCGTTTAGGGGCCGTCAGGCACCAGGCCTCGGTGACCAGCTCGAACAGCTCATCCGCGTCGATCTTCGCGAGGTGCACCACGACCCAGCCGAACCGGCCGATGGTGAACTGGACCTCGAACACCTCCGGCCGCTCCGCCACCAGCGCGATCTGCTCGTCGATCGTCGCCTTGAGCCCCACGGTCTCCGTCTTCTCCCACAGGTAGCCGAAGCCCTTGCCGCGCACCTTCAGCGAGACCCAGTCTCCGCCGTCGCTCTGCTGGGTCTCGGGCAGCTGCTTCAACATCTCCAGGAATTCATCCACGCTCACACCCATGGCCCACGGTCTACCAGAGCGCACCGACATTTCTCCCTGAATCCCCGGCGGCCGTCAGCCCGTGATTCCGGGTTCGCCGTTCTCGATGTGTCCCATCAGGCGGCGGGCGAAGCCGGTGTCCCCGGCGACGGTGAGCCACAGGTCGTACCATCCGGTCGCGGCCCGCCACGGCACCCGCGCGGTCTCCCCTGCCGCGAGCCGCAGCGTCCGCGCCGTCCCGCCGTAGGCCAGGGGCGAGATCGTCACGTCGGCCGGTTCGTCACCGATGTTGACGACGGCGATCTCGATCGTCCGCGTGGCCGCGTCGATCAGGCTGGACGTCTCCACCGGGTCGTCCGTCCCGCCCCGGAACTCCCTGCGGAAGCCGTTCGGCCCGGTGAGGACGAGGGCGTAGGTGGGACACGGGAAGTAGACCACCTCGCGGGCATGGCCGAGCACGTCGAAATGCAGCGGCCGGACGAGCTCCCCCATGTAGCCGTACAGCGCCAGGTGCGCGCTCTCCGTACCGGTGTTGCTCATCGCGATCTCGACGGCGCGGCCACTGGTCCGCGCCGAGGCCTCCGGCCGGTACGGCAGCGCGCGAGCGGGCCTGACACCCGGTTCCCTGCCGGGCATCCGCTGCTCGGCGGGGGCCTCGGGGTACCAGCGGCCGGTCAGGGCTCCCCGGGTGGGCGCCGGCACCCCGGCGCTCTCCGGGACACCGGAAACCGGCACTTCCCACACTTCCGGCGCTCCCGGCGCTCCTGGTGTTTCCGGCGAGTCCGGTGTGGGCCACGCCGCCGGGCGGGCGAAGTCGAAGGCGGAGGTGAGGTCCCCGGCGACGGTCCGCCGCCAGGCGCTGATGTCGGGGGCCCTGATGCCGAGCCAGGTCTCCAGGAACCGGACCGTCGAGCTGTGGTCGAACGTCTGGGAGCAGACATGGCCCCCCACGCTCCACGGCGACACGACGATCATCGGGACGCGCATGCCCAGCCCGATGGGCCGTCCGGCGACGAACTCCCCCGGAGTGCCTTCCGGCGGGACGGGCGGGGGTACGTGGTCGAAGAAGCCGTCGTTCTCGTCGTAGGTGATGAAGACCGCGGTACTCGCCCACACCTCCGGGCTCGACGCCAGCGCGTCGAGGATCCGGTAGACGACCTTCCCGCTCTCCACGGCCGAGGACCCCTCCGGGTGTTCGGAGTCGGCGAGCGAGGTCACGACGTACGAGACGGCGGGGAGGCGTCCGGCCGCCACGTCGGCGGCGAACCAGTCGCCCAGCCCGCCCGTCCGGGTGCGGCGCAGCGCCCGGTCGTGGAGCAGCCGGTCGGCCGGATCGAGGCGTGCCACCCTCTCCTCCAGCTCGGCGAGCATCGGCGCGGGGTCCTCGGACGCGCGCACCTTCTCGTAGAAGGAGTGCATGCTGCTCTGTCCCAGTTTCGCCATGACCACCTTGAACGCGGCGAAGAACTCCAGGTTGTTGCACTGGTAGTTGTCCCACTCCTGGTAGACCTGCCAGGAGTGTCCGGCCCGGGTCAGCAGCTCTGGCACCGTGGTCCAGGAGTATCCGGGGTGCCCGTCCTCCTCGCAGGCGCCGTTGTCGACGGCCCGCTGTTCGGTACCGGGCTCGTGGCCAGTGTGGCCGGAGACGTGGTAGTTGCGGTTCGGCGTCGTGGAGCTCAGCACCGAGCAGTGGTAGGCGTCGCAGATCGTGAACGCGTCCGCCAGCCCGTAGTGGAACGGGATGTCCTGGCGGTCGTGGTACGCCATCGTGGACGGGCCCTTGTTGGGCACCCAGGCGTCGTTCCAGCCCATCGCCCAGGCGTTCTGGGTGCCGAGCCAGCTGTGGTCGTGGGTGTCGAGCAGCATCGGGTCGGCTCCCACGCGCCCGGCGGCCTCCCTCAGGGAGAAGGGCAGGACCCCGTCCTGCTCGAAGACCGGCCGCAGCGCCCGGGTGGACACCGCGTTGCGGTCCTCGTAGCCACGCACCCCGCGCATCCGGCCGAAGTAGTGGTCGAACGACCGGTTCTCCTGCATGACGAAGACGACGTGCTTGAGGTCGGAGAGGGTTCCGGGAGGTACGGGCCGCGCCAGCAGGCGCACGAGAGAGGGGGGAAGTACGGACGGTGCCGACATTGAGCATCCCTTTAACGGCATTTCAGGCAAGCCTCAACCTAACAACCCGGCTTCCTCCTTCCTACACCTGGGACGCGGCCCCGCCGCCCTGTCCGCGCTCATCGCCGCGGTGGCGCGGGCCCGGTCGATGGATGACCGGGACGGCCGCGTGTGATCAATTGTCCGGTCGCCGCGGCCGCCGGATCTGGAGGCGCAGCTCTCGTTCACGGTACTCACGCCGCTGCTCGCGGCGTAGTTCCGACTCCTCGGCGCTCCTGCGGTCCCAGCGCGTCCGGGTCCGCCGAATCTCGTACAAGGTGAGGCGGGACAGCCAGATGACGCCGATCGCGATGGCCATGAGCATGGTCACGTGACCGGCGAGAAGTAGCACGAAACCGACGATGAAACACATCCAGTACGCGGTCTTGACGGCGATTTCTATCGCGTCGATATGCTTTTCGAACAGCGACATGCGTTACTCCGATGGTGTTGGGTGGAGTAGCCACTCCAGCATGAGAGGGAATGACCGAAATACCAGTTCCGTCCGCTCGTATGGCCGTGGCCACAGAGGAAGGAGCGCTATGCCGGCCAAGTACGGGACTTGCCGACTTAGACGATCAATACCTACTCTGGTATGCGACTTTTTCCTTCTTCACGGGGTCAAGATAAAGGGCGGGGGTGGCGTGACCGAGCGGATGGTGCCCAGCCCCCGGCACGAACGGCTGCGGCAATTGCTCGCCGAAGCCGAATACCGGGCCAACGAGGTACGGCAGGCGTACCAGCGCGCCTCTTCGGCGATGCGGTCGGGACAGGTCTGGACGGGGCCGACGGCCGCCACCTGGACCACCGAGCTGGAGGACCGGCACCAACGGCTCGGACGGCTCGCCCAGAGCGTGGTGGACGCGGTCGAGGAGGAGCTGCGCCGCTCCCCTCCGCTGGTGACCGAGGCCGAGGCGAACGCCATGCGCAGGGAGATGGCCGGACGCACGTGACCGTCATGACCGTGAGGTCGTGATCTTGAGGGGGAACGTTCCATGACACCGAACGCCGAGTTCTGCGGCATCGACCCCGAACAGATGGGGCAGCTCGCCACCTCCCTGCGCGGCGCCGCCGACCGGCTGACCGCGTTCAGCAGGGAGTTCGAGGGAAAGCTCCGCCAGAACGGGGTCGAGACCCCCGCGCTCCGGGAGATCACCGACATCGCCGACTGGGGCGGGAGGCAGGTCTCCATGCTCCACGGCCGGATCGACCTGATCAAAGCCCTGGGCGACGGCGCCCCGGAGCTGGGCGGAGCGGGCGGCACGGCGTCGACGGCGGTCGGCGGGCAGGGGCTCATCCGCCTCCCCGACGAGCTGAAGGACTACGACCTCGCCCAGGGCCTGGCCAGGATGTACGGCGACGACATCCTGGTGAACTTCCACAGCGACCTGCAGGCCAAGCTCATCCACGAGCACATCGACGACGTCGCCAAACTCGCCGAAAACCCCCAGGCCGCCGCCGCCTTCTTCGCCCTCCTGTCGCCGAAGATCCGGGACGCGCTGCCCAGCATCATCGCGGCCAGCGGCAGCAAGACCGCCCAGAAAGACCTTTCCACCTTCAGCAAAGCCCTCGGCGCGGCCCTGAACGCCCCCACCCTCGTCCCGGCCTTCGCCAAGGTCAAAGAAGATCTGGTCAAACCGGTCGACGGCAATATCGTCGCGTGGAACCGGCTCGCGCTGCTCAAGGGCGCGAACGTCCCCTCGTCCATCCGCAGCGCGGCGGCCCGCGCACTGGTCCTGGACGAGTTCGCGAAGAGGCCCGCGCAGGAGTGGCGCGCCGGATCCCTGGGCGGCAAGAAGTACGACCTGCCTGACGACCTGGTCGCCATGGGCCTGGAGATGCTCGACGGAGACGGTGCGGCCGTACGGGACACCTTCGCCAAGATGGGCGGGGCCGACGTCAAGCTCAGCCAGGCCGACAAGATGAAATTGTTCCTCGACTACGCCAAGGGCGTGGGCACCGGGGATGAGGTGGCCGACGCATTCGGGCGCGCAATGGAGGCGGGCACCGAGGCCAAGACCGAGAAGGCCGGCCAGCACAGCCCAGAGGCCGCTGCCTTCGCCTTCGATGCCATCCGCGCCGCTGCTTCCTTTGGCGCAGACCTTCCGAGACCGGCCATGGACTCCATGAGCGTGATAGCAAAGTCGTATGTCCATGAACTGGCCTCGGGCGCCCGTTTCGACAAAGCCGTGGACCGGACCTCCGGAATGGGCGTCCCGGCAAACTGGACCCTCCTTCCCAATGTGACCCCATCTTTCTACCTCAGCCCTGGCGATACCTATCGCTTCATGCAGACCTTTGTAGGAGAAAAGCATCTTACAGATGATTTCGATACGACCGCCGGTAAGTTCCAATACGACATGCTGACAGCCGCCGCTCAACTTGACGCGCGAGCAGAGAGTGACCGCTTCCAAAAAATTGCAAAAATGTTCGGTGATCTCGCCGCTCTGGAATTCAAAGCCACGCTGGACGTACGTGGTGAGATGGACGCCACCGACGACCTGGTCCGTGACATCGCTAAGAACACCGTCTCCCTCGGGATCGACAGCGTTCCATTAGCGGGCCCCCTCGCACATTACGCTATCGAAACGGGATGGGAACTGACCAAGGCGTACGGTGTCAGTACTCTGCTCGACGGCTGGGCAGACGATCTCGGGACACGAGTCGAGGAAGCTACTGGAGCACGGTCAGACTTCGTCTTGCGCCAGAAGTACGACATGGCACATCTCCTTCACCAAGCCGGTTACCCGGCGAGCGAGCCTCCTGCCGAGCTCATCAGCAAGCGCACCGGCGACCTCAAGACTTACGACGAACTTCTTGCAGAAGCAAAGCTGGAAGCCCAGAAAGGCAGCAAAGAGTGGGAGCAGGCACTGCGAGAGAAACTAGTTCCTTACGAACGTTGGATGGATGGCAACGGCAAGCTTGATGACAAGATCGAAGACGCAACACGATTCCATACAAGCGAACACGCCAAGGAACAGATAAGAATCTGGAAGTAACTATTCCTTACCGCGGCAGGCAAGCAGTCATCGCATGTAGCCGCCAAGTGGGGGCGTCAGGAGTTACATACACAGTCACCTTAATCTCCGGATTCTCCTTTTCGCCGTAGATAAATCGCCCATCCTCTGCATCCGTCTGACTGAAATCAAAATTAAGTTTGTATCCAAGCACTTGCACAAGTGTGTTCTCCATCAACCCTTGAGCCAAATCAAGATGGCCGTCTATATCAGAAGACTTGCGCTCATAGTCTGCCGTAACTCGAAGTACTCTTTTAAACTTATCCTTATCGCAAGGGATGTCCTTGTCAGGACGTTGCAGAATACGCAGCTTCTTACTTGAGTTCTTAAAAACGTCGTCGATTTCCAGTCGCTGCGTGTCCTTTTGCAACTCCGCTGCCGCGTCCTTCAGAGAAGGATCGGAAGCACACCCTGAGGCTGCCACCACTAGCGCCAGACCGACGGCGAGTAACCGGGTGAAGCGCATTCGGGACCTCCGGGGGCAGTGAACGCCGGGACGTACCAATCTTTACCCACCTGGCCCGCCTTCGCCACACCCTTCCCATACTCGTTCGTCAAACAAGGGGAGTTGCCAGGTCACGCCGATCACCGTCGCCAGCCAGGGGAGGAACACGCCTTCGCGGGGTGGAGTCGTGATCCGTGCGGTCGGCGGCTCGCTCGTCGTCATGGTTTCACCTTTCGAATGCTTTCCGATCCCTGCGGCGGGAGATCGAAAGAGGGCTTTCTCATTCATGTCCGGCCCGATTCGCCTCTGGTCAAGAAAATGGTTTGCCGATTTCCGGACAACACTTTCATGGCGAGGATTGCTGTGCCTAGAATGCCCTGTCGGTAGTCGACCGACTACCGAATCGACCGTCCAGGGCAGAGCGGACGGTGACAGCTCCTGGTCTATCCGGACTGGATTCGATATCGCCGGCTGACCATTAGATCCGATTTTCTAATTCGAGAGGAAATGCGATGGAAGGTGCGCCGCCCCTCGACCCTGGATCCCCTCGGATACGGTTCGGCGCCGAGATGCGTCGGCTGCGGGAGGCCGCGCAGCTCTCGCAGTCCGCCGTGGCCAGGCGCCTCGGCTGCACCCAGACTCAGGTCAGCCGCCTGGAGGGGGCGACCCGCACACCGTCGAAGTCCGACGCGGAGAAGCTGGACCAGCTCTTCGGGACCGCTGACGGCAACGCCTTCACCCGCCTCCGTCAGCGCATCCTGGCCCAGCCCGGTGGCCCGATCTGGTTCCAGAGCTGGGTCGAGGAGATCGAGCCGACCGCCCTCGTCCTTCGCTCCTGGGATCCTCTCCTCGTTCCCGGCCTTCTCCAGACGGAGTCCTATGCCCGTCACGTTCTCAGTCAAGAACCCCGCATGACCTCTCAGGAAGTAGAGGAGCGCATTGAGGCCCGGATTCAACGTCGCTCCATCCTGGAGCGGGACAATCCGCCACTGTTCCTGACTCTCATCGATGCCAATGTGGTGCGCCGTCCGGTTGGGGATTCTGAAGTTACGCGCGGTCAGCTCGACTACCTGCTGGAGGCTGGCCGGAATCCCGCTGTTTCCATCCAGCTCGTCGATCAGCGATGCATGTCAGGCCTGCTGGGAGCGTTTATGATCGCTGAGCTTCCGGATGGGCAGCCGGACGCGATCCACGCTGACTCCTCAGCAGAGGGACATGTCTCAACCGATTCGAGTCTTGTAGCCTCTATATAGGACCGATATGAGGCGATACGACGATGGGCTTATCCTGATCACATGTCCCTCAAAATGATTGCAGATGTGAGGCAGGAATGGACCTGAGTGCCGCTGTGTGGCAGAAGTCATCACGTTCGGGGTCGAACGGCGGCCAGTGTGTGGAAGTGGCCGCCAACCTGCCTGGGGTGGTCGCCGTTCGTGACAGCAAGAATGCCGGCGGTCCCAAGCTGCTCTTCGCTCCCGCCGAGTGGAAGTCGTTCATCGGTGGCGTCAAGACCGGCGAGTTCGACTCTCTGGCCTGACCTTTGCGACCACGCCGGAGAGCAGGTCCGGGGTGAGGCTCAGGACCTTCGGCCGCGTCGCTGGACGATCCACAGCACGGTCAGCGAGATCAGGGCGCCCACGGTCGCGCCGGTGAGCAGGCCCAGGACGGTGCTCACGTCACCGTCCAGCACACCGAACCGGAACAGGGCCGCCACCACCAGCGCCAGCACGACGAGAATGCCCGCGACGAAGGCGTAGAAACCGGGGCTGAGGAAGATGCCGCGATCGGGAGCCCGAGGTGGGGCGGTCAGTTCGGCGGCGGGTCCCAGGCTGGCGGCCCTGGGACGCTTGAAGTATTCGAAACCCACCCAGGTGCCGCACGGTTCCCAGCCGTCCGGGGCGAGCCGGTCCAGCACGCTCCGGCGGCGGCCGCCCGTGACCACCTCCCTGCGGTACTCCCACTGCTGCGGGTGCTCGGGGTCGCGGGCACAGACGAACAGGCCCCTCGCGTCGACCCTGTCGACCTCCCAGCCCTGCGCTCCGTACTCGTTGAGCATCTTGACGTCGTGGAACAGGTCGGCGGTCCAGCTCCAGGTGCGGGCGTCCGCGGCGGGCTCGGCGAGCGGGACCGCGGTGCCGGTCAGCTCCCTGACCAGCTCGGCCGCCGGGCCGAACTCCTCCTCCGGGTCGCCGCCGCTCTCGGCGAGGTAACCGGCGAGCTCGCCGACCGTGGCAGCGACCCGGTCGGCCGACATGCCCGCCTCGGCGAGGAGTACGGCGAGGTCGTCGAAGTAGGCGCGGGTTGTCTCATCAGAGCCGGAGCCGGAGCCGGGGCCAGAGCCAGAACTCGGGCCGGAGCCAAAGCCATAACCTGGGCCGGGGGCGGAGCCTGGGTCTGGGGCTGGGACGGGGTTCATCGGAGTTCCCCTTCACGTTCTCGTTCCTGGTTCTGGGGCTGGTTCTGGGTCTTTTGGTTCCGTTCGTGCGAGGCCGTGGGGGCGGGGGCCTCGACGCCGCCTCTGACCAGCGCGGCGCGTACCGACTCGTCGAAGCTCAGCCAGAGCCCGCCCTGCTCGGCGAGTGTCTGCCTGCCCTGGTCCGTGAGCTGGTAGTAGCGGCGGCCGGGCCCGCGCTCGGTCACCCGGAACTCCGCGACGACCAGCCCCGCCTCCTCCAGCCGGTTGAGCACCGGATAGAGGGTGCCGCCCTTGATCTGGCCGAGGCCCGACTCGGCGAGGTCCTTGACGATCTCGTAGCCGTAGTTCTCACCGGCCGTCAGGCTGGCGAGAACCAGCAGGTCGAGCACGCCCTTGAGCCAGCTCGCGCGTCGGTCGCTCGTCATGGTGGCGATCCTACTTAGACGGCGTTCCCAACTAGTCTCCGCTAGTTCCCGACACGAGTTCCCGGGCCGGTTCACGCCGCGGGGCCGGGGAGAGCAGCAGGCCGCGAAGATCGATCAGGGCGTGCAGCAGGATCGGCATGAGCAGGCTGCCGGTTCTCAGATAGAGCGCGGTCAGGGCGAATCCGATCAGGGTGACCGTGAACATGCCGCGCCACCCCTGGTAGAGGTGTCCCGCGACGAACACCGCCAGAGCGGCGAGGGCGGCGACCTCCTCGCTCAGACCGAGCGCGCCCGTGCCGACCGCGATGAGCAGCCCCCGGTAGACGATCTCCTCGGTGACACCGGCGGTCACCGACAGGCCCGCCGCGTACCAGCGCTCGGCCGTGGTACGCGGCAGCAGGTGGACGACGGCCTCCGCTCCGGGGATGGGCCCGCCTCTGGCCGCCAGCCGTCTGAACACGAGCACGCTGACCGTGGCGGCGACCAGGAAGCCGGCGATCATCCCGAGGAGCTCGCTCGGCGGCGCCTTGATCACCAGGCCGACGTCCGCGCCGTCGAGGCCCGGCTCCACCGCGACGATGAGCAGCGCCACGGCGGCCAGCACCCACAGCTCCGCGCACCAGAACGCGCACATCCGTCGATAGGCCATCGGGTCCCGATCACGCGAGCGGGCCAGCCTGTCGTATGTGCGCTTGCCGAGCAGGGGACTGACGACGGCCAGATAGCCGACGAGAACGGCCGACAGGACGAGCGCCAGGAGGGTGAACGACATCGGGACCTCCTTAGATGCTGCGCTATCTAGAAGGTAAAGCAAGCTAGTTAGATATACAACCTAGCTCGCGATCCAGCCCATCCTGGATTACACCCTGTGGAGCGGGCGGGCTTGCATCTCCCCCGGAGGGAGGCGCCAAGGTGGGGGCATGGACGGCGACACGCTCTACTCGATCGGTGATCTGGCCCGGCGGACCGGGCTCACGGTCAAGACCGTTCGGTTCTACTCCGACCGCGGGATCGTGCCGCCGACCGGCCGCAGCCCGGCCGGTCACCGCCTCTACGGCATCGACGCCGTAGCGCGCCTGGACCTCGTACGGACGCTGCGCGATCTGGGAGTGGACCTTCCCGCGATCCGCAGGGTCGTGGACCGGGAGGTCTCGCTTCCCGAGGTGGCCGCGGCGCACGCCGAGGCGCTGGCGGTGCAGATCCGGACGCTGCGCCTGCGGCGTGCGGTGCTGACGGCGGTGACCAGGCGCGGGTCCACCCCCGAGGAGATGGATCTCATGCACAAGCTGGCCAAACTCTCCGAGGACGAACGCCGACGCCTGATCGGCGACTTCCTCGACACCGCCTTCGGCGGCCTGGACGCCAATCCCGAATTCGCGGGGATCAGGCGCTCGATGACCCCCGAACTACCCGACGACCCCGAACCCGAGCAGGTCGAGGCCTGGGTGGAACTGGCCGAGCTGTCCCAGGACCCGGAGTTTCGCGGCGTCATGCGGCGCCTGGCCGAGCAGCACGCGGCCGAGCGCGCCCTGGGCGGCGCCACCGGCCCGCGCCGCGATCCCGTCGCGCTGGTCCGCGACCAGGCGGGCCCCGCCCTGGCGGCCGGCATCGCCCCGGCCTCGTCCCGGAGCGATCCGGTCGTCGCGGCGGTCACGGCCCGGTACGCGCACGTCGTCGGCCGCCCCGACGACGCCGACCTCCGGCGCCGGTTGCTGGTCCGGCTGGAGAGCGCGAACGACCCCCGCAGGGAGTCGTACCTCCGGCTGCTCGCGGTGATCAACGGCTGGCCGGCCCCGGAAAGCCTGACGCCGGTGCTCGACTGGTTCGTCCAGGCCCTGAGTGCCCGGATACCGGCGTAGCGAGCCGCTCACGACGGCGTAACCGGACCGGTTCGCTTCGTACGACGCTTCGTACGACCTCGCGGGGGCGCGCGCGGGTGAAGCCCCGGCGGCCGACGTCGACCTCCTGGAGGCCGCTGCCCGGTCGAGGGTCGACCGTCGGGCCGGCACCGCAACCTGGTCGTGCATCCCGGCCTCCCGCCCAACGAGGCCGGAACGGTGCCGCGGGCGAGCGGTGATCCACGCCCACGCGGTCGACGTGCCGTGTCAGGCCGGTGGTGTCAGGCGTTCTCACGCCCGCTGTGGGCGTGTCATCCGCTCGCGGCGTCTTCGGCCTCCCAGCGCAGCAGGTCGCCCGGTTGGCAGTCGAGTGCCTCGCAGAGCGCGGCGAGTGTCGTGAAGCGCACCGCCTTGGCGCGGCCGTTCTTGAGTACCGCCAGGTTGGCGGGTGTGATCCCGACGCGGTCCGCGAGGTCGCCCACGGACATCTTCCGCCTGGCCAGCATCACGTCGATGTCGACGACGATCGGCATCAGATCGTCTCGTCCAGCTCGGCCTGCATCCGCGCCGCCTCGACGTCGCGCGCGACGGCCTGGGCGAGCAGCATCCGCAGCACGAGCACGATGAGCGCGACCCCCAGGATGGCCAGGCCGACACCGCCCATGATGACGGTGACGCCCGGGTCGGCCCGCTGGCCCGGTGCGTTGAGGGCCGTGACCGCGAACCACAGGAGGGCGGCCGCCACGATCGCGCCTATCACGGCGTCCACGTACCGGAAGGCGGCGGAGGAGAACACGGTTTCGCGCCGGACCATCGTCACCAGCCGCCATACGCCGAACAGGGCGACCTGGGCCGACACCATGCCCAGGATCGTGATCACGCGCAGCGGGGTCAGCGGGAGCGACCCGTCCTCGGGGTCGTTCCCGCTGACCAGCGCCCACACCGTCAATGCCTGTACGAACACGGTGCCGGCGAGCACCACCACGAGCACGGCGCGAAGCGCGTGCACTGTCAGCTTTCCCATGCCCCATCCTTCTATCGAGTTGCGATGAGAAACTATCGAATTTCGATAGCCTAGGCAAGGGTTCGAGGAAGTGGACCGGACAGGGACGGGCGAGACCGTGAATGCCGGATTTCCCGATGGAACAGTCAGCGCCCGGAATCTCGTACCGGGGATTGGCCAGCAGGATCGCGAGGTAGGCCATCCCCAGGCTGCTGCCGCGGAACCCGGTGCTCGACAACTTCTCGACCGCCCTGGACGCGGGCAACCTCGGCACCGCGATGACGAACTCGCTGATCGTCGCCCTGCTGGTCGTCGTCGCCAACTGCGTGTTCGCGCTGCTCGCCGGATACGCCTTCGCCAAGCTGCCCTACCGGGGAAGCAACGCGATCTTCATGACGGTCGTCGCGACCACGATGGTGCCGGTGGCGGTGACCCTCATCCCGCTGTTCCTGATCGCGAAGGGGATCCCGCTGGCGGGCGGGAACGACATCACCGGGCAGGGCGGTTCCGGGCTGCTCGACTCGCTGGGCGGGCTCACCCTGCCGCACCTGCTCGGGCCGCTCAACGTCTTCCTCGCCCGGCAGTACTTCCTCGGGCTCCCCGACGAGCTGGGCGAGGCCGCCCGGGTCGACGGCGCGAGCGAGTTCAGGCTGTTCTGGAAGATCTACCTGCCGCTGGCGAGACCGCTCGTCGCGACCGTCGCGGTGTTCGCCTTCACCGCCGTCTGGGACGACTTCCTCTGGCCGCTCGTCGTGACGAGCTCGCCCGGGACGCAGACCGTCCAGCTGGCGCTGAGCAAGTTCCTGACCGGCGGGAACGTCGCCTACGGGCCCGCCATGGCCGGTTCTGTGCTGGTGCTGCCGCCGATCCTCGCCGTCTTCGTCCTCGACCAACGCAGTTTCGTCGCCGGCCTGTCCGAGGGCGGCGTGAAGGGATGATCATGCAGGAGACGCACACGCCGGTGCTGGTGGTCGGAGGGGGTCTCGGCGGTGTCGCCGCGACGCTGACCGCCGCGAGGCTCGGCCGGCGGGTGGTGCTCACCGAGGAGACCGACTGGCTGGGCGGCCAGCTGACCAGCCAGGCGGTCCCGCCGGACGAGAACCCGTGGATCGAGTCGCGGTACGCCTCGCCGAGCTACCGCAGGCTGCGTCAGGGCGTCCGCGAGTACTACCGCCGCGACTACCCGCTCCGCGCCTCGGTGGCCGCGCAGCGCCTGCTCAACCCGGGCCTCGGCGTGGTCAGCGGGCTGTGCCACGAGCCCAGGGCGGCGCTGGCCGTGATCGAGGAGATGCTCGCGCCGTACCGGACCGCCGGGCTGGTCACCGTCCTGCTACGGCACACGCCCGTGTCGGTCGAGGTGACGGGCGACCGGGTCGAGGCGGTCACCTTCACCCGGCCCGACGGGACCGAGCTGGTCGTGACGGCCGACTACGTCGTGGACGCCACCGAGCTCGGCGACCTGCTCCCGCTGGCCGGGGTCGAGCACGTGGTGGGCGCGGAGGGCGTCGACGACACCGGGGAGCCTCACGCCGCGCCCGTGGCGACCCCCCTCGACCAGCAGGCCGTCAGCTGGTGCTTCCCGCTGGAGCACCGGCCGGGCGAGGACCACACGATCGACCGCCCCGCGGGCTACGACTACTGGAGCACCCGGCGGGCCCGGTTCTGGCCGGGCTCCCAGCTGTCGTGGACGGGCGTGGAGCCGATCGACCTGTCCGTACGCTCGCGCGGCCTGTTCCACGACAACGGGCACGTCCCAGGAAAGCACGACCTGTGGCATCTCCGCCGGATCGTCGCCGCGGAGCAGTACGAGCCCGGCACCGTCCCGAACGACGTCACCCTGGTCAACTGGCCGCAGATCGACTACTGGGACCGGCCGCTGATCGGCCCCGGCGCGGACCGGGAGGCCGCGCCGGCGGGGGCCCGCGACCTGTCGCTGTCGTTCCCGTACTGGATGCAGACCGAGGCCGGATACCCGGGCCTGCGGCTGCGTCCCGATCTCGTCGGGACCGCGGACGGCCTGGCCAAGGTGGTGTACGTCCGGGAGTCGCGGCGGATCGAGGCCGAGTTCACCGTGCTGGAGCAGCACGTCGGGGTGGAGGCGCGCGGCGCGCTCGCCGGGTCCGAGGTGTTCGCCGACTCGGTCGGGCTCGGCTCCTACCGGATCGACCTGCACCCCAGCACGTCCGGCCGCACCTACGTGGACGTCGACTGCTACCCCTTCCAGATCCCGCTCGGCGCGCTGCTGCCCCGGCGCGTCGACAACCTGCTGCCCGCCAACAAGAACATCGGCACCACCCACGTCACCAACGGCTGCTACCGGCTCCACCCCGTCGAGTGGAGCATCGGCGAGGCCGTGGGCGCGCTCGCCGTCCAGGCCCTCGACGCCGACCTGCCGCCGCGCGAGATCCGCGCCGATCCGGCCAGGCTCGCCGACTTCCAGCGGACGCTCACCGACACCCTCGGTGTCACCCTCGCCTGGTCGCAGGAGATCAGGACCACCCCGTGCGGCCGCCAGCCCGCCGTGCCCCAGCTCGTAGAGGACTGACATGACCGCGGCAAGCCGTACCCCAGCTCGTGGAGGACTGAGATGACCGCGGCAACCGGCCCGGCCTTTCCCGCCGGGTTCGTCTGGGGCGCCGCCTCCGCCGCGTACCAGATCGAGGGCGCCGCCCGCGAGGACGGGCACGGGCCGTCGATCTGGGACACCTTCTCCCGTACGCCGGGATGGGTGCTCTCCGGGCACACCGGCGACGTCGCCTGCGACCACTACCACCGCCACGCCGACGACGTCGAGCTCATGAGGTCGCTCGGCCTGGCCGCCTACCGGTTCTCCGTCGCCTGGCCACGGATCCAGCCCGACGGCTCGGGCCCGGTCAACCCGCGCGGCCTCGACTTCTACGACCGTCTCGTCGACTCCCTGCTCGCGGCGGGCATCGACCCGTACGTGACGCTCTACCACTGGGACCTGCCCCAGGCGCTGGAGGACCGGGGCGGCTGGGCGGCCCGCGACACCGCGTACCGCTTCGCCGACTACGCCTCCGCCGTGCACGCCCGCCTCGGCGACCGCGTCCGCACCTGGACGACGCTCAACGAGCCCTGGGTCGCGGCCTTCCTCGGGTACGGCAGCGGCGTCCACGCCCCCGGCAGGACCGGCGCGGGCGACGCCTTCCGCGCCGCCCACCACCTGCTCCTCGCGCACGGCCTCGGTACCCGGGCGCTGCGCGAGGCCGGTGCCCGCGAGCTGGCCCTCACCCTCAACCTCTCGCCCGCCGTCGGCGACCCGGCCGCGGCCGAACGCGTCGACCTGCTGCTCAACCGCCCGTTCCTCGACCCGGCCCCGCGCGGGGAGATGCCCGAGGACCTCCTGAAGATCGTCGACCGGCACGCGGGTCTCGACCACCTGCGCGACGGCGACCTCGCGCTGATCCACCAGCCGATCGACCTGCTCGGCGTCAACTACTACTGCCCCCAGTACGTCGCCGACGCCCCCGCACCCCCGCCGACCCCGCCTGGCCGGGCGGCGAGGACATCTCGTTCGTCCACCCCGGCGGCCCCAGCACCGCGATGGGCTGGCCCATCGGCCCGGCGGGTCTCACCGCCCTGCTGACCCGCCTGTCGCGCGACCACCCCTCCGTGGGCCTGCTCATCACCGAGAACGGCGCGGCCTTCGACGACGACGCCCCCTCGGGCGGCCGGGTCGCCGACCCGGACCGCGTCGCCTACCTCGACGCCCGCCTCAGGGCGGCCCACGCCGCGCTGGCCGAGGGCGTGGACCTGCGCGGCTATCTCGTCTGGTCCGTCCTCGACAACTTCGAGTGGGCCGAGGGCCACCACAAGCGCTTCGGCATCGTCCACGTCGACTTCACCACCCGGCGACGCGTGCCGAAGGACAGCGCCCTCTGGTACCGCGACCTCGTCACCACCGGGGTGATCCCCGACGTGACCCCCGGCTGACCCCCGGCCCGGCCTCGTCGGCCCGGTGGGTCGATCGCCGGAACCGGTGCCCCGTCCGTGGCTCCCCCCTCCAGGCGGCCGGGAAAAGCTCCAGATGACCAAGAATGTGAGGTGGAACCCGCAGGAACGAAGCCCCGCAGAAAGGCCGGCACATGAGAATCGTGCTCGACGACCTCTCCGGTCCGGAGATCGCTGGATTTCTCGACGAGCATGTCCAGGAGATGCGATCCACCACGCCCCTGGAGAGCAAGCACGCCCTCGACCTGGACGGGCTCCGCAAGCCCGAGATCACCTTCTGGTCGGTCATGGACGGCGACACCCTGGTGGGCTGTGGTGCGATCAAGAGGCTGGACGTGAACCACGCCGAGGTGAAGTCGATGCGCACCGCGCCGTCGCGCAAGCGGAGCGGGACCGCGTCCCTGCTGCTTGAGCACATCATCACCGAGGCGAGGCGCATGGGATTCACCCGGCTGAGCCTTGAGACCGGCGCCACCGAGTTCTTCCTGCCCGCCCGGAGGCTGTACGAGAAGTTCGGGTTCGACTACTGCGAGCCGTTCGCGGACTACCGGCCCGACCCGTACAGCGTGTTCATGACAAGGGTGCTTTGAAAGATCCTGATCCACGGGAGACGTCGTCCCCGCGGACCGGCCCCGTACGGCCTGGTCGTCGAGACAGAGGCGGAAGGGATGAGCGGCCGGGTCGAGGAGCACCCGGACGTTCTCCCGCGGCCGGTCCGCGAAGCCGGTCACCGGCGTACGAGCGCGCGAGGCCGTTTCGAGGGCCTGGGCGCGGGAGGCGGGGCGGCGGCTCTTCCAGGGCGCCGGATCTCCGGAGCCGCGTCACGAAGGGAGCCAGGACGGCCACCAGGGCGGTTCGCAGTCGCCGGTGATCCCTTCGGTGGCGACGTCGTGAACGATCACGACTATCGGCCCGGCGATCGAGACCAGGACGGCCAGAGGCGTCAGGATCGCCTTCGGCAGACCGTTGTCCGCGACCCACGGCAGCCGGGCGAGCAGGATGACCGGCAACGAGGCGAGCAGCGAGAGAGCCGAGATGACGGGAAAGACAACGAACCGGCTCGCCGCCCAAATCAATCCGGCGAAACTCTCTCCGGCGCTCAAATCGCCAAGACAGTAACCCTGCGCCCTGGCCACCAGAACGATATCCAGGAAAGTTCCCAATGTCGCGCACGTCAACGCGATGACAGCCGAGACCCCACAGCCCGTGGCCCAGATCACATCACTCTTCCCTGACGAATTTCGCTCGGTCACGGCGCCATCAAAACAGACGCCCATGCTCTTCGCGCGCAGAGAATGTGAGGATACGGTGCAGATCCCTCTTGACCGTCTCCCACGGATGTCCTTGTGCGCCTGAGCCGGACACGATCCCGAGGAGCCGGCCCGCTGGTCTCCACCCATCAGACGACGGGAAAGACTTCGCCCCGGGACAGGAATTGACACCCACACCCCGGAGGGCACCGCTTTTCACCCATAAGCGGTGTCACGGCCCCCGGAGAAAAGCGCGGCGGCGTCGACACGAAGCGATCGCCCTTTCGGCAGGAAATCATTGTCAGGCCCGAACCGGTGAAAATCATTTACGAGAGCTCGCCGGTCCGCCGATCCCGGTGATCATTGTGTGCGGGCTTCTCGGCGCCCTGCCCCGGCGGAACCCTCACCGATCCCAGGCACCATAATTCGGCCATGGATTACGGAAGAGTTCACGAGGTCGTCGCCAAGAGCTGGACCGAGGACGTGCTGCCCAGTCTTTCCGGCCTGGTGGAGATACCCGCGTTGTCGGCCGCCTTCGACGTCGGCTGGGAGCGGAACGGCCATCTGCGAGCCGCCGCCGACCACGTACGGGACTGGATCGCGGCGCGCGGCCTGCCGGGCGCGCGGTGCGAGGTCGTCCGGTTCGACGGCCGCGCCCCGCTGCTTCTCGTGGACGTGCCCGCGACCGCCGGCACCACGGCAGGCGGCACCGTGCTGCTCTACGGTCACCTCGACAAGCAGCCCCCGCTCGGCGACTGGTCCGAGGGGCTGGGCCCGTGGCGGGCGGTGGTGCGTGACGGACGGCTCTACGGTCGCGGCGCGGTCGACGACGGATACTCGGGCTACGCGGCGACGACCGCGTTGACCGCGATCCGGGCGGCGGGCGGCGAGCACGCCCGGACGGTCCTGCTGCTGGAGACCGGCGAGGAGTCCGGCAGCCCGGACCTGCCCTCGTACCTGGAGCACCTGTCCGACCGCCTCGGTGACGTGTCCCTGGTGATCTGCCTGGACGGTGGCGGTGGCGACTACGAGCGGTTGTGGCTGACCGAGAGCCTGCGTGGCGCGGTGCAGGCGACCGTCACGGTGCGGGTCCTGGAGACGTCCGCGCACTCCGGGGTCGCCAGCGGTATCGTGCCGAGCTCCTTCCGCGTCATGCGCCGGCTGCTCGACCGGGTGGAGGACTCCGCGACCGGCGAGATCACCGTCCCCGAGATGAACGTGCCGATCCCCGAGGAGTCGCGGGCCAGGGCCGAGGCGCTCGCCGCGCTGGAGCCGGGAGCCGCCGCGCGCCGGTATCCCCTCGTCGACGGGATGCGCGCGGTCTCGGACGACGACGTCGAGCTCATCCTCAACAACACCTGGCGGCCGACGCTGTCGGTGATCGGCGCGGCCGGGCTCCCGGACCCCGCGGTGGCGGGAGCCGTGCTGCGCGCCTCGACCTCCCTGCGGCTGAGCTTCCGGACCCCGCCGACGGTCGACGCCGAGGTCGCGCGAGCCGCGCTGGTAAGGATCCTGACGACCGACGTGCCGTACGGCGCGCGGGTCGAGGTGGGCGACTTCCTCGTGCTGAACGGCTGGCAGGCCCCGGCGGCCGCGCCCTGGCTGGCCGCGGCACTGGAGGAGATCGGCGGCCGGGTGTTCGACAGGCCGTGCCGCGGTTTCGGCATCGGCGGCGGGATCCCGTTCATGGAGATGCTCGGCCGCCGCTATCCGGACGCGCAGTTCGTCGTCACCGGCGCCCTGGGGGCCGACTCGAACATGCACGTGCCCGACGAATGGCTGAACATCACGTTCGCCGAGAAGGTGACCGAGGCCGTCGCCCACATCCTCGACGCGCACGCCCGCACCTGACCGGTCGCCGCGGGCGACCGGCGCCGGGAGGGCGGCAGACCCGGGTCGGCCGCCCGGCGGGAACGCTTGCCCCCGGCCGGAGGCGTGCGAGATCTCGGCCGTCTAGCGCTGCTTGAGGCGGGCTTCCTTGCGGACCTCGACCTGGAGGGACTGCTCGCGCTCCAGCCACTCCGGGTTCTCCGCCTTCAGCGCGTCGATCTCGGCGGTGGTGAGCGGTCCGGTGATCCCACCTCTGAGCAGACCGGCGATGGAGACCTTGAGCTTCGCGGCGATGACCTGCTTGGTGTGCGGGCCGTTGAGGCGCAGGTCGGCGAGCCAGGCGGGGGGCGTCGACCGCAGCTCGTTCAGCTCGTCCCTGGAGATAACACTCGCCTGGAACTCGGCGGGAGTGGCCGAAAGGGGGACACCCAGCTTCTTCGCCGCGGTCGCGGGCTTCATCGTCTGGATGGTCTTCGGTTTGGGCGAGGTCATGGCGTCAAGAGTAGTCAGCCGGAACGGGTTCTCCTGACATCGGTACTCTGGGGAAGTGACTGATGGAGAGATCGGCAGGATGTTCCGACTGGCCTACGTGCCCGGGGTGACACCCGCGAAATGGGTCGACATCTGGACCGAGAGAACGCCCGACGTGCCGGTCACCCTGGTCGCGGTCCCCGCCGCCGAGGCGGTGGCGCTCCTGCGGGACGGCGGCGCCGACGCCGGATTCGTCAGGCTGCCGGTCGACCGGGACGGGCTCAGCGTGATCCCTCTCTACGTGGAGACCACGGTGGTCATGGTGCCCAAGGACCACGCGGTGGCCGCCGCCGACGAGGTGAGCATCGCCGATCTCGCCGACGACGAGGTGTTCCATCCTCTGGACGACACCGTCGAGTGGACGGTCCGGCCGGGGCAGCCCGCCTTCACCCGCCCGGCCACAACGGCGGACGCGGTGGAGCTTGTGGCGGCCGGCACCGGGATTCTCCCGGTGCCGCTGTCGCTGGCACGCCTCCACCACCGCAGGGATCTCACCTACCGGCCGGTCTCGGACGCGCCGCAGTCCCAGATCGCGCTGGCCTGGCCCACGGACGCGACCACCGACCTGGTGGAGGATTTCATCGGCATCGTCCGCGGCCGGACGGCGAACAGCTCGCGTGGCCGTACCCCCGCCCCGCCCGCCTCCCCCGCCTCCCCCGCGAAGAAACCGACACAGCGGCAGGCACAGAAACCCGCGCAGAACGGCTCCGGTCGCCGGGCCGTACCGGCCGGTCGCAAGAAGAAGGGCAACCGGCCTCGGTGACCCGCGGACGGACGCGCCGATGTGACGCCGCTGGGAAGCGGAGCAGGTGTCCCACACTTGACCCCACGGCCTGATCGGCCGATCACGCCGCGCCCCCGACGAAGGGCTCCGTTCGAGTCGTGATCCTCACCGACCCCGGGGGCCCGGACGGAGGAGACGGGGACCGTTCAGCTCTGCGCGAAGCCTGCGGAACTCGAACGCGCCGTCTATTTATGGTGAGGCATGGCCTCCTCTGTCCCGCCGCCGCGTCCGGCGATCGATCGGACCGCCCCCAAGCCGTCTCCGGTTCGTGAGCCGCTGTGGCGGCACGCGCTCGGTGGATGTCTCAGAGGTCTTCGTCACGAGCGGGGCGAGAAGCTGAGCGAGACGGCGCGCCGCGCCGGCGTCTCGCCGCAGTATCTCTCCGAGATGGAACGAGGCCTCAAAGAGCCGTCGAGCGAGATGATCGCCGCGGTCGCCGGCGCGCTGGACGTCACCCTGGTCGATCTGACCCTCGCCGTCGCCGAGAGCCTGCGGTCCGCCCAGGGCAGCACGTCGAGAGGCGCTACCTGCTCGGTGGCGTACGCCCTGGCCGCGTAGCGCGGCCTGCCGGGACCGTCCGCGGGCCTACCGCTCCTCGATGATCTCGTCGAGGAGCCCGTACTCCAGGGCCGCGGTCGCGGTGAACACGCGATCGTGATCGGTGTCGGCACGCAGGGTCTCGACGGTCTGACCCGTGTGCCGCGACAGTATGCGCTCGATGTCCGCCCGGACACGTACGACCTCGTCGGCCTGCAGGATGAGGTCGGGGATCGTTCCGCGCCCCTGGGCGGCCGGTTGGTGCAGGATCACCCGCGCGTGCGGGAGAGCGGCACGTTTCCCCTCGGCCCCCGCGGCGAGAAGAACGGCACCCACCGCGATGGCCTGTCCGACGCAGGTCGTCTCGACCCGCGGGCGGATATAGCGCATGGTGTCGTAGATCGCGAGCATCGCGCTCGGGTCCCCGCCCTCGCAGTTGATATAGAACTGAATGGCGCCATCGGGATTGTCCGACTCCAGGAAAATAAGCTGTGCGACGAGCGCGTTCGCGACGCCCGCGTCGATCGCGGTCCCCAGATAGACGATTCGCTCGGTGAGCAGGTGCGAGTAGACATCCATGATCCGCTCGCCACGTGGATTCCGGGCGATGACATTGGGAATCGTGTATGTGCTCACTGGCCGGCTCCTTCGGTGACGCCGAATCCGAGTCGCGGGCGATCGGGTGGTGCGATTTCATGGAAATTCTGGACGATCGAGTCTATGAAGCCGTAGTCAAGTGCCTCTTGCGCCGTGTACCAGCGATCATGCAGAGAGTCCTCGAATATGCGCTCCACGGGCTGCCCCGTGTCCCCGGCGATAAGACCGAGCACCGTGTCGCGAGTGTGCCTGAGGTCGTCGGCCTGCAGCTCGATGTCGACCGCGGTGCCGCCGATCCCGGCCGAGCCCTGGTGCATCAGGACACGTGAGTGCGGCAGGGCGCGGCGCTTCCCCTTGGCCCCCGACGAAAGCAGGAACTGCCCGGCGCTGTAGGCGATGCCCAGCACGAGGGTCGACACGTCACAGGGAATGAGCCGCATGACGTCACGAATCGCGAGCATCGACGGAACCGAGCCGCCCGGAGAATGGATCCACAATGCGATGTCGGTCGACGCGTCCTCCGTGGCGAGCGCCATCAATTGCGTGGCGAGCAATGTCCCGTTGTCATCGTCGAGAGGGCCGTCGAGAACGAGAACACGCCGCTCGTAAAGCTGATTTCTCACCCGCGCGCTGAACTGTGGAAGTTTCGATTCTTCACCCATGCGCCCATCATGTGGGGCGGTCCGGATCGGCGTCGACCCGATCTGCCCGGGGCGGATCCGCTCTGAGCAGACGAACTCGGTTTCCGGCCCGTGCCGTCGGGCTCTTCCGGACGGCACGGGCGTGGCGGCGTGGGATCCGGAGAGACCCGATGGCGCCACGCCCCTGTCATCGCGGGCCCGCTACTCCGTGGTACCGTATAGTAGTACTCGGTAGTACGGAGTACCAGAAGACCGAAGAGGACCCACGATGGACGACCTGACGGAGATGCTGAAGGGCACGCTTGAGGGCTGCGTGCTTGAGATCATCGGCAGCGAGGAGACCTACGGGTACGCCATAACGCGTCGGCTGAACGAGCTCGGCTTCGCCGACGTCGTCGAGGGGACCGTCTACACCATCCTGCTGCGACTGGAGAAGAACGGGCTCGTCCAGGTGACGAAACGACCGTCCGGGCTGGGCCCGCCACGCAAGTTCTATGCGCTCAACGACGCGGGACGCGAACAGCTCGCGACGTTCTGGGCGAAATGGGAGTACGTCACGTCCCGGATCGACAAACTCAAGGAGGGCGGGAGATGAATTTCTGGGAGACCATCACGGGCAGTGATCTCACCAGGGAATGGAAGGCGTTCGAAGTTCGGGCCGGGGCATTGCCGGCCGACCACCGGGCGGCGTGGGAAAAGATCAAGGGTCATCTTTTTCTCTACGGGAACTTCACGGGTCGAAACCTGATGCCGATCCTCGACGGCGCCCTGGGGCTGCTCGAAGAGACGGCGGCCGACGGGCAGAGCGTCCACGAGGTGCTGGGTGACGACATCGGGGGCTTCTGCGCGGCGCTGGCCGGCGAAGAAGGGGCCCGGAGCTATCGCGACCGGTGGCGCGAGCAGCTGAACACGAACGTCGCGAGGAAACTGGGCCGGCTGGGAGGCTGACGTGGGCATCCAGGACATCATCGAGGGCAAGAAGCAGTGGCGGGCACACATGGCGCGGGTCAAGGCGCTGCCGCCGGACTACCAGATCGTCTACAAGGAGATCCAGAGATACCTCTTCAAGGTCGGACCGGTCGACCTGCTCGACGGGCCCCTGCTCTCAGGGATCCTCGACTTCTTCGAGGAGGGCGCCGTGGCCGGCAAGGGAGTCCTGGAACTCATCGGCACCGACGTCGCCGCCTTCTGCGACGACCTGATCAAGGACTCGCGCACCTACGCGGACGTCTACCAGGAGTCCATCAAGGGGAAACCCGGCACGGCCGAGAAGTGAACCGCGCCGGGTTGACGCACCCCGACGGCCTGGTTGACTCTCATACCGGCTGGACGTTCGGATGAAGCATCCCGTACTCGATGGGGGTGAGCCTCACCGCGGGAACAAGATCCTCGGTGACCTTCCGGGCGTTGTGCGGAGTCGTGGCCGATCTGGACGCGCGGCCTCGGCCCGGGCCGCGGTGGTGAGGCCCGGCCGCATGCCGGAGTCTCATGAGCTCGGGTGAAAGGACACCACATGGCGCCTTCCCGTAACCGGGTCACCCCCATGGGGGACATCGTGGCGATCCCGCTGCGCGGCGCCTGGACGGGTAATCGCGGCATCGTCCATTCGGGCGAGCGCGTCGTCCGCTTCCACGCGGGCGACCTGTGGATCACCTGTGCGCTCAGGTTCAGGGAGCGGCGGCAGGAACAGTGGCGACCCGATCACTACACCTTCCTGTACTTCCACGACGAGGCCGTCTCGCTGGCGGCCGGGCATCGCCCGTGCGCGGAATGCCGCAGGGACGGCTACAACGCCTACCGCTCCGCCTGGGCCGAGGGCCTGCGGGTCGACATACCGTCCGCCCGGGCGATGAATCGGCAGCTGCACGGTGAGCGGCTCGTCCGAGGCACGCATCGGAGGCGTGTCCACGAGGTGCCCTGGGCCGGCCTGCCCGACGGCACCTTCGTCCGGCTCGGCCCCTCCCCCGCCGTCGTCATCGGCCCTCGGCTGGTCGAATGGACGTTCGAGGGATACCGGACCCGCCACCCACGGCCCACACGGGGACTGGCCGACGTCATCACCCCGCCCTCGACCGTCGCCGCGTTGAACGCCGGATACCCGGCGCAGATCGACGACTCCGCGCGTGATTGACGTCGTCCCCGCCTCGCCGCTTCAAGGTGTTCCGCCCCGCCCGGGGTCTTTGTCACCCGGTTAGTCACCCGGTTGGTCACCCGGAACCTGTGCTCTCCGCAGGCTTTCCCGGCTCCTCCGCCCAGACGTCCCGGCCGTTGCCTCACAGTTCTGAGGCGTGGTAGCCGAACCGGTCGACCGGCCGTTGCCTCACAGCTCTGAGGCGTGGTAGCCGAACCGGTCGAACAGCGCGTCGTCCTGATACCAGGCGGGTCGTCTCGGGGTCACTGACGGGAGAGAGCGCGAGTGATGCCGGTGGCGATGGTGGTGGCCAGCACCCAGCCCGCGATGACGAGCCCGTAGGCGACCCACTGGCCACCGCCAGTGGGTTGGTACGCCTTCTCCTGCCCAAAGTCGATCAGCGGGAACAGCAGATCCAGGGCGTAAACAAAGGCGTTGAAAGCAGGACCCTTGCCAAGCTCGGCACGGGGCGGGGTGTCCAAGGTGAAAACGACGGCACCGGTGATGAGCAGGATCAGGAACCACAGGGCGGCGCGGATGGGACGGTAGCCGTATCCGACGGTGATGTCCTGCAGCCACCCCCAGGCGCGGGCGTGCCACGGGAGCCTGGGACGTTGCCGCCGCTGCCGCCGCTGCTTGACCAGTAGGACGGTACGGGCATCGACATCGTGCCCCAGCCTCCGATAGACGGCGGCAAGTTGTTCGTACGGCTGCGGCACGTACCCGTCGAGGTCGTCCTTCAGCCAGGTCAGGCGTTGGGTGACGGACAGCATCGGATCCAGCGCGTCGTAGACAAGACCGTTCTGACAGCGCGGCGACCAGGTGGCGGGGGCGTCATAGAGAACGCCGACTCGGGCGTGCCGCAGATCGACGACGCCTTCCGGCGTCCGCTTCGGGCGCAGGTACAGCTCCCGGGCCTCCAGTTGCCGGGCTGCCAACGCCTGACCGCCCGGCGCGGACAGGGTCGCGCCGGTGAGGTCCAGGTGCCGGCCGAGACGAGCCCCGACCAGGATGAACTCACCTTCCGCGGTGAAGCCGCGCCCACACTCCAGCCCACCGCCGATGCTCGTCCTGGCAAGGTCGAGTGCCCTCTCGCCGGGGTTGCTGAGGCGGGCACCGTTGAAGTCGGCGAACGTACCGATCCGCGCGTCAGCGAGACGAACCGCACCCTCGGCACGGAAACCTTCGGTGCACGACAGCCTGCCGCCGATGCTCACACCGTCGGCGTCGAGGGCGGCTCTACCGGACGCGCCGGAATCCATGGCGGCCAGGCTCGCACCGGCCAGGTTCAGTGATCCCGCGATGCGGGCCTGGGAGAGATTCACCCGCCCCTCGGCGGTGAGCCCGCGTGCGTCGATACTTCCCTCGACCTGTAGCTCCGCGGCCTGAAGCGCGTGCCCCTCGGGATGGGTCAGGTGGGCGCCTTTCAGGCTGAGCTCCCGGTCGATCCGCGAGTCGGCCAGCCGTACCGTGCCGGTCGCGGCGAACCCGTCACCCAGGTACAGGCCCCCCTCGGCGGTGATCCGGGAACCGCGAAAAGCCATCTGGCCCGGATGATCGATCGTGGTTCCGGTGAAGCTGAACGGTCCGGTCACGCGGGCGTTGCGCAGGCTCACCATCCCGGCGACGGCCATCCCCCGGCAGAGGACGCTCCCATCGGCGACCAGCCCGTCCAGGTCGAGCGGCAACCCCATCGCGTCAGCGAGGCGGGCCCCATCCAGGATCATCGCGCCGATCACTCGCGCGCTGGACAGCCGGACCTGGCCTGTGACATGGAGACCTTTCGCGGACAGGCCTCGGCCGGTCTGGAGCCGATCACAGTCGATCGCCATGCCGGGAGCGGAGATCCGCGCACGGTTCATCGTGAGGCTTCCCGCGAGCTGGGCCCCACGCAGTTCCAGCAGGCCGGTGGCCACGCAACCGTCCAGTCGCAGGTGCCCGTCCATGTGCACGTTGGAGGCCGACAGGCCCGGCAGGTGAGAGCCCTTGAAGCTCATCTGCTGGCACCGCGCCCAATAAAGGCCTGGCCCCTGCTCAAAGAAGCAGGAGAGAAACCGTGCTGAGTGGTAGATCGTGGAATAGGCCAGATTTATCCGTTCGGTGATTCGAGCTCCCCTGATCCGAAGAGCCGGAATCCGGTGCGACCGTGGCGCCTCCTCCCTCATCAGCAGCGCGGCGATCACCCGAGCGCGAACCGTGCGCTCCGTCCCCCAGCCCGCACCCGCCACCGGGTCGTCCTCATCTGGCTTCCCGGTTGCGAAATCGACCTCTTCCCCATGCGGGAATGCTTCCCACACCCGGCGCTCAGCGTCAGACAGGTCCTCAATACGCACATCGTTCCCCTCGTACGAACATGCTCTCCCTTTGATCGTTTGCTTCGCATAGGGGGTTACCGAGCTTGAGAGTTCGTGTTCTCCGTACGCTCTCTCGGCTCCTTCCCTCAGACGTCTCGGAGGTGTGGTAGCCGAACCGGTCGAACAGTCCGTCGTCCTGGTAGCGGCGCAGGTGCATCATCGGCGAGTCGTGGCCGACGAGCCTGGCCAGGTGCGGCGTCACGAGCATCTCGGAGTCGAAGCGGAAGACGCTCATCGCGATGTGCTCGTCCCCGAAGCGTGCCTCGATGCCGGGCACGTTCCGAACCTGCTCGATCTCCGAGAGGGTGATCCGGATGCGGGTGGAGACGGTCAACGGGACGTTCTCCACCTCCTAGCGCCGACGGGTGACCGCGCTGTCCGGGGCGCCGATCAGGAATCGGATCTTGCACCCCTGCCCGGCCTTGCGCTTGAGGACCTTGGCGAGGTGGGGTGTTCCAGCCACAGGAAGTAGTTGGCATTGGCCGATCAACGAAGCTTGGGCGGCATGGACGGCGTCGCTATCCGGAAGAGCCCGATAAGACAGGCGTGGCGACCTGAAATCCAAAGAAACCCCTGCGGCCACCTCCTCCAAAAAGGGCAGAAAACCTAGTAGCGGACGAATACGCAAAATTCAGACTCGGACTCTACGCAGACACGACCGCCTGATCGCAAACGGGGGCCAGTCACGAGACAGAGGGCTCCTCGCCCTGCTCAAGCGGTAGATGAAGGTCGTCGGGATGTGATGCGGTGAGACGGTCGCTGTACTTCTCTGCTGTAGTGCAGCAGGCGATGAGCAGATGTCGTAGATTTGATGACGGGCGCCGATCTGGGCGGCTTCTGGGATCGCGTCGTTGACCTGCCGCTGCGGCTTCCGTTGATTATCGACGTTTCGCAGGGCTTTTCACGGCTCGCGTACCCTGGATAAGCCCCGACCTCTTCCTTATCAAGGACCCGGAGGTGGTTGTCATTTGGATGCAGTTAGTGCCAACCGTTGTCGGTCTTGTTGGCGTTGTGATCGGAGTGCTTGTCGGCGCCTGGCGGGAATCACGGCTTCAGCAGGGAAACTGGCTGCGTGACGACCTGAGGCGCTGGCAGCGGGACCGAAGGGGTTCGTACCTCAGGCTCGTCCAGGCTGACGACGAACTGTATCGTTGTGTGATCCGGGACTTGCCCGACCCGCCGCCCGGGCAGCCGGTGACCGATAGTCGATCAGCAGGTCTTGACGAAGTGATCCCGCCACTCGCCACGAATGAACGTACCGAGCTGCTCCGGGCATTTGACCGCCTCTGGCGTGCGAAGCGCGAAATCGAGCTTCACCACTTGACGGACGACGCACTCTTGGTCGCAACCAACAGGCTCACACTCAAGGACGCCGAACTGGTGAGCCTTACGCTATTCGACTTGACTCACCGCCCTGAGGACGCGCAAGAAATAACGACACAGATCCGAGATGCACTGAAGGTGCGGCGCGACTTGATCGACCAATTCGTGCAGGAAGCACGGACAGCTCTGAACGTCCCGCGTGATCGGAATGCTTGATTCGATTTCGGGCCTGTTCGCCTGTCCGTGTCTCGCCAGGGTCGCAGAGGTAGGCGTGATCTCCGCCATCGAGTAACGCCACGCCGCTTGTCGGCGGGATCGCAGGCAGGGCTGAGCAGGTCTTCGCGCTCTGAGCCGCCCATGAGGATGAGGCGGCGGTCAGGGGTGAGGCGGACGAAGGTGCCCCGGCCGTGGGCGACGGCGAGCAGCCCTTCCCCGACGAGCTGGGCGATGGCCTTGCGGATCGTCGGGCCCGAGGTGGCGTACTCGTTGGCGAGGAACGCCTCGCCCGGGAATGCCTGTCCTGTCGGGAGTCGGTCACCCGATCAGTCGCTCACGCCCCGTTCCGAAGATCGGATACGGGGCGTTCTGGCTGGTGGGCACTACTGGGTTCGAACCAGTGACATCTCGCCTGTAAGGCGATCCGAACGGGGTCACGACCAAGGCCGATATTGCCTCTGACCTGGGCGTACGGTCCACGACCGTCCACCGGTGTCCGCTCTCGTCCCACGTCGTTGCCATCCAGTTGGTCACTCAAGTACGACACGCAGCCAGACGGCGCGGCAGCAACGCGAAAGCCCTCAAGGAGAGAAGAACACGGGAACCACAGCGTCCGTCATGAACAGGATCACCCAGTACGGCGACCGCGAGGCATATCGAGCACCATGGCCGAGTCGCCGAAATCTGCCACGATCTTGAGCTGACCTCCGAGCGCCGTTACGTAAGCGGCCAGGGTGGCGACTTCGCTGATCACTCCACTCTCGATCTGCGAGATGCGGGCCTGTGACACACCCATCGCCTGAGCGACATCCTCCTGCCGCAGGCCAAGCTTGCGTCTGGCTTCAGCAAGTTGGTAGGCGCGCTGGCGAGCTACGAGCCCATCGCGGAGTTGGGCAACCTCCTGCTCATCGCTGGGCTGGACAAGCTCAGCACGCAGTTCCTCCCATGTCACCGCCTGATCGCTCATTGTTCCCTCTCCTTGAGGTACCGGGCAAAACGCACCTCTGCTGCCTTGATCGCCACGTCATACCAACCACTCCAGTCACCCGACTTGTCTCCGGCGACCAGGAACACAGCTTGACGCCAAGGGTCGAAAACGAAGAGCAGCCGCACCTCGCTCCGCCCGCTGGATCCAGGTCTCAGCTCCTTGAGGTTACGGATAGTCGACCCTTGAAGCGTGTCCACCAAGGGCCGCCCCAAACCGGGACCTTCCTCGGCGACCCGATCCAAGGCCGCAGCGATCAGCAAGAGTGTCTGCCGATCCACCTTCCGTAGCTCGTGAAGCCAGTCACGGACCTCTGGAACGATCACTATCTGCCAGTTCACTCCATCATAATAAATTTCTTATGTTGATCCAAGAGGAACTTTGGCAACTCAGCGTATCGCCAACGTCACAAATCTTGAGGCATGGACCATGAGTGGATCAGGGGAGAACCCTGCCGGAGTCACCCACGTGGCTGACTAACCCCGGGCGGCGACGCGATCGGAGTGCTCTTCCAGTTCGATCACGATGCTTGCGGGTGCACCTTCGCCGTGTTCGCTCAGCCCGGTCCGACTAGCGCCCCCGTCGAAAACACCTCTCGCCTCGTCAATCATCGCAACGCGGTCATCACGGAAACTGCGTATCGCGAGTAGGCCCGCCCAGCGCACCTACCGGCGGAGGCGTTAGACGAAGCCTTCAGAAGTTAGTCACCCAGTAACCGCTCTCGCCCTGCGCCCAAGTGTAGGGATGGGACGTTTCGCCTGGTGGACACTACTGAGTTCGAACCAGTGACATCTCGCTTGTAAGGCGATCCGAGCGGGGACGCGACCAGGGTGGATACCGGCTCTGACCTGGGCGCATAGTCCGCGACCGTTCATCGTTGTCCGCCCCCGGCCGGGGTCGTCACCCAGTTGGTCACCCAGGACTGGCGCTTTCCGCAGGCTTGCGCGGCTCCTCCGCCCAGACGTCCCGGCCGTTGCTCCACAGCTCGGAAGCGTGGTAGCCGAACCGGTCGAACAGTCCGTCGTCCTGGTAGCGGCGCAGGTGCATCATCGGCGAGTCGTGGCCGACGAGCCTGGCCAGGTGCGGCGTCACGAGCATCTCGGAGTCGAAGCGGAAGACGCTCATCGCGATGTGCTCGTCTCCGAACCTCGCCTCGATGCCGGGCACGTTCCGAACCTGCTCGATCTCCGAGAGGGTGATCCGGATGCGGGTGGAGACGGTCAACGGGACGTTCTCCACCTCCTCCCGGCGGCGGGTGACCGCGCTGTCCGGGGCGCCGATCAGGAACCGGATCTTGCACCCCTGCTCGGCCTTGCGCTTGAGGACCTTGGCGAGGTTGGGGTGTTCCAGCCACAGGAAGTAGTTGGTGTACCCGGCGAAGACGATCTCGTTGCGGGCCGAGGTGATCAGGTTGCGCCAGATCGACTTGGGACACGCCGACCGATAGGGGTAAACGGTCAGAACCTCTCGATCCGGACCGGTCTTCACGGTGTTACGGATAGCCTCTGGCCACAACACGGACGTATCAACTCCTAATGCCTCGGCGGCGGCCAACTGGTGCCGGAGGTGCGGAACTCGTGCCTCATCCTGTAACCAGCGTTCCACCGTCTTAACATCCACCTCGCAGCGATCCGCCAGGTTCTGGTTGCTCAGCTTCGCATCGAGCATGGCGCGGCGTAACGGGACGTTGGCCACGGTGCACCTCGGGGCGTGAGGACGTCAAGGACGTTTTCGACTCTAACGTTGAAACGTCCTGGACGTCTCTGGAACGCGGCGGGTTCGTCACTCGAATGGAATGACGCTTACTCCATGTCAACCCCCATAATTCTGGAGGACCTCCAGGCGGCCTTTCCTGGATGGTGCATTTGGCGTAGTTCTGCGGGCCGTTTGTGGGCCACCCGGAACGGCCGACACCTTACCGACGAAGAGGTGGGTCGTGGCCTCTATCAGACGATCGACGCCGACGACGTTGCCGAACTTGCCCGGCAGCTCCGCGACCAGGAGGGGCTGGAGTCATGAGCACCCTCGGCTGGAAAGAGTCGGCTCAACGATGCCCGGCCGCCCTGGCTGCCGAGGCCTGCGGATCGGCCTCGAACACTGCGGCGTCGCGGCCGACGTCCATCAGGGCCACGACGTTTCCCTGGTCTCCGTCTGGACCAATCTCGTGGTCTGGACGGACGGGTTCGCCTACCGCTGGTGGACGGGGAAGATCTCAGCGAAGACGGGCCGCCGCTTGTACCGGGTCTACGGCGTGGACAACCCGATCACCGTCGCCCACCGCGTCGCTCAACGGTACGAAGAACTCCGCAAGGCTTCCCACTGGTCCAAGGGCGTCGCGGAGCGTACGTCGTGATTCTGCTCGACGAGTGCTTGAGTCCGCATGTGGCGATGCCGCAGCGAGATCACACCCGTCTGGACTGGCGAGAGCCGTACCCGACGCTCGAACGGGCACGCTCAGTGGCCTGGACCTGCTGGTGCCGTGCCACGGTCTACGAACTGTGCGAGGGCAGCGGCCGAGCATTCGTTCGGCGAACCCTCCAACTCGATGACGGCCATAAGGTCCACGAGACCTCCACCTGGCCGCTCAGCAAAGCGCGGGTGATATGGACGGCGTTGCTATCCGGAAGAGCCCGGTGAGACGGACATGGCGGCGCGAGATCTGGAGGGACCTACATCGCCACGCCTCCAGCAAACAGAAATATGACCGTTCGCTTTTCGAATGGACCGATTACCCTAGGCGGCCGATCGAGGCCGTGATGATGAATGTGTGGCCAGCCGACTCACCTTACATGCCTCAAGTGTCCTTATTTGTGCCACCTCGACTCTACTCAAGCCATGTGCGATGATACATATATTCGCTATACACAACTCTCGCTGACTATATCTGACCAAGAATCAGCACTCGGGACGATCAATAATGTCGATCATGAGATCACGGGCGATCACTCCGATGCCATCACGGGAATCAACGTAGCCAACTTTGCCGCAACGCTGCTAGAACGCAGCCGTCGACTGCGGGTCTTGGTGTGCTGCCAGTAGGCGTAGCGGTAGACGCCCATACGGCCTCGGCGCACGCTCAGAACGTCGGCCTTGCTGCCCTCGATGGTCATGAACAGTGCCGAGTTGGGAGTGACGCGGCCTGCGGTGCGTTCGGCTTCGCTGGCGACAGTGACGTATTCCCATCCCTGCTTGGCAGGGTTGTACGTGGGGCTGAGCAGGTCTTCGCGCTCTGAGCCGCCCATGAGGATGAGGCGCCGATCCGGAGTGGGGCGAACGAAGGTGCCCCGGCCGTGGGCGACGGTGAGCAGTCCTTCCCCGATGAGCTGGGCGACGGCCTTGCGGATCGTCGGGCGTGAGGTGGCGTACTCGTTGGCGAGGAACGCTTCGCCGGGGAGTGCCTATCCTGGCTGGTAGTGGTCTTGAACCACGTCTGAACGCAAGAGGTCGGCGATGATTCGCCACCGGGCGGCGCCCTTGCCATCGGTCATGCCGAGTTCCCCTCGGGCTCCAGCGTTCCGGGCCCGATCGTGGTCGCTGTCACTCAGAACTCGCGCTCTTTACGCGTCTCGTCATCGGCACTGGTTTTGGTGACCACCACGGCACCTGGCCAGCGAACGGGAACCCGCACACCAAATCACAGGTGTCCGTCGGTCAGGCGGCGTGTGGCTCGAAGCAGACCGAACCCAGATCATGACCGGAGGTGAGACGGACGTCGGCGTTCAGTGCCTCGGCCAGATGCCGCAGCAAGGCGATCGTCGGCGCGGTCCCACCTTCCTCGATGCACTCGATCTCGTCCTCGCTCATGCCCGCACGCTCAGCCAGCTCCGCCACGGTCAGCCCAAGCGCGCTACGCCGGTCGTACAACGCCTTACCAAACGCCAGCGCTTCACGAATCATGATCCGTTCGGGATCCTCGGCCTGAGATTCGGGCCGCACCCAGCGGGTGTGATAACCAGTCATCACGCCTGCCTCTCATAGATCTCGGCTGCCGGCCCATGATGGTCGTGTTCGCAGGTCTTCTGTGCCCGGACCGCCCTGTCGATCTGCCGCTGATCATGCTGCTTCGTCTTATGGAAAACTGTGAGCAACACAATCGTCCTACCCGGAGTACACCAGTACGTCACCCGAGCCGCAACATCACGCAGGCGGACACGTAGCTCCCAGACCGGCCCTGGCCGGGACGTACGGTCCACGATCATCCACCGTCGTCCGCCCCCGTCCGACGTCGCTGTCACCCAGTTGGTTACCCAGAACTGGCACTCTCCGCAGGCCTGCGCGGCTCCTCCGCCCAGACATCCCGCCCGTTGCTCCACAGTTCGGAGGCGTGGTAGCCGAACCGGTCGAACAGCCCCTCGTCCTGGTAGCGGCGTGGGTGAACCATCGGCGATGATCCCCGTGTTTACGGCGCAAGCGGACTAATCAATCTTGTGAAGAGGTTTTCCAACCCGACTGAAGCTCAGTCCCAGATATGAGCCAGGAGTTATATTCTGAAGATGACCTGGGAGATCGTCCTGCTGGAACCCGTGGAGTCCTGGTTCCTCAAACTCTGTGAGAGTGATCCGGGCTCGGCGGCCCTCGTCGAGAAGGCGATCGACCGGCTCGCCGAGGTCGGCCCCGCCCTCAGACGCCCCTTGGTGGACACGTTGGAGGACGACGACCTGAACAACCTGAAGGAGCTTCGTCCAGGGTCACGAAGGCGGTCAGAGATTAGAATCATCTTCATCTTCGATCCCGACAGAGAAGCGGTCTTCCTCGTGGCCGGAGACAAGGCAGGCAAGTGGTCGCGCTGGTATGACGAAGCGATCCCGCTGGCCAAGTCCCGCTACACGGAGTACCGCGCGGAGAAGAAGGCCGAGCAGACCAAGGAGGACAGGCGATGAGCCCTGCGCGCCGCTGGCAGGAGGTCAAGGCTGAGGCCCACCGGCTCCACCCCGAGCTGGCCACTCCCGAGCGACAGGCTGCCGCTGAAGCCGAACTGGATGCGTACGTGGCGGGGTATCACCTGAAAGAGCTGCGTAAGTCGCTGGGCAAAACCCAGGTCGAGGTCGCTGCCGCGCTCGGCATCTCCCAGTCACGGGTCTCCCAGATCGAAAACGGCGACCTCGACGCCATGGAGCTGGAAACTCTCCGGGCCTACGCGGCCGCGCTGGGCGGACACGTCGAGGTGACGATCAGTGTCGGCCCACACTCCGTCAAGGTCGCCTGAGATTGGCCGAGCCCATTCGAGACAGCTGCCCAGCAGGGACATCCCGCGTATGAAGGCGACATCTGTCCAACCGACGTTGCGATGCGCATAGCGGGCAAAAAGAGAACCCCTGACCTATCAACGCAGGTCAAGGGCTTGTGGTGGGCACTACTGGGTTCGAACCAGTGACATCTCGCTTGTAAGGCGAGCGCTCTACCGCTGAGCTAAGCGCCCGGGGAAATCCCGTTGGACAGACGGGATAACACTTTACGGCACCCGGGGGGACTTCAGTACATCGAGAGACCACGTGGTTCCCGCGTCGGCGAAGCCCGCGGCGCGCCAGCCGAGGAGGGCGGCGCCGAGCATGCCGGCGGACATGCCGAGGGCGGCCTGGCGCAGGGGTGGGGCCTGGCGGAAGGCGAGGCGTTTCTGGAGGCGTTCGGCCAGGGGGTCGGAGAGAAGGGTGCCCGCTTCGGCGAGGCCGCCGCCGAGGACGATGGCGGAGGGGTCGAGGAGAAGCGTGTAGGAGGCCAGGGCGAGGGAGAGCGCCTCGACCGCTTCTCCCCAGATCTCCGTGGCGAGAGGGTCACCGGAGGCGGTCAGGGTGGCGACCCGCTCGGCGGTGACGGAGACGGCGCCGGAAGAGGAGGCGGCACGGGTGGAGTAGCGGCGGGCCACGGCGGAGGCGGAGGCGTAGGTCTCCAGGCAGCCGATCTGGCCGCAGGCGCACGGCTCGCCCTCCGGGAAGACCGGGATGTGGCCGATCTCGCCGCCCCAGCCCGCACTCCCGCCGTACGGCTCGCCGTGCAGGATCGTGGCGCCCGCGATGCCGGTGCCGATGGGCAGGAACAGGAAGTCGGAGAGTTCGCGGCCGGCGCCGAGGACACTCTCGGCGAGGCCGCCGGTGCGGACGTCGTGCCCGAGCATGACGGGGACGTCCAGCGGGACGAGGTCCGTCGCCGGGACGTCGCGCCAGCCGATGTTGGCGGAGTAGAGGGCCGCCTCGGCGGTGACCAGGCCGGGTACGGCGAGGCCGACCCCCTCAGGGGTGCCGCCCCCCGCGGTGGCGAGGTCGTCGATGAAGGACCTGATCGTCGCGATGACGGCCGCCGGTCCCCTGTCGCGCGGGGTGGCGCGCCGGTCGGTGCGGACGATCTCGCCGGAACGGGTGACGAGGCCGCCCTTCATCGATGTTCCACCGACGTCAAGGGCAACAACGAAGGAGCTCATGCACCTGTCCAGCGGCTCGAAGGGGCGGGGCCGAGCCCGACCCTAGCGCACGCCGGAAACGCCGGAACGGAGGGATCTCCCCCAGCGGAAAAGGGATACGTGGGCGGTACCGGCAGGCCGCGCGTCACCCGGAGGAATCGCCCGGGAAGCCTGCCTCATCTGGCGGCCGGGACACGTGGGCGGTATCGGCAGGCCGCGGATCGCCCGAGGGGGCCGCCCCATCTGACCGGGACACCGCCCCCGGGATGGACTCAGAGCGGCGGCGACGTCGAGCCGGTCGACGGCGATGTTCGATGCCCAGACAGCCAAGGGCCTCAGGGAACCCGGCGCAGGACCCTGGCCAGGGCGGCCTCCACCTCGTCGGCCAGGCCGGGCGCGTAGGAGGCGGCCAGCCTGCCGTCGCCCCGCGCCGGGCGTACCGAGCCGCAGGAACGGCACTCCACCTCGCCCAACCGGCAGATGAGCGCGACGGAGCCGCACGTCGAGCAGGTGTCGAGGTCGGCTTCGTGGGTGCGCCGGCAGTCCGGGCAGACCAGCACCAGCGTCTCGTCGCGCACTCCGCGCGTCCACGGACTGGCACCACGGATCGGGTCGGTCTGCCTGGCCCCGCAGGAGAAGCAGGGCATGATCGCCTCCGAGAGGTCGGACCGGCAGGCGCCTCGCGAGCGGGCGTCGGCCGGATCACCGCTTAGGGAAGTTCGGCGAGCGCCTTGTGGTACTCGGCGATGTCGCGGGCCCGTGAGACCGGGTTCACGACGCGCCAGCGAACCACACCCTCGCCGTCGATGATGAAGGTCCCGCGTCCCGCGTAGCCCTTCTCGTCGTCGAATACACCGTATGCCCGCGCGACCTGTCCGTGCGGCCAAAAATCGGAGAGCAGCGAGAAGGTGTAGCCCTTCTGATCCGCCCACGCGCGCTGAGCGAAGATTGAATCAACTGAGATCGTGAGAATTTTAACTTCTTCCGGCATGTCGGGGCCGAACTCGTCGCGGAGGGCGTCGAGTTCGTTGCCGCAGACGCCGCTGAAGGCGAGAGGGTAGAAGATCAGCACGATCTTTTTGCCCCGAAGCCCGGAAAGCTTGACCGGGGTGCCGTGCTGGTCCCTCAGCTCGAAGTCGGGGGCCTGGTCACCCACCTCGATCACCATGATCGGGGATCCTTTCCTCGGCTGACGGCAGGCGTCATCATCCTGCCGTACGGCCCGCGCGAGCCGTACGGCAGGGCGGACCCTTAGCGGCGCGCCTTGGGCGTCGCCAGACGCGTCCCCGACCAGTCGGGAGCGGCACTGATGCTGCTGGTCTGCGAAAGACCCGCAGTGGTCGCGTCTTCCCCGATGTCGCTCGGCTCCACGTGCCCGTCCCGGCCGGCTTTGGGAGTGAGCAGCCAGATCTGGCCGCCGTCGGTGAGGTTGGTCACCACGCTGCTCAGGGCGTCGAACAGATCGCCGTCACCGTCACGCCACCAGAGCAGCACGACGTCGACGACGTCCTCGAAGTCTTCATCGACCAGCTCGTTACCGGTCAGCTCCTCGATGGAGTCGCGCAGATCGTCGTCGGTGTCCTCATCCCATCCGACCTCCTGCACCACCTGACCCGGCTTGAGGCCGAGTCGTTCGGCCAGGCCGCGTTCGCCCTGCGCCTGACCCGCGGTCGCGCTCACGTTTGTCCCTCCTGCTTGAATGGCCCCGCAATCACACGGTGCTCAGAGTGCTTCGGCACAGTCCACACGCTGTGACCCTCAGTCGTCAACGGTCGCCACGGCAACGACTGGGCTACGTATGAATTAGTCCGACAAAAATGACAAACGGACCTGGCGTTCCAGATTGTCGACGTTGAGATCCACCACGGCGATGGACTGCCAGGTTCCCAGTGCGAGCCGCCCGGAAAGAACCGGGACGGTGGCGTACGGCGGAATGAGGGCGGGCATGACATGCGACCGTCCATGCCCTCGTGATCCGTGCGCATGCCTCCATCTGTCGTCGGCCGGAAGCAGACCCTCCAGGGCCGCGAGCAGATCGTCGTCACTGCCTGAGCCCAGCTCCAGCAGCGCGACCCCCGCGGTCGCGTGGGGCACGAAGACGTTCAACAGGCCGTCGCCCCCACATGACCGGACGAAGCTCTCGCACTCGGAGGTGATGTCGTGCACCCGCTCTCGGGAACCCGTTACCACCTCGATCGTCTGAGATCTCACATAACCGATCCTACGATCCATCGTGAGCTGCGATGACGACCGCACCCGGTCCCGGGGACGGCGGGCGCTCCCCGCCGCCATCCGATCTTCGTCGGCGCGGAGACAAGATCGCCATGTCCGGTTCCTGGAATGTCCGCGTCTGGACCGTTCCCCCGGCGGAAGAACCCGAGGTGTGGTTTCCGGACACCCCGGCCGGATGGGGCATGTCCCGGTCATCGGGGCGGACGACGGCCCGGTACGTGCCGGCCGCCGGCCGCTCCCGACCGGTGGACGAATCGTTACCAGTTCGGCACGGAACATCACCGCCCCGGGCGCTCACCCCTGCCTCCACCCCCCGTTCCTTCCGCCACCCCTGCCTCCTTCCGCACCCCCTTCTCTCCGCGCTTCCACCGTGAGAGGAAGGACGGAGGGCGATCCCGTCGCCGCCGATCTTCCATCGAAGGCCGTGGCCGACCCTCCACCTGAGGCCACAGTCGATCTTCCACCGGAAGAGGTAACAGAAAAATAGTGAGAAACAGGGCGAAAGCCGGGGCGGGAGGCGCTCTCCGCGCTTCGGAGAAGCCTCGCGAGGCCCTCGTGAGCCCTCGTGAGCCCTCGTGAGGTCCTCGCGGGACTCCCGCGGGGTTCTTGCAGAGATCCTTCAAGGACCTCACAGCGGTTCTCCAGAGGACCCTCGTAGAGTCCCTCGAAGGATCTCGTGGAGCCCCGGGAGACCCCACGAAACAGGCGGCAGGGCGGGCCCGGCGGCGGGTCCCGGATTCCTAGGGGGTGGGAGCCTGTAAAAAAGGGGGAACCTCGATGTAACCTTTGGTGGCGATTCGTCCTACCATCGGTGGTCTAGGCCACTTTCGTATCACTGCCAGCAGGGATCTCCTGGTTACCGGTAAGTAGAGATGCACTTTCCGGGGTAAGCGACCAGGATGGAAGACGACCTACACCAGACAAAAGTCCATCCTCGGAAGGCGAGACCCAGTGGCTTCCGGACGCCAGCGTTTCTCGATCATCAGCGACGGCCTACCCAGCCAGCTTCCTGATGTCGACCCCAGCGAGACCCAGGAGTGGCTCGAGTCGCTCGACAACGTCATAAAGACGGAAGGTCGCACTCGGGCCCGTTATCTGATGCTCCGGCTCTTGGAGCGCGCCCGTGAACACCAGGTCGGGGTGCCCGGCCTGCGCAGCACCGACTACATCAACACCATCCCGCCGGAGCGCGAGCCCTGGTTCCCCGGCGACGAGTACGTCGAGCGCCGGATCCGCGCCTACACGCGCTGGAACGCGGCCGTGATGGTGACCCGGGCCAACGCCCGCACCAACGTCGGTGGGCACATCGCCACCTACGCCTCCGCCGCGTCCCTCTACGAGGTGGGCTTCAACCACTTCTTCCGGGGCAAGGACCACGGCGAGTCCGGCGACCAGGTCTTCTTCCAGGGCCACGCCGCGCCGGGCATCTACGCACGCGCCTTCCTTGAGGGCCGCCTCAACGAGGGTCAGCTCGACGCCTTCCGCCAGGAGCTCTCGCACGGGTTCAAGGGGCTGCCCTCCTACCCCCATCCGCGCCTGATGCCCGACTTCTGGGAGTTCCCCACGGTCTCCATGGGCCTCGGCCCGATCGGGGCGATCTACCAGGCCCGGTTCAACCGCTACCTGCTGAACCGGAAGATCAAGGACACCAGCCGCAGCCACGTATGGTGCTACCTCGGCGACGGCGAGATGGACGAGCCCGAGTCGCTCGGCGCGATCGGCCTGGCGGCCCGTGAGGAGCTCGACAACCTCACCTTCGTCATCAACTGCAACCTGCAGCGGCTCGACGGCCCGGTGCGCGGCAACGGCAAGATCATCCAGGAGCTGGAGTCCTACTTCAGGGGCGCCGGCTGGAACGTCATCAAGGTCGTCTGGGGTCGCGACTGGGACCCGCTGCTCGCGGCCGACGTCGACGGCGTGCTGGTCAACAAGATGAACACCGTCCCCGACGGCCAGTTCCAGACGTACTCCGTCGAGACCGGCGGATACATCCGCGAGAACTTCTTCGGTGACGACCCGCGCCTGCGCAAGATGGTCGAGCACCTGTCGGACGAGGACATCCGCAAGCTGTCGCGCGGCGGCCACGACTACCGCAAGGTGTACGCGGCCTACAAGGCGGCCCGCGAGCACGTCGGCCAGCCGACGGTCATCCTCGCCCAGACCATCAAGGGCTGGACCCTCGGCAAGGACTTCGAGGCGCGCAACGCGACGCACCAGATGAAGAAGATGTCGAAGGCCGACCTGAAGGAGTTCCGCGACCGGCTCTACCTGCCGATCCCCGACTCCGCCCTCGAAGGCGACCTCCCCCCGTACTTCCACCCGGGCGAGAACGACCCCGAGATCCAGTACATGAAGGAGCGGCGCGCGGCCCTGGGCGGTTTCCTGCCCAAGCGCGTGATGCGCGCCAAGCCGGTCAAGCTTCCCGGCGACGCCGCGTACGCGCAGCTGAAGAAGGGCTCCGGCAAGCAGAACGTCGCCACCACCATGGCGTTCGTCCGCCTGCTCAAGGACCTCATGCGCGACAAGGAGATCGGCCACCGGTTCGTGCCGATCATCCCGGACGAGGCGCGCACCTTCGGTCTCGACGCGATCTTCCCGACGGCGAAGATCTACTCGCCGCACGGCCAGACGTACGAGGCGGTCGACCGCGAGCTGCTGCTGTCGTACAAGGAGTCGACCGAGGGCCAGATCCTGCACGAGGGCATCAGCGAGTCGGGCTCGATGGCGTCCACGATCGCGGTCGGCTCGTCGTACGCCACGCACGGCGAGCACATGATCCCGATCTACATCTTCTACTCGATGTTCGGCTGGCAGCGCACCGCCGACCAGATGTGGCAGCTCGCCGACCAGATGGGCCGGGGCTTCCTGCTCGGCGCCACCGCCGGCCGCACCACGCTGAACGGCGAGGGCCTGCAGCACGAGGACGGCCACACCCCGCTGATCGCCTCGACGAACCCGGCGGCGATCTCGTACGACCCCTCGTGGGGGTTCGAGGTGGCCCACATCGTCAAGGACGGCCTGCGGAGGATGTACGGCGAGCAACCGGAGAACGTCTTCTACTACCTGACCGTCTACAACGAGCCCTACCTCCAGCCCGCCGAGCCCTCGGACCTGGACGTGACGGGCCTGCTCAAGGGTCTGTACAGGTTCGCCGCGGCTCCGACCGTGTCCGGGCCGAAGGCCAACATCCTGGCGTCCGGCGTGGCCGGGCCGTGGGCCGTGGAGGCCCAGCGGATGCTGGCCGAGGACTGGGGCGTGGCGGCCGAGGTGTGGTCGGCCACCTCCTGGGCGGAGCTGCGCCGCGACGCGCTCGCCGCCGAGGAGCACAACATGCTCAACCCCGAGGCCGAGAAGCGCGTGCCGTACGTCACGCAGGCGCTCTCGGCGGCCCAGGGGCCGTTCGTGGGCGTGAGCGACTACATGCGGGCGGTCCAGGACCAGATCGCCCAGTGGGTTCCCGGTGACTGGAGCTCGCTCGGCACCGACGGCTTCGGCCTGTCGGACACCCGGTCGGCGCTGCGCCGCCACTTCCACGTGGACGCGGCCTCGATCACCCTGGCGGTGCTCACCCAGCTGGTCAACCGGGGCGAGCTCGACCAGGAGGTGCTGGGCGACGCCATCTCCATGTACCACCTGAAGAACGGCGTCACCGAGGCCGCGGGCGCCGAGAGCAACGACACCCAGTCCATGGGAGTTTGATCGTCCCCGGGCGGGTTCTCCTTTTCCATGGAGGGCCCGCCCGGTTAGTGTTGAACGCTCCCCCCGGCGAACGATTCCAGGGGAGAGCTGTTTCATGGCAAGAATCCTTAGAGCGGCAGCGGCGGTCACGGCCCTGTCAACCGTGCTCTCCGCCTGCGGTGGCGGTTCCGGCGGGGACGGTGCCGGCAGGGGCGGTTCCGTCGAGGGCGGTGTGGTCTCGGACACCTCGGGACCGGTCGCCACCCCGACGACAACGGCGACAACGGCGACAACGACAGCCACCCCCGCGGAGACGATCGCCTGGGGCCCGTGCACCGACATCAAGCGGCCCGGCGGTGAGACCCCCGCGAAGCCGGACCCCGCGCAGCAGTGCGGGAAGATCAAGGTCCCGCTCGACTACGCCAAACCGGACGGCGAGTCCATCGAGATCGCCGTCATCCGCGTCAAGGCCACGAATCCCGGCAAGCGGATCGGCTCGCTGGTCTTCAACTTCGGCGGCCCCGGCGCCTCGGGCGTCGACACCATGGCCCAGGCCGCCAAGGCCTTCACCACCCTGAACGGCCGCTACGACCTGGTCAGCTTCGACCCACGCGGGGTCGGCCGCAGCTCCGGTGTCCAGTGCGGGGACAGCGCGGTGATAGAGCGGTTCACCGCGATGGACACCCTGCCCGCCAACGAGACCGAGCGCGCCAGGAGCCGGGAGACCACCAAGGAGTTCGTGACGGCCTGCCAGCGGACCTCGGGCCGGCTGCTGCCCTACATCGGCACCGTGAACGCCGCCGCGGACATGGACCGCCTCCGCGCGGCCCTGGGCGAGAGGCGGCTGAACTACTTCGGCATCTCGTACGGGACGCAGCTCGGCGCGGTCTACGCGACCAGGTTCCCGAAGAACGTGGGCCGGTTCGTGCTGGACGCCCCGCTGGACCCGAGCGTGACCCTGGCGGCGCGCACGATGGTCCAGACGAAGGGGTTCCAGCACGCCTACGACGCCTTCCTGAAGGACTGCGCGAAGCAGCCCCGCGAGTGCGAGATCGGCGGCGACGCGACCATCGCCGACAAGAACGTCATGAAGCTCATGGACGAGCTGAACGACAAGCCGCTCAAGGTCGGCAAGCGCCTCCTGACGCAGGGGCTGGCGGGCACCGGCATCGCCGCCGCGCTGTACTCGCGGATGACCTGGCCGCTGCTGGACCAGGCGCTGGGCCAGGCGATGAAGGGCGACGGGCGGATCCTGCTGGCGCTGGCCGACAGCTACAGCGGCCGCCAGCCCGACGGGAGCTACACGACACTCATGAGCAGCTTCCCCGCGATCAGCTGCGCGGACACCGCGGAGCGGCCCACCCCCGCGCAGCTGACCGCGCTGGAGGACGAGACGCTGAAGGTCTCCCCGCTGTTCGGCGGCGCGGGGATGGGCCTGATCTGCTCGATGTGGCCGACCCCCGGCAACGACGAGGCCAGGCGGATCAACGCCACGGGCTCGGCGCCGATCCTGGTGGTCGGCGGCACCGGCGACCCCGCCACGCCGTACGAGTGGGCTCCGAAACTGACGGCGGAGCTTCGGACCGGCGTGCTGGTGACCTACAAGGGCGAGGGGCACGGCGCCTACCTGTCCGGCAACGCGTGCATCAAGAAGATCATCGACGCCTACCTGATCGACGGGAAGGTCCCGGACCGGGGGATCGTCTGCACCGGCTCGTGACGCCGCCTCTCCCGCGACGCGGCCGCCGCTGAGACGCGACCCGCCGCCGAGACGCCCGGCGGATCCTCGCCGGGCGTCTCGGCGGGCCTCCGTACGGGGTGTACGGGGTGCCCCGGCCTCGGAACAGAGCCCGGACCAGCGCCCGGTCCCGAACCAGGCCTCCTGGCGGGACGACCCGGCCCCGAAGCGGAGGAACCCCAGCCGGCCTCCGGGCGGGACGGCCCGGCCGCGGAACGGGCGGATCTCAGCAGATCTCCAGGCGGGGCAGCTTGGTCTCGAAGCGGAAGCCGACCCTGCCCAGGTGTTTTTCGAGCAGGCCCTTCATGGTCCCGTCCGCGTACATCGCGGTGATCGCTTCGTTGATCCTCCGGCAGGCCACCGGGTCTCCGGACCTGAGCGCGACGCCGTACCTCTCGGTGGTGAGCCTGAGCCCGGCGATCTCGAACCTGACGTCGCGCAGCCGGGCACCGAAGCCGGCGATCAGCAGGTCGTCGCCGACCATGGCGTCGGCGCGCCCGTCGGCCACCTGGGACGCGCACTCCGCGGAGTCCGGCCCCCGCACGTCGACGAAGTCGACGCCCTTCTCGCGGATCATCGTGCCGGTGGTCTGGCCGGGTGACAGGCAGATCCTCTTGCCGCGCAGGTCCTTCAGCGTGTCGATCCTCGCGCTGGCGCGGGCGAGCACGTCGCGGTGGGCGATGTAGTACGGGCCCGCGAAGGCGACACGGCCACGGTCGGCGCCGTCGATCGAGAAGTTGGCGATCACGAGGTCGACCCTGCCCTTCTCCACGTCCCTCTCGCGCTCACCGAACCCGACGGGAACGAACCTGAGCCCGCCGTCGGGCACCTCCAGAGCGGTGGCGAGGTGGGCGGCCACGTCGGCCTCGAACCCCCGGGGCGGGTCCTCGCCCAGCGAGATCCCCGGCAGGCCCTTCCTGAACCCCACCCGGAGCCTGCCGGTGTCCCTGACCCGGTCGAGCAGGGGCGAGCCGGTGGAGACCTTCGCGGTCGGCGTCGGTGAGGACGTGGACGGAGCCGCCGACGGCTGGGCGACCGGCGGGCGGGTGGGCCCGGCCCCCTGCGCGACGCCGAACCTGGCGGCCAGCAGGGCGCCCGCCACCCCGAGGACCGCGATCCCGGCGGCGATCGCGGCGACGGTCGCGGACCGGCGCCGCGTGGGCCGGGCCGGCCTCTCCTGCCTCTCCGGCCTCTCCGCCCGCGTCAGGTCCCCGGTGGCGGCCTGCGCGCCCTCGGCCAGCTCCTCCTGCGAGGCCTCCGGGGTCTCCGTCTCGTCCACCTGGTGGCCGAGCAGGCGTTTCAGCAGCACGTCCGAGGTGGGCCTGAGCCTCTGGTCCTTGTTCAGGCAGGCGGCGACGACGTCGCGCAGCCCGTCGGGCAGGCCGCTCAGGTCGGCCTCGTGGTTGATGACCCGGTTGAGCGTCGCCACGATCGTGTCGCTCCCGAAGGGGGCCCTGCCGGTGGCGGTGAAGACGATGGTCGAGCCCCAGGCGAACACGTCGGCGGGGAACCCCACCCGCTCCCCGGCGATCTGCTCGGGCGCCATGTAGGCGGGGGTGCCGACCGCGCGGGTGGTGATCGTCCCGCTCTCGTCGATGATCTTCGCGATGCCGAAGTCGACGACGCGGGGGCCGTCGGTGGCGAGCATGACGTTGTCGGGCTTGAAGTCGCGGTGCGCGATGCCCGCGTGGTGGATGGCCGTCAGGGCCGTGGCGGTGCCGACGGCGAGGCGGTCGAGCGCCTCCCCGGCCAGCGGCCCGTCGCGCTCGACGATCTCGCGCAGCGAGGGACCCTCGATCAGCTCGCTCGCGATGTAGGGCGCCTCGCCGTCGAGCTCGGCGGCGAGCACCCGGGCGGTGCAGAAGGCGGCCACCCTGCGGGCCGCCGCCAGCTCGCGGGCGAAGCGGGAGCGCGCGTGGGTCTCCTCGGTGAAGCGCACGTGCAGCAGCTTGACGGCGGCGCGCTCGCCGTCCTCGGACTCGCCGAGGTAGACGACCCCCTGCCCGCCCTCCCCCAGCCTGCCCCTGAGCTCGTACGCCCCCAGTCGCGGCGGGTCCCCCGGCCGCAACGGTCTGATCTCCGGCACCGCGGACCCCTCGTTCCCTGTGCTTTGCCAGAACATTACACACCAGGACGGCGGCGATCGCCCTCCCCACCGGACGGCGGACGTAAAGACGAGTTAAGCGAATTCGCTTAAGGAGTGTTTAATAGGGTCTTCGTTATACCTGTTCCCACACGAAGGGAATGGCGATGAACAAATACGTGACAGTGGCGGCGGTCATCTCTTTCACGGTGCTGGCCGGGTGCGGGGGGACGGAGGGCGCGAAGGTCGCCTCCGCCGGGGAAGCGGCCACCACGGCCGCCCCCTCCGCCTCGGCCTCCGCGTCGTCGCAGGCCGACGGGCTGAAATTCGCCCAGTGCATGCGGGAGAACGGGGTCGACATGCCCGATCCCGAACCGGGCGCCGGCAACGTGATGCTGCGCGGCAAGACCGACGACGCGACCCTGAAAAAGGCGTCGGAAGCCTGCCGGAAATACAATCCGATCGGTTCCGGAAAGAAACTGATGAGCGACCCGAAAGCCCAGGACGCCGTCCTGAGGTTCGCCCGGTGCATGCGGGAGAACGGGGTCGACATGAAGGACCCCGACTTCTCGGGGGGCGCGGTCCGCATGGGGGGCGAGGGGATGGACCCGGAGTCGCCGCTGACGAAGAAGGCCATGGAGGCCTGCCAGAAGCACCTGCCCGGCGGTCTCGGGAAGCGGCCGTGAGGCGGGGCGAGGTCCTCGCCGGGACGGCCGCGGCGGTCCTCCTCGGCGCGGGGGGCGTGGCGGCGGTCGCGCTGACCGGCCAGGACGACGTCCCCGCCGCCGCCTCGGCGGCCCCGGCCACGGTGGCGGAGATCACCCGCTCGGACCTGGTGGACACCAAGGCGGTGGACGGTGTGCTCGGTTACGCGGGCCGCAGGGAGCTGCCCAACCACGCCCCCGGAACGGTGACCCGGGTCAGGAAGGAGGGCGCCGTCGTGCGCCGGGGCGGCTGGCTCTACCGGGTGGACGGCAGGCCGGTGATCCTCATGTACGGCGACATACCGATGTATCGCACCCTGTCCTCCGGGATCGGCGGCAGGGACGTCGAGCAGCTGGAACGCAACCTCAAGGCCCTCGGCCACGACCCCGGGACCGTAGACGGCGACTTCTCCTGGCGGACCGAGCGGGCCGTACGGGAGTGGCAGGAGGAGGCGGGCCTGGCCGAGACCGGCACGGTCGGCGCGGCGCAGGTCGCGGTCGCCTCGGGCCCGGTCAGGGTCGCCGAGGTGGTCGCGGAGGCCGGGGCCCCGGCCGGGCGGTCCGTGGTGACCACGACGAGCACGCGCAGGGTCGTCCACGTCGACCTCGACTCCGGCGACCAGCGGCTCGCCAGGATCGGCGCCCGGGTGACGGTGGACCTGCCGGGCGGCGGCGAGGGCAGGGGGCGGATCACCTCGGTCGGCACGGTCGCCGAGCCCGCGCGGCAGAACGGGCAGCCGACCGGCGAGTCCACCGTCGACCTCGACGTCACCCTGGACGACCCCGGCGACCTCGGCCGCCTCGATCAGGCCCCCGTGACGGTGAACCTCCGCAGCGAGCGGCACGCGGACGTGCTCTCGGTGCCGGTCGAGGCCCTGCTCGCCCTGCGCGAGGGCGGGTACGGCCTGCGCCTGGCGGACGGCCGGATCGTCCCGGTCGAGACCGGCCTGTTCGCGGCGGGCCGCGTCGAGGTCTCGGGGAGCGGTCTCGCCGAGGGGATGAAGGTCGAGGTCCCGCAGTCATGAGCCGGAACCTCGACCGACCGTCTCACCTCACCGCGGGGAACTCCGCCGCACAGAGCCCCGCCGTGCAGGAACCCGGCACACAGAACCCCGTCGCGCAGCACTCCAGCGCGCGGGACCCCGTCGCGCAGGAACCCGGCGCACGGGACCCCGGCGCACGGGACCCCGGCGCGTGGGACCCCGGCGCGTGGGAACCCGCCTCCCGGGCTCCTGCCGTACGGGCCGGGCGACGGCCGGTGATCGAGCTGTCGGGGGCGGAGAAGAGCTACCCGGGCGGGGTGCGCGCCCTGCGGGGGGTGGACCTGCGCGTGGAAGCGGGCGAGCTCGTCGCCATCGTCGGCCCCTCGGGATCGGGAAAGTCGACCATGCTCCACCTGATCGGCACCCTCGACCGTCCCTCGGCCGGAACCGTCCGCATCGCCGGGCACGACGCGGGAACGCTCCCCGACAGGGAGCTGTCCGCGCTGCGCGCCCGGCACATCGGCTTCGTCTTCCAGCGGTTCCACCTGGCCGCCGGGGTCAGCGCGCTCGACAACGTCGCCGACGGGATGCTGTACGGCGGCACCCCGCGCCGGGAACGCCGGGAGCGGGCCGCCGAGGCGCTCGGGCGCGTCGGTCTCGGGCACCGGCTGGCCCACCGGCCGCACGAGCTGTCCGGCGGCGAGTGCCAGCGGGTCGCGGTGGCCAGGGCGGTGGCCGGAGGACCGTCGCTGCTGCTGGCCGACGAGCCGACGGGGAATCTCGACAGCTCCTCGGGCCGGGACGTGCTGGCGATCCTGCGCGAGCTCAACGCCTCCGGCACCACCGTGGCGATCATCACCCACGACGAGGAGGTGGCCGCCGCCGCCCCGCGCCGCGTCAGGCTGCGCGACGGCGTGATCGTCGCCGACGAACGGCCTCTCGGCGCGACCCGCGCGCCCCGTACGGAGAACGCGAGGGACGCGGGAAGCACAGAGGGCACGGGAAGCACGGGGAGCACGGGGAGCACGGCATGAGCGCCGGGACCGGGCGTGACCTGGTGCCGGGGCGGCTCGGCTGGGCGGACCTGCTGCGGGTCGGAGCGTCAGGGTTGCGGACCCGGACGGGGCGGGTGGTGCTGTCGGCGCTCGGCATCGCGCTCGGCATCGCCACCATGGTCTCGGTCGTCGGGATCTCCTCCTCCGGCAAGGCCAGGCTCCTCGACGAGCTCGACCGGCTCGGTACGAACCTGCTCACCGTCACCCCAGGCCAGACCCTCTTCGGCGACAAGGCCGCGCTGCCGGAGAGCTCGGTCGCCATGGCCGCCGGGATCGGCCCCGTGACGAGCGCGAGCGCCACGGGCGACACCGGCGAGAGCGTGCGGCGAAGTCCCGCGATCCCCCGGGAGCGCACCGGCGGGATCGCCGTCCGGGCGGCCTCGCCGGACCTGCCGGCCACGCTCCAGACCCGGGTCGAGCGAGGTGTCTGGCTCAACCGGGCGACGGGGGAGCAGCGGGCGGTGGTGCTCGGAGCGGTGGCGGCCTCGCGGCTGGGCCTGCGCGAGGTGGGCGACCAGGTCTGGATCGGCAGGCAGTGGTGGACGGTCGTCGGCGTCCTGGCTCCCTCGCCGCTCGCCCCGGAGATCGACCGGTCCGTGCTGACCGGGTTCGAGGCCGCCCGTACCCACCTGGGCTTCGACGGTCACCCGACCACGCTCTACACCCGCTCGGCCGACGAGGCCGTCGGCGACGTACGGGAGGTGCTGCCCAGGACCGTCAACCCGGAGAACCCCGAGGAGGTGGAGGTCAGCCGGCCGTCCGACGCGCTGGTGGCGAAGGCGGCGGCCGACGGGGCCCTCACCGGCCTGCTGCTCGGCCTCGGCGGGGTGGCGCTGCTGGTCGGCGGGGTGGGGGTGGCCAACACCATGGTCATCTCGGTGCTGGAGCGCCGGGGGGAGATCGGGCTGCGGCGCTCGCTCGGCGCCACCAGGGGCCAGGTGCGCGCCCAGTTCCTGGCCGAGTCGCTGTTGCTGTCCGGCGCGGGCGGCGCCGCGGGGGCGGTGCTGGGGACGCTGGTGACGGTCGGGTACGCGGCCGTGGGCGGCCTGCCCGCCGTGGTTCCCCCCTGGGCCCTGGCGGGCGGTGTCGGGGCGACCCTGCTGGTCGGGACCGTCGCGGGGATCTACCCCGCGATGCGCGCGGCCCGCATGTCGCCGACCCTCGCCCTCAGCACCGCCTGAACGCCCCGCCCTCTCTCCCGGGTCCCTTTCCCTCGTTTTCCCTCGTTCCCTCCCCCGCGCCCCACGGCCGCGTCCCAGATCGGGCAGGAGGTCGGGGAGCGGGGCGCGGGGAGGGGGCGGGGACGGACGCAGGCTGGGGAGAAGGGACCACGGGAGCGCGGAGAGCGGTCGGGGGCGGACGAAAGCCGAGGAGAAGGGAGCGGTCAGGGACGGAGGACCAAGGCCGAGGAGAAAGGACCGTGGGAGCGGCTGGGACGAGCAGGTGCGGGCGGCCCTGACCGAAGACCCCGGGCCCTTTATCCGATGTTTAGCCGCAGGAAAGCAGGATGACGCCATGCGAGTGCTCATTGCGGAGGACGAGCGGGTGCTCGCCGACATCGTGGCGACCGGCCTGCGCCGGGAGACCATGGCGGTGGACGTCGTCTACGACGGCGACGCGGCGCTGGAGCGGGCCGCGGTCAACGACTACGACGTGATCGTGCTGGACCGGGACCTGCCGGTGCTGCACGGGGACGAGGTCTGCCGCCGCCTCGTGGCCGGCCGGGTCCCCGCCAGGATCATCATGCTGACCGCCGCCGGTGACCTGGGCTCGAAGGTGGAGGGCCTGTCGATCGGCGCCGACGACTATCTCACCAAGCCGTTCGACTTCCCCGAACTGGTCGCCCGGCTGCGCGCGCTGGCCCGCCGGTCCTCCCGGTCGGTGCCGCCGGTGCTGAGCAGGGCGGGCATCACCCTGGACCCCGGCCGCCGCGAGGTCTTCCGCGACGGCCGGTACGTGGCGCTGAGCCCCAAGGAGTTCGCGGTGCTGGAAATCCTGATGCGCGCCGACGGCGGCCTGGTCAGCGCCGAGGACCTCCTGGAGAAGGCATGGGACGAGAACATCAGCTACTTCACCAACTCGGTCAGGGTCACCGTGATGACCCTGCGCAAGAAGCTCGGCGCCCCGCCGGTGGTGGAGACGGTGACCGGGTCGGGATACCGGCTTTGACCTCGCGGCGCGTCTCGGTGCGGCTGCGCCTGACCATGGTCTACGGCAGCCTGTTCTTCGGGGCGGGGGTCGTGCTCGTCGGGGTCAACTACCTGTTCGTGCGGGACGTGCTCTCGCGGCCCGTGAAGATGACCTTCCAGGGGATCCCGGAGGCACTGACCTCCCTGAACCCGTCGAAGCCGTCCGTGGCGGTGCCGATCCCCAAGGACACGCTCTTCCTGCGGGCCATCAGCGACGTGCGGGCCCAGTACCGCGAGGACGTGATGGGGCCGATGCTCCAGTGGTCCCTGCTGGCGGTCGCCGTCGTCGGGGTGGCCGGGCTCGCGATCGGCTGGATCGTGGCCCGCCGGGCGATGGCCCCGCTGCAGACGATGACCGAGGCGGCCCGCCGCCTGTCGGAGAGCACCCTGCACGAGCGGATCGCCCTGGGAGGTCCCCGCGACGAGATCCGGGACCTGGCCGACACCTTCGACTCGATGCTGGAACGCCTCGGCCACGCGTTCGACAGCCAGCGCAGGTTCGTCGCCAACGCCTCCCACGAGCTGCGCACCCCCCTGGCGATCAACCGGGCGCTGCTCCAGGTCTCCATGACCGACCCCGAGCTGCCCCGGCAGGTCAGGACGGTCGGCACCGAGCTGCTGAACGCCAACGCCCGCCAGGAACGGCTGATCGAGGGGCTGCTCCTGCTCGCGCAGAGCGAGCGCGAGCCCGCGGAACGCCTGCCCGTGGACCTCGCCGAGCTCGCGGGAAGCGCGATGACCTCCGTTCCCGAGACGACCGCCGACCTGCGCCCGGCTCCGGCGGAGGGCGACCCGGTGCTCCTGGAACGGATGATCGGCAACCTGCTGGACAACGCCGTGAAGTACAACGACGAACGCGCCCTGGTCGTCCTGCGCACCCACACCGACCGCTGGGGAAGCGTCGTCACCGTGGAGAACACCGGCCGCGTCGTCCCCTCGGGCCGGATCGAGGGCCTCTTCGAGCCGTTCCGCCGCCTCGACCGCGACCGCACCGGCTCCGCCGGGGGCGCCGGCCTCGGCCTGTCCATCGTCCGCGCGATCGCCCGGGCCCACCGCGGCTCCGCCGAGGCCCGCCCCCGCCCCGGCGGGGGGCTGGTGGTCACCGTACGGCTGTGATCCCCGGCACCGGCGATTTCCGGTTAAAGATCCGGCGATGGTTGAACAGACAAAACCACCTCGATAACCTGTGGCGACGCATCTCATTGGAGCTCGATGGCCGCACGACCACAACACCCACTGGCCTCACCTCAGAACCCCTCGGGCAAGACGCCCCCGAAGTCCTCGGGTTTCAAGGCCTCAAAAGCGGTCACCATCACCGGGATCGGTGTCGTCTCCCTGCTCCTGATCGGTTACTGCTCCGCGCAGGAGGACTACGAGGAGGTGGGCGCCGAGTGCGTCGACCTCAACAGCCGCCAGCCGGACGGCACCTACGCGGTCGTGGACGAGGACCACTGCGACGACGACAGGCACTACTACGGGTCACGGGGCGCCTACGGCTGGTACTACGGTGGCCTCAGGTCCGGCACCCACATCCGGCAGGGCACCACCGTGCGGCCCTCGGACGTCCACATCACCAGCCGTAAGGGCACGGTGATCCAGCGGGGTGGCTTCGGCGGGCGCGGCGGGTCGGGCGGCGGAAGCTGATCCGGTCCGATGAGCAGCAGGTGAGCAGGAGATGAGACGCGAGACCTCGCTCCCCCGCGACGACTGGGAGAGCGTCATCGAGGGCCACGGCCTGGCCTACCACCGCTCGGCCCATCCCGCGGGCCTCGACCGCCCGTACTGGGACGAGGCCGTCCAGTACGTCTTCTCCATGGACGAGGTCCTCGACCTGGAGAACCAGGTCGAGGAACTGCACAGGATGTGCCTGCACGCCGTGGAGCACGTCGTCGCCAAGGGCCGCTACGCCGACTTCGCGATCCCCGAGTGGCTCGCCCCGGAGGTCGCCGCCTCCTGGGAGCGGAACGACCCGCACCTGTTCGGCCGTTTCGACCTGCGCTACGACGGGACCGGCCCCGCCAAGATGCTGGAGTACAACGCCGACACCCCCACCAGCCTCCTGGAGAGCTCGGTGGTGCAGTGGTTCTGGCTGCGCGACCGCTACCCGGACGACGACCAGTGGAACTCCATCCACGAGCGGCTGATCGCCAGGTGGCAGCAGATCTCGACCGGCCTGCCCACCGGGCCCACGCACTTCGCCTGGACCAACATGGACGAGTCGGGCGAGGAGGTGATGACCCTCGCCTACCTGCAGGAGACCGCGGACCAGGCGGGGCTCAAGACCGTCGCGGTGGCCATGGAGGACATCGGCTGGGACGACCTCAACCTCCGCTTCGTCGACGTGGAGCGCAGGGTGATCCGCTCGCTCTGCAAGCTGTATCCGTGGGAGTGGGCCGTCGCCGACCCGTTCGGGACGCGGGCGGTGCGCCAGCAGGTCTCGACGACCTGGATCGAGCCGCTGTGGAAGATGCTGCTGTCCAACAAGGCGCTGCTCGCGGTGCTCTGGGAGCTGTACCCGCAGCACCCGAACCTGCTGCCCGCCTACCTCGACGGTCCCCGCGACATGTCCTCGTACATAGTGAAGCCGCTGCTCGGCCGCGAGGGCGCCAGCATGCGGATCGTCACCCCCGGCGAGCACGTCGAGACCCCCGGCGGCTACGGCGCCGAGGGATACGTCTACCAGGAGTTCCAGGCGCTGCCCGTCTTCGAGGGCTGGCGCCCCGTGCTCGGCGCCTGGGTCGTCCACGACGAGGCGGCGGGTGTCGGCATCCGCGAGACCTCGGGGTTCATCACCGACGACACGTCGTCATTCGTCCCGCACCGCATCGAACTCTGAGTCCCGAAAAGAGAGACGACACATGAGTCCCACCCCCGTGCCGGCCACGCCGCCCGCGCTGCCCGACGTGACGGTCTCGCTCGCCGAGACCCTCGGGCGCGGCGCGCTCGCGATCGTCTCGTACGCCGCGCTCGGCGTGATCCTGCTGATCATCGGTTTCTACGTGATCGACCTGGTCATCCCCGGCAAGCTCAGCAGGCTCATCAAGGAGGAGCGCAACCCCAACGCCACCCTGCTCACCGGCTCGGGGCTGGCGGCCGTCGGGCTGATCGTGGCGGCCTCCATCTGGTCCTCGGGCGGCGCCCTGCACGAGGGCCTGCTCGCGACGTTCGTCTTCGGCCTGGTCGGCATCGCCGTGCAGACCGTGGCGATGGTCGCGTTCGACAAGGTGGCCGGCATCTCGGTGCGCGAGCTGGTCACGGAGACGGACCTCCAGCCGGGCGCCCGGCTGCTGGCGGTCACCCACCTGGCCATCGGCCTGATCACCGCCGTCGCGGTCATCTGAGCCCCGCGCCCCTCGTTCCGTACGCTCGCGCCCCGAGGGTGTACGGAACGGGATCGCGGCGACGCGCGTGACCCCGCTCGTGCGGGACGTACAAGATCGGGGAGCGCACGCTGTCCGTAACCGCGGCTGGCGCATCTCGCGCGACCTGGCACTCTTAGTGGCGTGAGGGAGCGGAGCGAGCGAGGGTTCAGGCACAGTCACGTCGCGACCGGGGAGGACGGGAGTGATCTCGACTCCGACCGGGTCAGGGAGGACACCACCCGCCGGCTGGAGCGGGCCATGGGCACACTGGGCACGGCGGCGATGTCCCGGATGGACGACCGGCTCATGTGGTTCCGCGCCCTGTCGGCCGAGGACAGGTCCTGGGTCGGGCTGGTGGCCCAGGCCGGGATCGCCGCGTTCGTGGAGTGGTTCCAGCACGCCGGCGAGGGCCGCCCGACGCCCAGCATCGAGTTCTTCGGCACCGCGCCCCGGGAGCTGAAGCGGTCCATCTCGCTGCAGCAGACCGTCGACATCGTGCGGGTCGTGGTCGAGGTGGTCGAGGCGCAGACCGGGGAGCTGGCCGCGCCAGGCGGGGAGGACCAGCTCCAGCAGGCGATGCTCCGCTACACCCGCGACGTCGCGTTCGCCGCCGCGCAGGTGTACGCGCGGGAGGCCGAGGCCCGCGGGGCCTGGGACGCGCGGCTGGAGGCGCTGATCGTGGACGCCCTGGTCAGGGGTGAGGTCGACGACGGCCTGCACTCGTGGGCCGCCGCGCTCGGCTGGACCTCGGCCCCCGTCGTGGTGCTGGCCGGGCAGACACCCGACGACGACCCTCAGGCGGTCATCGACGCGCTGCGCGACCGGGGCCGCAGGTCGGGCCTGGACATGCTGGCCGGGGTGCAGGGCGACCGGCTGATCGTGATCGTGGGCGGGGCCGACAGCGTCGCCGCGGCGGCCAGGCACGTGGTGCCGCGCTTCGGCGCCGGCCCGATCGTGATCGGGCCCGAGGTGGCCGACCTGCACTCGGCCGCCAGCTCGGCGCGGGCGGCGATGGCCGGGCTGCGGGCCGCCGCGGGGTGGCCGGACGCGCCCAGGCCGGTCCACGCCGAGGACCTGCTGGCCGAACGGGCCATCGACGGCGACGGCGACGCCAGGGCACAATTGATCGAGAACGTCTACCTGCCGCTGATCGGCACACCGCTCCTCGACACCCTCGCGACCTACCTGGAGCAGGGCACCTCCCTGGAGGCGACGGCCCGGCTGCTGTTCGTCCATCCGAACACGGTGCGCTACCGTCTTCGTAAAATCACGGAGTTGACCGGCTACCAGCCGACCGAGGGGCGGTCCGCCTTCACCCTCCAGGTGGGGCTGATCCTCGGGCGTCTGTCCGAAACGCCGGTAACCTAGAGCTCTTTACTTAACCTTTGTGAAACTCTCGCTGTAGCTTCCCTACAAAGAAGTAGGGACAAACTTCGTCTGGATCTCTATCCATGTAGTGAACCTCTACAGGGCAGGCTGGATTTTGTGCTCGTCATCGTCGCTCCGGGCCAGGGTGCCCAGACTCCAGGCTTTCTCAGTCCATGGCTCGAACTCCCGGGCGTGGCCGATCGGCTGACCGCTTGGTCGGAGCTGGCCGGCCTCGATCTGATCGCCTACGGGACCACCGCCGACGCGGACGAGATCCGTGACACCGCCGTCGCGCAGCCACTCCTCGTGGCCGCCGGGCTGGCCGTCGCCGAGGTTCTCGGGGCCTCCCCCGACATCGTCGCCGGGCACAGCGTGGGCGAGTTCACCGCGGCCGCCCTCGCCGGAGTGATCACCCCCGAGCAGGCCGTCGACCTCGTCCGCGAGCGCGGCCAGGCCATGGCCAAGGCCTCGACGATCACCGAGACCGGCATGTCCGCCGTCCTCGGCGGCGTCGAGGAGGAGGTCCTCGCGGCCGTCGCCGACAAGGGGCTCACCCCCGCCAACATCAACGGCGCCGGGCAGATCGTGATCGGCGGCACGCTGGAGCAGCTGGCCGCCTTCAAGGCCGAGCCGCCCGCCCGCGCCCGGGTGATCGCGCTGTCGGTCGCCGGCGCGTTCCACACCGAGCACATGGCCTCCGCGGCGAGCCGCCTGCGCGAGGCCACCGCGGGTCTCACTCCGGCCGACCCCTCCGTCACGCTGCTGTCCAACAGCGACGGCGCGGTGGTCACGAGCGGCGCCGAGTTCATGGAGCGCCTGGTCACCCAGGTCGCCAACCCGGTGCGCTGGGACGCCTGCATGGCCACGATGACCGAGCGCGGCGTCACCACGATGATCGAACTTGTCCCCGGCGGCACGCTCACCGGCCTGGCCAAGCGTGCCCTGCGCGGGGTGACTACCGTCGCCCTGAAGACCCCCGACGACCTGGCGGCCGCGAGAGCGGCCCTTGAGTCGCATGAGGAACGGTGATCGACGCATGAAGATCTCACAGGGCGCGCCGGGCGCGAAGATCCTGGCCTTCGGTCACTACCAGCCCTCCAACGTGGTCACCAACGACGACCTGTCGGCGACCATGGAGACCGACGACGCCTGGATCCAGAGCCGCGTCGGCATCAAGGAGCGCCGGATCGCCCCGGACAGCGAGTCCGAGATCGACCTCGCCGTGCAGGCGGGCGGCAAGGCCCTCGCCGCGAGCGGCCTGGCGGCCTCCGACATCGACCTGGTGATCGTCGCCACCTGCACGCTGGAGACGCAGATCCCCAACGCCGCGGGCCGGGTGGCCACGCGGCTCGGCATCGACGCCCCCGGCGCGTTCGACGTCAACACCGCCTGCTCGGGCTTCTGCTACGCGCTCGCGGTCGCCAACGACGCGATCCGCGCGGGCTCGGCCACGCACGTGCTCGTCGTCGGCACCGAGAAGCTCTCCCAGTGGATCGACTGGACCGACCGGGCCACCGCGGTGATCTTCGCCGACGGCGCGGGCGCCGCGGTCGTCGGCCCCTCCGACACGCCGGGCATCGGTCCCGTCGTGTGGGGCAGCGCCGGCGACAAGTTCGACGCGATCATCATCAAGGACCGCGACTCCTTCCTGCACCAGGAGGGCCAGACCGTGTTCCGCTGGGCGACCACCGCGCTTCACCCCATCGCCAAGGAGATCTGCGAGCGTGCCGGGGTGGACCCGGCCGACCTCGCCGCCTTCGTACCCCACCAGGCGAACCTCCGCATCATCGAGTCGATCGCCCGCAAGCTCGGCGCGGACAACGCCGTCGTCGCCAAGGACATCGTCCTGGCGGGCAACACCTCCGCCGCCTCGATCCCGCTGGCCCTGTCCCGGATGATCGAGCGCGGCGAGGTGCGGTCGGGCGGCCTCGCCCTGCTGCTGGGCTTCGGCGCGGGCCTGACCTACGCGGGCCAGGTCATCGAGATCCCCTGAGGCCCCCCGAAAAAGCTTCCGCGCGGCCCCGCCGTACGGGAAACCAGAAGAAACCGATCGCAAGGAGAACACGCGACATGGCTCTGACCGAGCAGGAGATCCTCGCCGGCATCGGCAAGATCGTCAATGAGATCACCGGGATCCCGGCCACCGAGGTCACCCCGGAGAAGAGCTTCGTCGACGACCTCGACATCGACTCGCTGTCCATGGTCGAGATCGCCGTCGCCGCTCAGGACGAGTTCGGCGTCGAGATCCCGGACGACCAGCTCAAGCACCTCAAGACCGTCAAGGACGTCATCAACTTCATCCAGAACTAAGACGTCCCGGCTTCTCCCTCCGACCATTTTGACCAGCGATTCACAAGGAGCGCAGCAGTGAGTACAGACCAGGTACGCGTCGTCGTCACCGGGCTCGGCGCGACCACGCCCCTCGGTGGAGACGTCGCCTCGACCTGGTCGGCGCTCCTCGCCGGTCAGTCGGGGGTAAGCACCATCACCGCCGACTGGGTCGACTCCGTCCCGGTGAAGTTCGCCGCCATCGCAGCCGTGGACCCGACCGAGGTCCTGCCCCGGCCGGAGTCGCGGCGGCTTGACCGGGCCGAGCAGTTCGCTCTGGTCGCGGCCCGCGAGGCGTGGGCGCACGCCGCGATCGACAAGGTCGACCCCGAGCGGCTCGGCGTCGTCGTGGGCAGCGGTATCGGGGGCATCACCACGATCCTCGCCGCCTACGACACCTTCAAGGAGAAGGGCTGGCAGCGGCTCTCACCGTTCACCGTCCCCATGCTGATGCCGAACGGCTCGGCGGGCTGGATCGGCATCGAGGTCGGCGCGCGCGCCGGTGTCCACGCCACGGTGAGCGCCTGCGCCACCGGCGCCGAGTCGATCGGGTACGCCATCGAGATGATCCGCTCCGGCCGGGCCGACGTGGTCGTGGCCGGCGGCACCGAGGCGGCCATCCACCCGCTGAACATCGGCTCCTTCGCCGCCATGCGCGCCATGTCCACCCGCAACGACGAGCCGCAGCGCGCATCCAGGCCGTGGGACAAGGGCCGCGACGGCTTCGTCCTCGGCGAGGGCGCGGGCATCCTGGTGCTGGAGTCCGAGGAGCACGCCCTCGCGCGCGGCGCCACGATCTACGCCGTGGCCGCCGGCGTCGGCTACTCGGCCGACGCCCACCACATCGCGCAGCCCGAGCCCACCGGCGCCGGGGTCATGCTGGCCATGCGCCGCGTCCTGGAGGACGCCGGCATCACGGGCCAGGACATCAAGCACGTGAACGCGCACGCCACCTCCACCCCGGCGGGCGACGTGGTGGAGACGATGGCGATCAAGGAGGTCATCGGCGACCACCCCCTGGTCAGCGGCACCAAGTCGATGACCGGTCACCTGCTCGGCGGCGCCGGCGGCATCGAGTCCGTCTTCACCGTCCTCGCGCTGCACGAGCGCCGCGCGCCCGGAACGATCAACGTGGACGACCTCGACGACGGCGTGGAGGTCGACATCGTTCGCGACGAGCCGCGCGCGCTGCCCGACGGCCAGATCGCCGCGATCAACAACTCCTTCGGCTTCGGCGGGCACGACGTCGCCGTCGCCTTCACCACCCTCTGACAGGTTCACCATCCTCTGACAGGGAGCCCTTGCCGGCCTCCCTTCCGCGACGCGAGCCGGGGAGCGCCGGCCCTCACGGGCCGGGCCTTCCCGCTTCGCGGACGGCCGCTGTCCCGGTCGTCGTCCCGTTCGCCGTTCCGGTGGCGGCGGGGGACGGGGAACCGGCCGGCGGTCTCACCCGGCCTCCACAGGCTTCACATCCCGCCGGCCCAGCGGCAGGTACGGCGGCCCGGCCCTCGACGCCGGGCGGCCGCGACCCTGCCACCATCGTGCGGCGACGCGCCGCGTTTCCCGCCCGGGAGCGACATCCGGGGTCTCCACGCTGGAGGTAGCTGATGACCGCGCTCGACAACAGGACGGTGAGCGAGGAGTCCGGGCAGGATCCTCTCGATCCCCGTGACCCCCAGGTGCGTCTCTCCGCCCTGCTCGACGAGGGCTCGGTTCGCCTGATCTCGCCGGTCGACCGCAGCGGCGTCCTCGCCGCGACGGGCCGCGTGGAGGGTGTGCCGGTCGTCGCGTTCGTCAGCGACGCCCGCGTCCAGGGCGGCGCGATGGGCAGCGAGGGGTGCGAGCACATCATGCACGCGTACGACGTCGCGGTCCGCGAGCGGGTCCCCGTCATCGGCGTCTGGCACTCCGGCGGCGCCCGCCTCGCCGAGGGCGTGGAGTCGCTGCACGCGGTCGGCCGCGTCTTCGCGGCGATGACCCGCGCCTCCGGCGTGGTGCCGCAGCTGTCCGTGGTCGTCGGTCCCGCAGCCGGCGGCGCCGCGTACGGCCCGGCGCTGACCGACATCGTGATCCTGGCCGACGAGGGGCGCATCTTCGTCACCGGTCCCGACGTGGTCCGCAGTGTCACCGGCGAGCGGATCGACATGGCCGGCCTGGGTGGTCCCGAGCCGCACAGCAGGCGAAGCGGTGTCGTCCACGTGGTCACCAGGACCGAGACGGACGCCTACGCGCAGGCCCGCCGCCTGGCGGTGCTCCTCGGTCACCAGGGCCGGGTGCGCGCCGAGGTCGAGGAGGTCGACTTCTCCGGCCTGCTGCCCGAGAACGTGCGCCGCGCCTACGACGTGAAGCCGCTCGTCACGGGCCTGCTCGACGAGCCGGGTGTGGAGCTGCACGCCAAGTGGGCGCCCAACGTCGTCACCACCCTGGGCCGCCTCGGCGGCCGGACCGTGGGCGTGGTGGCCAACAACCCGCTGCGCCTGGGCGGCTGCCTCGACTCCGCCTCGGCGGAGAAGGCCGCGCGGTTCGTCCGGATGTGCGATGCCTTCGGGGTGCCGCTGGTCGTCCTGGTGGACGTCCCCGGCTACCTGCCGGGCGTCGGCCAGGAGCACGACGGCGTGGTCCGCCGGGGCGCCAAGCTCCTGCACGCCTTCGCCGAGGCCTCCGTGCCGCGGATCACCCTGGTGACCAGGAAGGCGTACGGCGGCGCCTACATCGCGATGAACTCCCGCTCGCTGGGCGCGACCAGGGTGTTCGGCTGGCCGACGACCCAGATCGCGGTCATGGGCGCGGTCGCCGCGGTCCGCGTCCTCAAGCGCCGCGAGCTCGCCGCCGCCCCCGAGGAGGAGCGCGCCGCCCTGGAGGCCAGGCTCGCCGAGGAGCACGAGATCCTCGCCGGCGGCCTCGACCGGGCCGTCGAGCTCGGCGTGATCGACGAGGTCATCAAGCCCGGGGAGACCCGGGGCGCCATCGCCAGGGTCCTGGCCCAGGCGACCCCCGCCAGGGGCGCCCACGGCAACATCCCCCTCTGACGGCCGTTCGACGAGCCCTCGCCGGTCCCGCCGGCGGGGGCTCGCCCGTTTCCCGCCGCCCTTCCCCCGCGGCGGGAGACGCCTCCGCGCGGTGACACCGCCCCCGGAACAGGACGACCGTGGCCGGACGGCCCGCGAGAGCCGTCCGGCCAATTCCGTTCAAGTCCATTCAAGTCCGTTCAAGGGGTCACGAACGGCCACGCGGGGCCGCGAGGATGTCCCCACCGGACCGCCGGAGACGGCCGCCGGGCACGTTCCAAACCCGTGTCCGGGGCGGCCGTCCTCCGCGAGAGAGCGGACCGTGTCGGCGGGACGGGCCCGGTCAGACGGCGGCGTGCAGCCAGCGGACCGGAGCGCCCTCGCCCGCGTAGCGGAACGACTCCAGCTCGGCGTCCCACTGTTTGCCCAGCAGGCGGTCGAGCTCCTCCTCCAGCACCACGCGGCCCTGGCGGGCCATCAGCATCGCGGAGCGCAGCCGGTCCTCAGGGATCAGGATGTCGCCGGTGGCCCCGACCACGGCCGTGAAGGCGCCGAGGGAGGGGGTGTAGGCGTGTCTGGTCCCGTCGGCACCCGGTGAGGCGTCCTCGGTGATCTCGAAGCGGATCCGCTGCCAGCCCATCAGCGACGAGGTGATGGCCGCCGCGGTACCGACACGGGCCTCCCACTCGGCCTGCGCGCGCACATGACCGGGCGCGGCGGGCTGCGCCGTCCAGGTCAGGTCTACGGGCACGCCAAGGACACCTGCGACCGCCCATTCAATATGAGGGCACAGCGCAGGTTGAGCCGAGTGGACGTAAAGCACGCCACGAGCAGACACCGGACCTCCCGTTTCGTACGAGGTGCGCCTTCCCCAACGGCCTCATACCAGGATGATCACAAGTGACTGAAGGAGAGACTACCGTCGGTTGTGACGCCGCACCAGAGGGGGGTCATACCGAGATGTTGCGGCGCGGGCACTTGGCCGGGGCATCCTCGGGCATGAAGAAAACCCTACGAACTGGTGATCGCCCCCGGAGGACCAGATGAATACCGGTATCGAACGGGTCGAACCCATCCCCGGTTCGCCGGCCCTGATCAAGAAGGGCCAGCTGCTGACCGACGCCTCGGGCCTCGCGGCCACCGCCCGCTGGGCCGACGCCGTCACCGAGACCGGGGGAATCTACCGGGTGCGGCTCTCACCGGGCGTGGACGTCTGCGACCTGGTGGCGTCGGTACGGGCACGGGGCGTCCCGGCCTCCCCCAACCACGTCCTGACGGGCCAGCCGCTCTACTTCGGGGGACCGGCCTCCCGCCCCTTCCCCCGCGCCGCCCTCCCGGCGCCCGAACCCGTCCCGGCCGGGCCCTCGGCGGGCGCCGTGACGGTGGCGCTGGCCGACACCGGCCTGGCCGAGCACCCCTGGTGGCAGGAGAGGCCGTGGTTCCTGGAACGGGGACGGGAGGCCGCCGAGACACCCGACTCCGACGGCGACGGCGAGCTGGACCTCCAGGCGGGGCACGGCACGTTCGTCGCCGGGCTGATCCTGCGCTCGGCCCCGCTGGCACACCTGCGGCCGATCCGGGTGCTGGACGGCCACGGCGTCGGGGACGAGGCCGGGCTGCTGCACGTCCTGGGACGGCTGCGGGCCGAACCGCCGCGGGTGCTCAACCTGTCCTTCGGCGGGCACACCTTCGACGACCTGCCCTCCCCGCTCGTGGAGACCGCCCTGGAGGGGCTGGCCGGTACGGTCACGGTGGCCTGCGCGGGCAACACCGCCTCCGACCGCCCCTTCTGGCCCGCCGCCTCACCCGGGGTGATCGCCGTCGGGGCACTGGACGCCGTCGGGGAGGAGAGGGCCCCGTTCTCGGCGTACGGCCCGTGGGTGGACGCGTGCGCCCGCGGCGAGTGGCTGTCCAGCACCTTCCTGGAGCACGGGGCGTTCCAGGGCTACGCGCGCTGGAGCGGGACCTCCTTCGCCACCGCCCTGGTGAGCGGGGCGATCGCCGCGGCGTGCGCGGACCGGCCCTCCCAGGAGGCCGTGAAGCACGTCCTCGACCCGTCGGGAACCAGGCGGATCCCCGATTTGGGAGTCGTCGTGCTCACGCCGGGCTAAAGTCTCACCCAAAGTCTTCACGCGAACACCCAGAGTGTTCTACGCGGTCATGGAGGTGCCGGTGGGCGACCAGCACACGCTTGACGCCATCCTGGTGGACGACCAGGCGGCCTGGGACGAGCTGGTCACCCGTTTCCAGGGATTGCTGTGGTCGGCCGCGCGCGCCTACGACCTGAGCCCGGCGGACGCCGCCGACGCGGTGCAGGGCACCTGGCTGCGGCTGCTGGAGAGCCTGCACACCATCCGCGATCCCGACAGGATCGGCCCCTGGCTGTTCACCACGGCCAAGCGTGAGGCGTCCCTGCTGAGCAGGCGGCACCGGGGCGAGCGGCTGGTCGCCGACCCCGCGGACGCCGAGCACGCGCACCTCGCCCCGGCCGGCATCGGGCAGGCCCACGCCGATCCCGCGCTGGCCGTGCTGAGCGCCGACGAGGGCCGCCGCCTCTGGCAGGCCGTCGACGAGATGCAGGAGCCGTGCCGCTCGCTGTTCCGGCTGATGGCCACGGCCCCCGACGCGGGCGTCCACCAGCTGGCCGGGCGCCTGGGCATGCCCAGCGGCAGTTACGGCCCCACCCGGGGCCGCTGCCTGAACCGACTCCGCACCCTGCTCACCGCCCGGGAGGCGACACCGTGACACGGCATCCGACGGCGATCGACGACGAGTCCCTGATAGCCGCGCTGCGCCTGGCCTCGGGGAGTGACCCGGTGCCCGCGCGGGTGACGACCGCCGCCCGCGCGGCCTTCGGCCTGCGGCTGCCCGACGCCACCACGGCCCGCCCCGTGGTCACCCCCGTGCCGCGAGGCGTCCGTTCCGCCGAGGAGCCCCGGCTGCTGAGGTTCACCGCCGGCGGGCTCACGGTGGAGCTGGAGGTCACCTCCCTGGACGGCCTGGTCGACCTGGCGGGCCAGATCTCCCCCTGCCCCGAGGCGGGCACGCTGGTCGAGATCCGCACCCTGCACCTCACCGAGTCGCGCGCGCTGTCCCCGACGGGCCAGTTCGCCGTCACCGGCCTGCCGCCTGGCTGGTTCAGCGTGGTGTGCCACCGGCCCGGGGGCTCCCCCGTGGTCACCAGCTGGACCCGGATCCGCCCGTAGGTGACCGCCGACGAGGCGCTCGCCGCCGCCGAGCACGCGGTCGACCTCTCGGGCAGCGATCCGGCCCGCGCCCTCGCTCTCGCCCGCACCGTGCTCGCCGCGCTTCCCGCGTCCTGCCGGGAGGCGACCGGCCGGATCGGCCCGGCGGGGGGCCCGGGCGGCGCCCGGGACGGTGGCGTCTCGGCCGACGGTGCCACGAAGCACGATTCCGAGGACGGCATACCGGCCGACGGTGCTCCGGAGTGGGGCCCGGAGGATGGTTCGTCGGCCGGTGACGCCCCGGAGCATGGTGCGGAGGGTTACATACCGGTCGGCGACGCTCTGGGGCGCGACTCCGGGGGTGGTCCCGACGTTGGCGTGATCGCGGGCCGGGTCGCGGGGTGCGGGCACTGCGAGGCCGAGGCGGTGGCGCACCGGGCGCTGGCGGTGGCGGCGCGCGAGCTGGGCGACCTGCCGTTCGCCGAGGAGCGGCTGCGCCGGGCGGTGCGGATCGCGCTCTCTGCGGGGTTGCCGCACCGGGCGGCGCAGGCGCGGCTGTCGCTGGTCCACGTCCGTACGGAGCTGGGACACCCGGAGCAGGCGCTGGACGTCGCCCGCGACGCCGAGCCCGGCCTGACCCCGGCCGAGGTGGGCAAGCTCGGCGTGCACCGGGCCGTGGCGCTGGCGCGGCTCGGCCGCTACCGCGAGGCCGTCGACCACTGCGACCGGGCCGTTCCCGTCCTCGGCGGCGACGTCAGGTTCCTCGCCGGTGCGATGCTGAACCGCGGGCTCGCCCGGGTGTTCCTCGGGGAGTTCGGGGCGGCGGAGGCCGACCTGAGCCGGTGCGCGGAGCTGGCGAGGGACGCGGGCCTGGAACACGTTCTCGCGCTCGCCGAGGGCAACCTGCCGTTCCTGGCCGCGCGGCGCGGTGACCTGCCCGCCGCGTTCGGCGCCTACCGGCGCGCGGAGAGCGTCCTGGTCGGCTACCCGGAACGACTGGCGACGGTGCGCTGCGACCTGGCCGAGGCCCTGGTCGGCGCCCATCTGCCCGGCGAGGCGCGGGTGCTGCTGGAGATGGCCGTTCCCGAGCTGGCGGCGGCGGGCGCCGGCACGGCCCTGGCCGAGGCCCTCCTCCTGCTCGCCAGGGTCGAGCTGCGCACCGGTGATCCGCGCCGTGCCCGGGAGAGCGCGGAGCTGGCGGCCCGCGAGCTGGCCGCGCAGGGACGGACGGTGCTGGCTCCGGTCGCCGAAGAGATCGTCCTGCGGGCACGGCTCGCACTCGGCCCGCCCTCGCCGGAGCTGCCCGCCGCGATGCTCTCGTGCGCCGACGCCCTCGACGCCGCCGGGCACGGGGACACCTCGGCGGCGCTCAGGTTCACCGCCGCCGAGGTGTCCCTCGGGCTGGGCGACCGGCCGTCCGCCGAGGACCAGCTCGCCCTCCTGGCCCGCTCGGGCCGCGGGGTGGTCGCCCTCCAGGCGACGGCGCTGCGACGATCCCTGGCGGGAGACCGCAGGGGGGCGTTCGCCGCGGTGCTGGCCGGGCTGGCGGAGGTGGGCGCGGGGACGAGGACGTTCGAGGATCCGGCGGTACGCGCGCACGCGGCCAGGGCCGGTGAGCCGCTGGCCGGGTTCGGGCTGGCCCTGGCCATGCGGACCGGGCGGGGCCGCGCGGTCCTGGCCTGGGCCGAGCGGTGGCGCGCGGTCACCGGGGGCGCCGGCCGGCCGCTCGCGCCCGGTCTGGCCGCGCTGCGGGCGGCGCTCGGGGAGTCGGTCCTGGTGGAGTTCGTCCGCCACGAAGGTGATCTGGCCGCCGTCGTGGTCGCCCGGGACCGCGTGACGCTGCGCCGCCTCGGCCCGTTCCAGGCCGTCGCCGAGGCCATCGTCCGTCTCCGGTACGGGCTGCGCAGGACGCACCTGCTCGACGGGAGCGCCCCCGACCCCGGCGCGGAGGCCGCGGAGCTGGAGCGGCTCCTCTTCGGCTCGCTGCGCGACCGGCTGGGCGACCGGCCGCTGGTGGTCGTGCCGACGGGGACGTTGCACACCCTGCCCTGGCCGCTGCTGCCGATGAACGCCGACCGGCCGGTGACCGTGGCGGCCAGCGCCGCCGCCTGGCTGGCCGGGTGGCGGGTGCCGGCCGTACGGGAGGGCAGGCGGGCGGCGATGCCGGTGGTGGTGGCGGGTCCGGGGCTGCGGTACGCGGAGGCCGAGGCCCGCATGGTCGGCGAGTGCCATCCCGGGACCGAGCGGGTGGCGGCGCGGCGGGCGGAGGTGATGTCGGCGCTGGAGCGGGCCGACATGGTCCACCTGGCCGCGCACGGGATGTTCTCCCCGCGCAGCCCGCTGCTGTCGAGCATCGACCTCGACGACGGCCCGCTGATGGCGTACGACCTGCTGCGGCTGCGCACCCCGCCCGCGCTGGTGGTGCTGTCGGCGTGCGACGCGGGGATGGCGCACGCCCCCGCGGACGGGGCGCCCCTGGGACTGGCGGGCACGTTCCTGTCGCTGGGGACGCGGTGCGTGGTGGCCAGCCTGGTGCCGGTGCGCGACGAGGAGACGCTGACGCTGATGACCGCCTTCCACGGGGCGCTGGCCGCCGGTGACCCGCCCGCGCGGGCGCTGGCCGTCGCGAGCGGGAAGACCGGCGTGGCGGGCTTCGTCTGCTTCGGATGCGGCGACCGGCCGGTGGCGAACGGCCCGGAGGAGCCGGTCGCCACGAACGGTCGGTAAGCGGCGATCGGCCTGGGTGAGCCGGTCACCCAGGACGGCCGGTAGGTGGCGGCCAGCCGGGAGGAGCGGGTCACTCGGAGCGGCCGGTGAGTGACGACCGATCCGAAGGGACCGGTCACCCGGGACGATCGGTAAGCGGCGATCAGCCGGTGGCGACCGGCCGGGAGGGGTCGGTCACCCAGTCGGACCACGATCCGACGTAGAGCGCGGCCGGGATGCCCGCCACCTCCAGGGCCAGCACCTCGTGCGCGGCCGTCACACCGGATCCGCAGTAGGCGCCCACCTCCACCCCGGGGACGACGCCCAGCGTGTTGAAGCGTTCGCGCAGGAAGTCTGGCAGGTGGAAGCGGCCCGAGGGGTCGACGTTCTCGCCGGTGGGGGCGCTGACCGCGCCCGGGACGTGCCCGGCGACCGGGTCGATCGGCTCGACCTCGCCCCGGTAGCGCTCGGCGGCGCGGGCGTCGAGCAGCACGCCGTCGGCGGCGAGCTCGCCGGCCCGCGCGGCGTCGAGCACCGGCATCCCGCCCGGCCGCGCCTCGAAGTCGCCGGGCTCGGGGCTGCCCTCCTCGACGGAGACCGGCAGGCCGCCGGAGACCCAGGCGCGCAGGCCGCCGTCGAGGACCCGCACGTCGGGGTGGCCGAAGTAGCGCAGGAGCCACCAGGCGCGGGCGGCGGCCGCGGTGGAGTCGGCCCCGTCGTAGACGACGACGGCCCGGGATCCGGACACGCCGAGCCGGCGCATCGCCTCCTGGAACGTCTCGGCGGAGGGCAGCGGGTGGCGGCCCCCCTCGCCCCCCGGCCCGGGGTGGGCCGCGAGGTCGGTCTCCAGGTCACAGAAGACCGCGCCGGGGATGTGCCCCTCGCGGTAGGAGTCGATCCCGGCCGGTCCCGTGGGCAGGACGGCGAGCTTCCAGCGCACGTCGAGGACGCTCGCCCCGGTCAGGCCCGCCAGCTCGGCGGGGGTGATCAGCGGGCTCATCGAATACCTCCAGCGTGAAGATCCCGGCTTGGGCTGTGGGGGGATGTCAACGGGTGCTGACCTCAAGAAGGGGGACGTACTGCTCGGCGGGCGTCAGCGAGCCGTGGCAGCCGAGGAACCCCGCCTCGTGCGGCTCGGCGACCGAGGCGACGATGGCGCAGTCGGTGTGCGGCACCGCGAGGACGTCGCCGATCCTGGGCAGCCACTCCGGGCGCGTCTCCGGCCCGAACCAGCCGGACTCGACCGCCTCCTCCCGGGACACCACCCACGCCTTTCCGGCGAGGACGTCGCGCCAGGTGTCGAGGACCGCCGCCGAGGCGCCCGGGGCCGTGTAGAGGTGGCGGGCCCTGGCCTCCCCGCCGAGCAGGGTGACGCCCTCGCGCAGCCCGGGGACGGTGTCGACGTCGACGCGGTCGGCGACGTTGATCATGCCGTGGTCGGCGGTGACGTACATCGCCGAGTTCGGGGGGAGCGTCTCGGCCAGCCGTTCGGCCATCCGGTCGACCAGGGCGAGCTGGCCGAGCCAGGCCGGGGAGCCCCAGCCGGTGAGGTGGCCGGTGGAGTCGAGGTCTCCGTAGTAGACCGAGACGTGGGCCCGGGGCCCGGCGGCCAGCGCGTGGCGGACCCCCTCGATCCGGTCGTCGACCTCGTCGGCGCCGACGAAGCGCACGCCCCGGTAGACGGCCCTGTTGAAGCCGGTGGTCTCGAACTTGGCCGGGCCGACGTAGCTGACCGGGACCCCGGCCGCCGCCGCGCGCTCGTAGACGGTCGGGGCGGGCTGCCACTCGCCGGGCTCGACGAGGGGGCCGGGGGCGGTCCAGCGCAGGCAGTTGAGCAGGTATCCGGCGCCGGGCACGGCGAGCTGGTAGCCGAGCATGCCGTGCTCGCCCGGTGGCATGCCGGTGCCGAGGGTGCCCAGGCTGGTCACGGTCGTGGCGGGGAAACCCGCGGTGAGCACCCCGCCTGACGCGGCGCCGGACACCCCGCCGGACATCCCGCCGGACAGGGAGGACAGGAACGGCGCGACGCCGGGGTGGGCGCGGAGCAGCTCGGCGCCCATGCCGTCGACGAGGAACAGCAGGACCCGCCCGGCCGGGGCGAGGTCCAGCGGGTTGTCGCCGTCCACCCCGACCGCGGCGAGCAGCGAGGAGGACAGGTCCGCGAGCGAGGCCGTCCCGTACGCGGGGACCAGGGGGTTCACGACGCGGTGCGGGCGGTGGCCTCCGACAGTGCCTTGGCGAAGGCCAGCACGTGGGAGACGGCCTCCGGCCCGTCGGCCGCCTCGCTCACCCGCAGGGAGAGGTCGTCGGCCGTGATGGCGCCGGTGTATCCGTGGTCGGCGTCGCAGTTCTCGTCGCCGCAGGTGGCCGGCTCCAGGTCGACGTGGGAGATGGCCCCCCAGCCGATGGTGAGCGTGACCTCCGTGGGCGGCACTCCCGGCACGTAGGAGGCGGGGTCGGGGACGACCCGGGTGACCGCGACCGACTGGATCCGGCTGAGGCGTACGGCCTCGGTGGTCGTGGAGGCGTGGGACGCCGACACCCCCTCCACCGGGGGGTGCTCGTCGGTGTGGCAGACGAGCAGCCGGGTCGGGGAGAGCACCAGCACGGTGACGTGCCTGCGCACCTCCATGGCCGGGTCGAAGGTGGCCTCGTGGTGCACGACGTAGGCGCCCACCTGCTCCTTGCCGAGCGCGGAATCGACCGCGTCGGCGACCAGGTCGGGATAGTAGCCACTGCGGTCGATGGCGTCGCGCAGGCCGGCGGACGAGAGTCGGGTTTCCCTCATGGGTCCATCCTGCCCTGTCCGGGGCAGCGCTTTCACCGGGAGCACGTGGGCTTCGTCCGGCGGTGCAAATCGTGATGCGGCCCGCCATCGGCTTCTTCCGGCCGGGAAAGCGTCATCGGGGGTGGTCCCGGGGCCGTCGAAAGCCCGTTCCGGCCCGCGGTTTTACCCTCCGATCGGTTTGGCGTGATCGCATCGGGGTTACCGGGAGCAGTAGCGGTGGCGTGCGCGTGCCGTCCCGGGCAGCGGTAACGGGCGATTCTCCGCATTCCCCGCCTTGTTTGAAATATCCGGGAATGCTTCTCGCCGTGCCGGAAAACCATCTCGGAAACGGTGATTCCCTACCGAAAATCGGGGGCGAGGGAATATGGCCGGTGAAGGCACGGATTCAGCGGGACGAGGCGGGGCGGCACAGCCGGATTCGGTGGAGCAGTACGAAGTGACACGGCCGGATTCAGCGGGGCGAGGCGGGGCGGCGCGGCCGGATTCAGCGGAGCGAGACGGAGCGACCCGGCCGGATTCGGCGGAGCGAGGCCGGGTGGCGCGGCCGGATTCGCCACGGCGGGCCCGGTCCGCGTGGCGGACCGGGCTCTCGCGCCTCGCGGCGGCCCTCCCGGTGACCGTCGTGACGGCCGTCGTGACGACCGCGACGGCGACCGCCGTGGGCCCGCCCACCCTGGGGACGCATCTTCCCCGCGACCTGATCCTCACCACGGTTCACGACGGCCCGTTCGAGGCGGGTGGCGCCGGCACGTTCTCCATCGACGTCACCGCGGCCCCCGGCTACGCCGGGATCACCGGCCCGACCGAGGTCACCTATCTCTTCCCGTCCGGCCTGACCCCGGTGAGCGCCTCGGGAACGGGCTGGAGGTGCCGGATCACGGCCGGGATCGTCGGCTGCGGTACGCGTGCCCTGGCCGCCCCCGGCTTCCAGCTTCCCCGGATCACGGTCGGCGTGGCCGTGTCGCGGAACGCCTCGGGGACGCTGACCGCGTCCGGCAGGGCCGTCCACGCCGCCCGGGATCGCGCGGACAGGGCCGGACCCGGCGCGGAGAGCGCGATGGAGACCGGCCCCGCGCCCGCCACCGTCGCCAGTTCGGTCCAGATCGTCCCCGCGCCCCCGGGGCCGGGTTAGAAGGTTCCGTCCGGACCGTCGGGCGGAGGTCGCGGGCGGTCCCCGCCACGGCACGGCATGGGAGACGCACCTCAAATCCCTCACGTCACATCCCGCCGAGCCGTTCTGTCAGATCTCTCGGAGAGACAGAGCCACCAAAACGAACAAGGAGCGCACCATGGATGCCCGTTTGGACCTCCTCGGCAGCCCGGTCGCCGCCAAGGCCCTGAAATACCTCATCTCCGCGAACAAGGCGGTCGTGGACTCGACGCTGCCGGCCGCGACGCGGGAACTGGTGAAGATCCGCGCCAGCCAGATCAACGGCTGCGGCTTCTGCACCGACATGCACACCAAGGACGCCGCGCACGCCGGGGAGACCCAGACGCGCCTCAACCTGATCGCGGCCTGGCGGGAGGCCAGGGTGTTCACCGAGGCCGAGCGCGCCGCCCTGGAGCTGGCGGAGCAGGGTACCCGCATCGCCGACGCGGCCGGTGGTGTCACGGAGGAGGCGTGGGCGAACGCCGCCGAGCACTACGACGAGGACCAGCTCGCCGCCCTGGTGTCGCTCATCGCCGTCATCAACGCCTTCAACCGCGTGAACGTCATCGTCCAGCAGCCCGCCGGCGACTACCGGCCCGGCCAGTTCGGGTGACGGAGCCGCCAGGGACGGCCTAGCCGAGGCGCCGGGGACCGCCGTCGGGGCGCGGGCCCTCGTGGCTGCGGAGCACGGCGCGGGCGCCCAGCACGATCACCCCGGACTCCCCCACCAGCACCGGGTCGAGGGTGAGCCGCGCCACCTCGGGGAGGTCGTCGGCCAGCCGCCCGAGCCGGATCAGCAGGTCCTCCAGGGCCTCGACGGCGACCGGCGGATAGCCGTACTCGCCCAGGAGAAGGGGCGCGGCCCGTGGCGACCTCACCAGTGCCGCGGCGTCCTCGCGGGTCAGCGGGGCCAGCCGGTACGCCTCGTCGCGCAGCAGCCGGGCGGTGATCTCGCCGAGCCCGAAGGAGACCACCGCGCCGAAGGCCGGGTCGTCCATCGCCCCGGCCACGGTCGGCACCGCGGGCTGCGGGGCCATCCGCTGCACCGTGAGCACGGCCTCCGGTTCGAGCTGGCGCGTCAGGTCGGCGTAGGCGTCGCGCACCCCGTCGGGACCGGACAGCCCGAGGCGCACGGTCCCGGCGCGCATGGCCGCCTCGGGGCCCGCCGCCTTCAGCACGACCGGCCAGCCGAGCCTCGACGCCGCCTTGACGGCCTCCTCCGGCGACTCCACCGTCTCCGACGGCCAGACCTCCACCCCGTAGCGGGCGAGCAGCTCCGAGGCGTCGATCTCGGCCGGGGCGTCTCCGAGCGTCGCGAGGACGAGGTCGCGGGCGGCTCCGGCGTCGACGCCCTCGATCTCCTCGGGCAGTCCCGCGGGCCGCTCCAGCCAGCGCGCGTGCCGTACGACGTGGGCGAGCGCGCGGACCGCCTCCTCGGGCGCCGCGTACGAGGGGATGGAGCCCCGCCCCGGCGCGGCGCCGACCCGCAGCTCGTCGAGCATGCCGATCCTGCCCTCGAAGGTGGCCAGCACCGGCTTGCCGCAGTCGCGGGAGGCGCGCAGCAGCTCGGCGGCGACCTTCGCGCCGTCGCCGGGGATGGGCGGCATGTAGATCGCGACCACGGCGTCCACGTCCGGGATCACCGAGGTGAGGGCCTCGCCGAACTCCTCGGGGCAGGCCCGCGCGCCGAGGTTGACCGGCGGCCGGGGCTCCAGGCCCACCCGTACGCAGGCGTCGGCCGCGAGGAGCGCCATCGCGTCGGAGTTGCTGACCAGGCCGACCCTGGACCCGGCGGGCAGCGGCTGGTAGGCCAGCAGCTGCGCCACGTCGAACTGCTGGATCAGGTCGTCGACCCTGATCACCCCCGCCTGTTCGAACAGCGCGCTGAGCGCGGTGTCGGGCAGGCCGAGCACGGGCGCGGCGTGGCCGGTGGGCACGTCCTGGGTGGTGCCGCCGCTCTTGACGACCACGATCGGCTTGCGGCGCGAGATGCGCCGCGCGAGGCGGGCGAACTTGCGGGGGTTTCCCAGCGACTCCAGGTAGAGCAGGATCACGTCGGTCCGCGGGTCCTCCTCCCAGTACTGCAGCAGGTCGTTGCCCGACACGTCGGCGCGGTTGCCCGCCGAGACGAACGAGGAGATGCCCATCCCGCGCTGGGCCACCCGCTGCAGCAGCGCGGTGCCCAGGGCGCCCGACTGGCTGAAGAAGCCGACCCGGCCGAGCCCCGGGAGGGTCGCGGCGAGGGTGGCGTTCAGCCGTACCGCTGGGTCGGTGTTGGCGATGCCGAGGCAGTTGGGGCCGACGACGCGCAGGCCGTACGCGCGGGCGATGCGTGCCAGCTCGTCCTGCCTGGCCCGGCCCTCGGGGCCGGTCTCGCCGAACCCGGAGGAGACCACGATCAGCCCGCGCACGCCCTTCTCCGCGCACTCCTTGACCACCTCGATCACCCCGTCGGCGGGTACGGCGAGCACGGCGAGGTCCACCTCTCCGTCGATGGCCGTCACGCTCGGGTAGGCCCGCACCCCCGCGAGGGCCCGCGCCTCGCGGTGCACGGGGTAGACGGGGCCGGCGAAGTCGGCGCCGAGCAGGTTGCGCAGCACGGTCTGGCCGATGCCGCCCGGCTCGCGGCCCGCTCCCACGACCGCCACCGAACCCGGGGAGAGCAGCCGTTCGATGGAACGGGACTCGGCGCGGTGCTCGCGGGAGGCGGTCACCTCCTGGGCGGTCTCGGTCGGGGTGAGGTCGAGGGTCATCCTGACCACGCCGTCGGCGAAGCGGCTCTGCGCGGTGTAGCCGACCTGCTTGAGCACCGCCATCATCTTCTGGTTGGCGGGCAGCACGTCGGCGACGAAGCGGGCGATGCCCTTCTCCCTGGCGGTGGCGGCCAGGTGTTCGAGGAGCACCGAGGCGACCCCGCGGCCCTGGTGGGCGTCCTCGACGAGGAAGGCGACCTCGGCCTCACCGGGCTCGATCCGGTCGTAGCGGATCACCGCCACCATCTCGGTGCCGATCGTGGCGATCAGCGCCACGCGGCCCTCGTAGTCGACGTTGGTGAACCAGGTGATCTCCCGCTCCGACAGCCTCGGCCGGGGACCGAAGAAGCGGAAGTAGATCGACTCGTCGGACAGCCGGCCGTAGAAGGAACGCAACCGGTCGGCGTCGGCGGGCCGAATCGGGCGTACGTGAGCGGTGCCGCCGTCCGACAGGACGACGTCCGCCTCCCAGTGAGCGGGATACTGAGCAGCCTCCACAGTCCCGAGAGTAGACGCGAATCTCATCTGACAGACCACCCGGACGGATTCACGCAACGCTTGTGCATCGACTGTGGTCCGGTGTCCGGTCAAGACCCCATACGCTGGCCGGAAGCTGTTAAGTTTTTCGCGGTTAGAGGCACGACCAGAGGTATGGCTTGAAGCATGTCTAGAGGCACGTCGGCATCGAAGGCAGCAAGGTGGTGACATCATGACGCGGGTGGTCGTGGTGGGCGATCTCATGACCGACGCGGTCGCCCGGGCTCGCTACCCGCTGGCCAGGGCCAGCGACACACCGGCGATCGTCACCATGCACGGCGGTGGTTCGGGTGCCAACATCGCCTCCTGGCTCGCCGTCGAGGGCACCGAGGTCGCCTTCATCGGGCGGCGCGGCGCCGACATCACGGGCCGTAACCGCGACATGGAGCTGATGGGCTACGGCGTCGACGCCCGCCTCGTGATGGACCCCGAGCGCCCGACCGGCACCTGCGTGGTGCTCGTCACCCACAAGGGCGAGCGCACCATGCTGTCCGACCCCGGCGCGAACGCGGCCCTGTCCCCCGAGGACCTGCCCCGCGACCTGTTCTCCCAGGGCGGGCACCTGCACCTGTCCGGCTACACCTTGATCAACGAGGGCTCCCGCGACGCCGGCATGGCCGCCCTGGAGATGGCCCGCCGCTCGGGGATGTCCGTCTCGGTCGACTGCTCCTCCTCCGCCCCGCTGGAGCGCACCGGCGCCGAACCCTTCCTGGAGTGGACGCAGAGCGCCAAGCTGCTGTTCGCCAACGCCGACCAGGCCAAGGTCCTCACCGGCCGCGACGACCCCGCCGCCGCGGCCAAGGTCCTCACCGCCTGGTTCCCGCAGGTCGTCGTGAAGCTCCGCGACGAGGGCGCGCTCTGGTACGCCAACAACCGCCCCGACCCGATCCGGGTCCCCGCCGAGCCCGTGGAGCGCGTGGTCGACGGCACCGGTGCCGGTGACGCCTTCACCGCCGGCTTCCTGCCCGCCTGGCTCGGCGGCAAGCCGCCGGCCGAGGCCCTCGCCTCCGGCTGCCACCTCGCCTCCCGGGCCATCTCGCACCTGGGCGCCCGTCCCCGCCTCTGAACCGGCCCCCGTCCCAGGACCTCCCGGGGATCCAATACTGTGGCCGGACCATGTTCGCGGCGACCCCCTGGAGTGACGCATGCCGGAGCCCCGCCCCCTGCGGCCGGGTGACCCGGAGCGGATCGGCCCGCACCGGCTGGTCGGGTTCCTCGGCGAGGGCGGCCAGGGCGTGGTCTACCTGGCGCGCACGCCCGAGGGAGAACGCGTCGCGCTCAAGGTGCTGCACGCCAGGCTCTCCGACGACGCGCAGGCCAAGCGGCGCTTCCGCCGGGAAGCCGACGCCGCCCGGCGGGTCGCCCCGTTCTGCACCGCCCGGGTGCTGCGGGCCGACGTCACCGGCGACCGGCCGTACATCCTGAGCGAGTACGTCGACGGCGAGTCGCTGCAGCAGGTGGTGTCCAGGGAGGGGCCGCGCGACGAGTACGCGCTGTTCAGGCTGGCCGTCGCCACCGCCACCGCGCTGTCCGCGATCCACCGCGCCGGGATCGTGCACCGCGACCTCAAGCCCAGCAACGTCCTGCTAGGCCCCGACGGCCCCCGCGTCATCGACTTCGGCATCGCCAGGGCGCTGGACGCCGCGTACAGCCTGACCACGGACCTGGTCGGCACGCCCGCCTACATGGCGCCCGAGCAGTTCCACGAGCAGGAGGTCGGACCGGCGGGCGACGTGTTCGCCTGGGCCGGGACAATGGTGTTCGCGGCGACCGGGCGGCCGCCGTTCGGGCTGGGCAACCTCGCCGTGGTGATGCGCCGCATCCTCCTCGCCGAACCTGACATGTCCGGCGTGCCGGAGTCGCTGCGCCCGCTGCTCGACGCGGCTCTCACGAAGGACCCCCGGTCGCGGCCCGGATCGGCCGACGTGCTGGACATGCTGCTGAACGCGGCCGGCGGTCCCGCGCCGGCCCCCGGAACGTTCCCTCCCCCCGCCCCGGGGTCCTCCGCCGATGGACCGGCACCGGGGCCTTCCGCCAGGAACCCGACACCGACGCCGAGGTCCTCCGCCGGGGGCACGGCACCGGCCTCCGCTCCCCCGCCGCCCCGCGCGCCGGGGTCCTCCGCCGCGTTCCCGGCACCCGCTCCCGCACCACATCACGCGTGGGGAACGGCCCCGGCCCCGTCCCGGGTGTCGTCTCCCGCGACGCCCTCCACCGGGTTCTCCTCGCCGCCACCCGGCCGGTTCGCCCGGCTTCCCCGGCTCCCTCAGGTCGCCCGTCTCGCCGGTGCGGCGGCGGGGCACCCCCGGATCCCGGCCGTCGTCTCCGCGCTGGCGGCCGCCTGCGTGCTGGGCGTCGCCACCTGGCTGGTCCTGCCGTCCGGCGAGCCCGCCGCCGTCCCGCGGGCGACGCCGAGACCCGCGCCGACCGGCTTCGACGCCGCCTCGGCCTCGGTCGTCAACCCGTCGGCGCGCAGGGGCGGGACGATGCGGTTCGGCGCGGGCTTCGTCGCCGACTCCTTCGACCCGGGCAACACCTACTACCCGTCGATGTGGAACGTCGCGCGGCTCTACGGACGCTCGCTGACGATGTACCGGCCCGCACCCGGCGCCGGGGGCCGGGAACTCGTGGGCGACCTGGCGGAGGGCCTCGGCGTGCCCAGCGACGGGGGCAGGACGTGGACGTACCGGCTCAGGGAGGGCCTGAAGTACGAGAACGGCACGCCGATCGTCGCCGCGGACGTCAAGCACGCGGTGCTCCGCGCGATCGGCAAGGACACGCTCAGCCGGGGCCCGTACCACTTCGAGCAGCTGCTGAACCTGCCCTCGGGCTACCGGGGCTACTTCGCGTCGCCGAAGGCCGACACCAACGGGGCGATCAGGACCCCGGACGACCGGACCGTCGTGTTCCACCTCAAGAAGCCCCACGGGGCGTTCGACCACGTCGCCCAGGTCCCCCAGACCATGCCGGTCCCCGAGGCGAAGGACACCGGCGCGGCGTACGAGAAGCACGTGCTCTCCTCGGGCCCCTACAGGTTCGAGAGCGCGCGGCGGGACAAGCGGCTCGTCCTGGTCCGCAACCCCCACTGGTCGGCGGCGACCGACCCGAACCGCCGGGCGCTGCCCGACCGCTACGAGATCACCTTCGACATGGACCAGAGCGCGGTCGACAAGGGCCTCGTCGCGGGCGACCTCGACCTGGACCTCGACTCGGGCGCGAGCGCCAACCTGCCCGAGCGGATCGCGGCCGACCCCGCGCTCAGGGCGCGTGCCGACGCGCCCACGATCGGCTGGCTGCGGTACGTCGCGATCAACCCGCAGGTGCTGCCCTTCGACAACGTGGCCTGCCGCAGGGCCGTGTTCGCCGCGGCGGACCGGGAGGGCCTGCGCGACGCCTACGGCCGCGGCCTGCGCGCGGGCACCATCGCCACCGGGCTGCTCCCGCCGACCATCTCCGGGCACCGCCCGCTGAGCCTGTACCAGACCGGCAAGGGCGACGTGGCCGGGGCCCGCGGGCAGCTGGCCGCGTGCGGGCGGCCCGGCGGCTTCGCGGCCACGATCGTCTTCCGGGCCGAGCAGGCCAGGGAGCGGGAGGCCGCCGAGGCCCTGAAGACGGCCCTGGGACGCGTCGGGATCCGGCTCACGCTCAGGGGCCTGTCCCAGGACGACAACGCGACCCACCGTGGCGGCAGCCCCTCCTACCTGCGGAAGGAGAAGATCGGCCTGGCCATACGGGCCTGGACCGCCGACTGGCCGGAGGGCGCCAGCTACCTGCCCTATCTGACGGACAGCCGGAAGATCCTGGAGGACGCCCTGTCCTCCAACGTGAGCGTGCGCCTGCCCCAGGCCGACCACCTCATCGACCAGGCCGAGGCCGAGCTCGACACCGCCCGGCGCGAGGAGCTGTGGGCGCGGGTCGACCGCACGGTCATGGAGCAGGCCCTCGTGCTGCCCGTGCAGTGGGACACCCGCGTCCTGCTCCGTGGCGCGCGCCTGACGAACGTGCACGTCAGCCACGCCTTCTCCGACTACGACTACGTCGACCTCGGGCTCTCCTGAGAGGCGCCTTCCCGGGAGCCTGCCGCCTTCTCCCGGTCAGGCACCTCCCTGCCGGGTGCTCCGGGTGCCTCCCCGCCGGGCTCCCGGCCGGCTCCTAGCTGGTGACGGCGAGGGCGAGGGGCAGCACGGCGGGGGCTCCGGCGTGGCGGAGCATCGCGGCTCCCAGCGTCATCGTCCAGCCGGTGTCGACCAGGTCGTCGACCAGCAGGACCGGGCCTCCGGCCCCGGCGACGGCCGGACCCAGGGCGGCGGGCATGGCGAGGGTGCCCCTGATCGCCTGGACGCGCTGCGCGCTGTTGAACTGCCGTCCCGGCGAGCCCGACCGGTAGCCGAGGTCGCCCAGGTAGGACAGGCGCCCCACCTGGGCCAGCCGCTCGGACAGGCTGCGGACGAGCTGGGGGCGGCCGGCCGAGGGCACCGCGACGACGCCGACCGGGCGCTGGGCCCACTCCCAGGACGACAGCACCTTGATCACGGCGGCGAAGACGTCGTCGGGGACCGGCCCGTCGGGGGCGCCGTCGGCGAGGAGGCCGCGCAGGCGGTTTCCCCAGCCGATGTCGGTGAGCCTGCCCAGCACCCTCCCCGGCTCGGCGCCCAGCTCCGGCTTGATCCGGCCCTTGAGGTCGGCCAGCCCGGTCGGCCACTGCTTGCGGGCCTCGATGTCCACCCCGGGCCGCTGGAGCCGGTCGGCGGCCGACCGTACGGCCCGCTCGTCCACCTCGGGCGAGCGGTGGACGCCGGTGCAGTTGTCGCAGCGCCCGCAGGGGGAGGCGGTGTCGTCGTCGAGGCGGCGGCGCAGGAACTCCTCGCGGCAGCCGGTGGTGTCGAGGTAGTCGAGCATCGCCCGCTGCTCGGCCTCGCGCTCGGCGGCGACCCTGGCGTAGCGCGGGGCGTCGTACGCCCAGGGCTCGCCGGTGGACTCCCAGCCGCCCTTGACCCGGTGCACCGCGCCGTCGACGTCGAGGACCTTCAGCATGGTCTCCAGGCGGCTCCGGCTGAGGTCCACCCGGTTCTCCAGGGCGGCCGTGGACATCACTCCGCCCTCCTCAAGCGCGGCCAGCACGGCGCGCACGACGGGCTCGGGCGGGAAGGCCAGCGAGGCGAAGTAGGCCCAGATGTCGCGGTCCTCGGCGCCGGGCAGCAGGATCACCTCGGCCCGCTCGACCCCTCGGCCCGCGCGGCCGACCTGCTGGTAGTAGGCCACCGGAGACTGGGGGGCGCCGACGTGCACCACGAAGCCGAGGTCGGGCTTGTCGTAGCCCATCCCCAGCGCCGAGGTCGCGACCAGTGCCTTGATCTTGTTGTCGAGCAGCGCCTGCTCGGCGGCGAGCCGCTCCGCCTGCTCGGTCTGCCCGGAGTAGGCGACCACCTCGTGGCCCTGCTCGCGCAGGTAGGCGGCGATCTCCTGGGCGGCGGCCACGGTGAGCGTGTAGACGATGCCGGAACCGGGGAGCTCGTGCAGCGTCCGGGCGAGCCAGGCCAGCCGCTGCTCGGCGCCGCGCAGGCGCACGACCCCGAGATGGAGGCTGTCGCGCTCCAGCGCGCCGCGCAGCACGAGCGTCTCCTCGCCCATCTGCTCGGCGACGTCGCGGGTGACCCTGGCGTTGGCCGTGGCGGTGGTCGCGAGGATCGGCACGCCCTCGGTGAGCTCCTCGAACATCGTGCGCAGCCGCCGGTAGTCGGGGCGGAAGTCGTGGCCCCAGTCGGAGATGCAGTGCGCCTCGTCGACCACGATCAGGCCCGCGCTCTCGGCGAGCTCGGGCAGCACGTGGTCGCGGAAGTCGGGGTTGTTGAGCCGCTCGGGACTGACGAGCAGCACGTCGACCTCGCCCTCGGCGACCTGGTTGTAGACCTGCTCCCACTCCTCGGGGTTGGCCGAGTTGACCGTGACCGCGTTGATCCCGGCGCGCTCGGCGGCGGCGATCTGGTTGCGCATCAGGGCCAGCAGCGGGGACACGATCACGGTCGGCCCCTCGCCCAGCTCGCGCAGGAGCGCGGTGGCGATGAAGTAAACAGCCGACTTGCCCCAGCCGGTGCGCTGCACCACGAGCACCCGGCGCCGGTCCATGACCAGCGCCTTGATGGCCGCCCACTGGTCCTCGCGCAACCGGGCGTGCTCCCCGGCGAGCGCCCGCAGCCGCTCCTCGGCCTCTTCGCGCAGCATCAGCTCTTCGCTCACCCGGTCATTGGTACCAGGTCTCGCCGACTGTTTTTCCCCGGTACGGCATACACGGGCGGCACACGCCGTACCCGAGAGGGATACGGGGCCCCGCGTACGCCGTACCGGACGGGAATCGAGAGGAATCGCCGACGGGCCTCCCCGCGCCCGGCGGGTGCCGTACCGGACGGGAGACGAGAGGAGTGATCGGCGGGCCTCCCGGCACCCGGCGGGTGCGCGGCGGGGGCCGCGGCCCGTTCCCGCGGCGTCACCGGAGCCGTGGCGCCGGGAGCTGCGGACCTGACGGGCTCCGAGCCGTGATTTGATGCATCCACTATGGACGTCACCACCTGGTACCTCGAACAGACCTCACGCTCGGACCTGCTGCCCGCCAAGCCGCCGTCGGTCGAGGTCGACGTCGTGCGCGCCGAGCTGCCCTCGCCCGAGTTCAGCCGGTTCCTCACCACGGCCGTCGGCGGAGACTGGCACTGGACCAACAAGCTGCCGTGGACGTGGGACGAGTGGGCGGACTGGCTGTCCGGCGGCGTGGAGACCTGGGTGGCCTACCACCGCGGCACCCCCGCGGGCTACGTCGAGCTCGTCCCGCAGGACGGCGGGGCCGTCGAGATCAACTCCTTCGGTCTCCTGGCGTGGGCGATCGGCAAGGGCGTCGGCGGTCACCTGCTGGAGATCGGCGTCGCCAGGGCCTGGGACCTGGCCGACCGGCAGCCGGAGCGGGAGCCGACCCGGCGGGTGTGGCTGCACACCTGCTCCCTCGACAGCCCGGTGGCGCTCGCCAACTACAAGGCGCGCGGCTTCAGGGTCTACGACACCAAGGTGAACGTTCCCGGGGACGAGCACGAGGGCGAGACCCCGGGGCCCTGGCCGGGAGCGGGCCCCCGGACCCGCGCCCTCCCCGGTGCCCCCGCCGTCCCGGGCACCCCGGCCGCCCCCGGCGCCGCGCCGGAACGGCCCTAGCACCCCCGGGCAGGCCGGGGAAGGCCCGGAAGTGTCGGATGGGCTGGGTATGGTATCGAGTCTCGGTATGATGCCCGGTCGCCCCCGTCACCGGTCTCCCGCCGGACATCCCGGCCACGGCTCCCCGGGGAGCCCGCGCCAACGGTTGGACCACGAAGACAGAAGGAGGATGCGCCTCCCCCCGGCCTGACGGCCGGGCGCGCGCGCAGGAAATCAGATGGCTCGACGGACGACCACACCCCCGACCGACGAGGGCTTCGAGGAGCGGATCGTCGACATCGACGTTTCCACCGAGATGCGCACCAGCTTCCTCGAATACGCATATTCGGTGATCTACCAGCGTGCGCTGCCGGACGCCAGGGACGGCCTCAAGCCGGTCCAGCGCCGCATCCTCTACTCGATGAGCGAGATGGGCCTGCGGCCCGACCGGGGCCACGTCAAGTCGTCGCGCGTCGTCGGCGACGTGATGGGCAAGCTCCACCCGCACGGCGACACCGCCATCTACGACGCGCTGGTCCGCATGGCCCAGCCGTTCTCGATGCGCCTGCCGCTCATCGACGGGCACGGCAACTTCGGCTCCCCCGACGACCTGCCCGCCGCGATGCGTTACACCGAGGCCCGGCTCGCCTCGGCGGCGATGGCCGTGGTCCAGTCGATCGACGAGGACACGGTCGACTTCAAGCCCAACTACGACGGCCAGGAGACCGAGCCCACGGTCATGCCGTCGGCCTTCCCCAACCTGCTGGTCAACGGTGCCACCGGCATCGCGGTCGGGATGGCCACCAACATGGCGCCGCACAACCTCGTCGAGGTCGTCGCCGCCGCCCGCCATCTGATCAAGAAGCCCGACGCGACGCTCGACGACCTGATGCGGTTCGTCCCCGGCCCCGACCTGCCCACCGGCGGCACGATCATCGGCCTCGACGGCATCCGCGACGCGTACGCCAAGGGCCGGGGCACCTTCCGGATGCGCGCCAAGTGCGCCGTCGAGCAGGTCAGCCCCCGCCGCAAGGGCATCGTCGTCACCGAGCTGCCCTTCAACGTCGGCCCCGAGCGCGTGGTCACCAAGATCCGGGAGCTGGTCACCGCCAAGAAGCTCCAGGGCATCTCCGACCTCAAGGACCTCAGCGACCGCCACAAGGGCCTCAGCCTGGTCATCGAGATCAAGAACGGCTTCATCCCCGAGGCCGTGCTGGAGGAGCTCTACCGGCTCACGCCGATGGAGGAGACCTTCGGCATCAACAACGTCGCCCTGGTCGACGGCGAGCCGCGCACGCTGGGCCTGCGCGAGCTGCTCCAGGTCTACGTCGACCACCGCGTCGACGTGGTCCGCCGCCGCTCGCTGTACCGCAGGCGCAGGCGCGAGGAGCGGCTGCACCTCGTCGAGGGCCTCGTCGTCGCCCTCCTCAACATCGACGAGGTCATCCAGGTCATCCGCTCCTCGGAGAACTCCGCCCAGGCCCGCGAGCGCCTGACGGAGGTCTTCGAGCTGACGGAGACCCAGGCCAACTACATCCTCGACACGCCGCTGCGCCGCCTGACCCGCTTCGACAAGCTGGAGCTCGACCGCGAGAGCGAGACCCTGCGCCAGGAGATCGCGGAGCTGACCGCGATCCTGTCCTCCGACGACAGGCTCCGCAAGGTCGTCTCCGACGAGCTCGCCCAGGTCTCCAAGACCTTCGGCACCCCGCGCCGTACGGTGCTGCTGGAGTCCTCGGGGGTCGCGAGAAACGTCTCGGTCCCCTTGGAGGTGGCCGACGACCCCTGCCTGGTGCTGTTCTCCTCCACCGGCCTGCTGGCCCGCACGTTCGACGCCTCGCCGCTGGCCGGTGACGGCGACCGCTCGGCCCACGACGTGCTGGTCTCCGCCGTGCGGAGCACGGTCAGGGGCGAGGTGGGCGTGGTCACCAACCAGGGGCGGATGATCCGGGTCCAGGTGGTCGACCTGCCCACGCTGCCCCGCTCGGCCAACCCGCCGTCGCTGTCGGGCGGCCATCCGGTCGCGGAGTACGTCACGTTCAACCCGGGCGAGACGGTCGTCGGCATCGGCTCGCTCGATCCCGACGGGCCCGGCCTGGCGCTGGGCACGGCGCAGGGGGTGGTCAAGCGGGTCGTCCCCGACTACCCGGCCAACCGCGACGACTTCGAGGTGATCACTCTCAAGGAGGGCGACACGGTGGTGGGCGCGGTGGAGCTGGAGAGCGAGGAGCACGACCTCGTCTTCATCACCTCCGAGGCCCAGCTGCTGCGTTACTCCGCCTCCGTCGTCCGCCCGCAGGGCCGTCCCGCGGGCGGCATGGCCGGTGTGCGGCTCGACGGCGACGCCGTGGTGATCTGGTTCGGCGTGGTCGACCCGGCCCGTGAGTCGCAGGTCGTGACCATCGCCGGTTCCTCGACGGCGCTGCCCGGCACCCAGGTCGGCGGCGCCAAGCTCTCCGACTTCGCCGAATACCCGCCGAAGGGCCGGGGCACCGGCGGGGTCCGCGTCCAGCGGTTCCTGAAGGGCGAGGACGTCCTGCTGCTCGCCTGGGCGGGCCCGGGACCGGCCCGCGCGGTCTCGGCGGTCGGCAAGCCCGTGCCCCTGCCCGAGGAGCTTGGCCGCCGCGACGGCTCCGGCGTACGGCTCACCCACACCGTGTCGGCCGTGGGCGGCGCCCTCGGCGCCGGAGGCGGCGGGGAGGTCTCCGCGGCGGCTCCCGCCCCCGAGGAGTGACACTCGTCCGCGACAGGGCCCGGGGCTCCCGCCAGGACGGCGGGGGCCCCGGGCCCTTTTCCGGCATCACAGTTCTGACATCACGCGAGACACCCGGCCGGCACGAAGCCCGGGGACCGTCCAGGACGCCCGATCAGGCCCGGAGGCTCTGAGATCACTCAGGAGGGTCAGTCGGCGCACAGGCAGAACGGGTGCCCGGCGGGGTCGAGAAAGACCCGGAAACCCTCGTTCTCGCCCGGCTGGTACGGATGTTTGGACGCGCCCAGCGCCAGCGCCTCCTTCTCGGCCTCGTCGAGGTTCTCGACCGTCAGGTCGAGATGGAACTGCTGGGGCCGCTCGGTGCTCGGCCACTCCGGCGGCCGGTAGCCGGGGACCAGCTGGAAGCAGAGCCGCCCGGGCCTGCCCCCGGTGACCACCACCCAGTCGTCCTCGACGCTGGCGACCTGCCAGCCCAGGAGCGCGCTGTAGAAGTCGGCCAGCTGCTTGGGGTCTGGACAGTCGAGGACGATCGACCTCAGCTGCGCGATTCCCATGCTTCCTCCCAAACTCGGCACCGACGAAGATCCTACGGCGGTGTCACGGAGAGCCTCAACGGCTGACGCGCCGATCGTCCCGGGTGACGCGAGGCGCCTCCGGCCTGGTGCCACGGCCCCGGTCCGCCTTTCCCCGGCGGACGGGCCGAAACCCGGCATCTCAGGTGAGCGCGCCCTGGAGCGCGAACCGGATCGCCATCAGCAGCTGCCAGGGCTCACCCGACTCCCAGAAGCGGACGACCTTGGCGACCCGGTCCGTCGGCTCGAACTCACCGGTCCCCTGGGGACCGAAACATCCCGCCTCCGCGAGAACGGCCACGAACGGGTCGTCGTCCTTGAGGGACCGCGTGTAGACCGCCGCGTCGAGCAGGGCCAGCGCCGAGCGCGCGTTGCGCCCCCCGTCCCTGACCTCGACCCGGTCCAGCTTTCGCCTACCCTGGTCGCGAAGATAGTCGGCCAGCGATTCGGTCCTGCTCATCAGCCTCTCCACACTTCCGGACGTTGGGTGACGACATCATGACCCAGAGCGAGCGGCGGTGGCGGGATCTTGGTGAAGTCGTCACCAGGTGCGCCCCCGGCAACGCTCTGGAAACGGGCATGAAGCATCATTAGCCCGTTGATCGCACCGACCGAGGGATGCGCACGTGAGTGCTTTTGACGATCTGCTGACCGCCAACGAGAAGTTCTCCGCCACGTTCACCAACGCGGGACTGACCGGCAGGGCCGCCTGCGGCCTCGCCCTGGTCACCTGCATGGATTCACGGATCGACCCGCTGGGGCTCCTCGGCCTCAAGCCGGGCGACGCCAAGATCCTCCGCAACGCCGGTGCCCGGGTCACCGACGACGTCCTGCGTACGCTCGTCCTGGCGGTCAACCTGCTGGGAGTGGAGCGGGTGCTGGTCATGCCGCACACCGACTGCGGGGTGACCAAGGTGACCGACGAGGAGGTGCACGCGATCGCCGCCCGGCGCGGCGTCGACACCCGCAGCCTGGACTTCCACACCGTCCCCGACCAGGACGCGGCACTGCGCCATGATCTCGTACGGATCAGGACGAGCCCGTTCCTGCCCCCGGGCATGCCGGTCGGCGGGGCCATCTACGACGTACGCACCGGCAAGCTGATGCCGGTCGAGACCTGAGCCTCGTGATCCGGTCCCGGCGGGGCCGGATCACGGGTCCGCGACCGGCCGTGTCCGCCGACGCCCGAGAGCATCGGGCACGGCGGACGCCCCGGGGGGCGCACTTGAGGCCCGGGGCGGCCGGTGCCGTGGAGCTCGCCGTCAGCCGTCCCGCCGGGGAGAGTCACCCGGCGGGGACGGGAGGGTCACGCGTCGATGTGGTCGCGGTCGATCTCGGCCGCGCTGCTCACGATGAACTCCCGGCGCGGGGCCACGTCGCTGCCCATCAGGAGGGCGAAGATGCGCTCGGCCTCCTCGATGTCCTCGATGCGGACCCTGCGCAGGGTACGGTGCCGGGGCTCCATGGTCGTCTCGGCCAGCTGGTCGGCGTCCATCTCTCCCAGGCCCTTGTAACGCTGGATCGGGTCCTTCCAGCGCTTGCCCCGGCGCTCCAGGTCGCGCATCACCCGGTGCAGCTCGGCGTCGGAGTAGCAGTAGACGTACTTGCCGTGACCGCGCGTGGGGTTGACGACCTCGATGCGGTGCAGCGGCGGCACGGCGGCGAAGACGCGCCCGGCCTCGACCATCGGCTTCATGTAGCGGTGGAACAGGGTGAGCAGGAGGCAGCGGATGTGGGCCCCGTCGACGTCGGCGTCGGCCATCAGGATGACCTTGCCGTAGCGGGCGGCCTCGATGTCGAAGGAACGGCCCGAGCCCGCGCCGATGACCTGGATGATCGCGGCGCACTCGGCGTTCTTGAGCATGTCGGCGACGGACGCCTTCTGCACGTTCAGGATCTTGCCCCGGATCGGCAGCAGCGCCTGGAACTCCGAGTTTCGGGCCGCGCGGGCGGTGCCCAGCGCCGAGTCGCCCTCGACGATGAACAGCTCGCTGCGGTCGACCTCGTCGCTGCGGCAGTCGACCAGCTTGGCGGGGAGCGCCGAGTTCTCCAGGGCGGTCTTGCGGCGCTGGTTGTCGCGGTGCTCCCGGGCGGCGATGCGGGCCTTGGCGGCCGCGACGATCTTCTCCAGGACCGCGCGGAGCTGCGCCTTGGCGTTGCGCGACGGGTTGGCGAGCAGCTCCTTGAGCTCTCGCGAGACGACGTGGGCGACGATCCTGGAGGCCGCGGAGGTGCCCAGGACCTCCTTGGTCTGGCCCTCGAACTGTGGCTCGGGCACCCGGACGGTCACCACCGCGGTGAGACCCTCCATGATGTCCTCGCGGGTCACGGGGGCGTCGCCGTTCTTGAGCAGGCGGGTCTCGCGCAGCTGTTCGTTCAGGGTGCGGACGAGGGCGCGCTCGAAGCCGTTGACGTGGGTGCCGCCCTTGGGGGTGGCGATCACGTTGACGAAGGAGCGGACGGTGCTGTCGTAGCCCTTGCCCCAGCGCACCGCCACGTCGACGGTGAGCTCCCGCTGGACCTCGGTCGGGGTCATGTGCCCCAGGTCGTCGAGGACCGGGACGGTCTCGTGGAAGTGGCCGGCGCCCTGCAGGCGCAGCACCTCGCAGACGGCCTCGTCGCGGGCGAGGAACTCGGTGAACTCCGAGATGCCGCCGTCGAAGTGGAACTCCTCCTCGACGGCCTCCTCGCCTCGGCTGTCGCGCACGGCCAGGGTGAGGCCGGGGACCAGGAACGCGGTCTGGCGGAGGCGGACGTGGATCTCGTCGAGGGAGACCTCGGCCTCGGGGAGGAAGATCTGGTGGTCGACCCAGAAGCGCACGCGGGTGCCGGTGACGTTCTTCGCGACGGCGCCGCCGTCGCGCAGCCCGGACTTCTTCTTGAACTTGGCCTTGGGGCCGTCGCCGTCGAAGATCCCGGGGACGCCCCTGCGGAAGCTGATCTCGTGGATCCGGCCGCCGCGGTCGACCTCGACGTCCAGCCGGGAGGACAGGGCGTTGACGACGGAGGCGCCGACGCCGTGCAGGCCGCCCGAGGCGCCGTAGGAGCCGCCGCCGAACTTCCCGCCCGCGTGGAGCTTGGTGTAGACGAGCTCGACGCCCGCCAGGCCGCTCTTGGGCTCGACGTCGACCGGGATGCCCCGCCCGTCGTCGCGGACCTCGATGGAGCCGTCGGGGTGGAGCTCGACCTCGATGCGGCCGCAGTATCCCGCCAGGGCCTCGTCGACCCCGTTGTCCACGATCTCCCAGAGGCAGTGCATGAGACCGCGGCTGTCGGTCGACCCGATGTACATGCCGGGACGCTTGCGGACGGCTTCGAGACCCTCCAGCACCGACAGGTGGCGGGCCGTATAACCCGTCTCCGCGCTAACTGCGGTCACGCCCACTCCCACTCTGTCGAACACGTGTGCGCAGCTTACCGTTCTTCCCACCACGACGCGTACAAGCTTGCCATCCGGTGGGCACAGGCGTTACATCCGGCGTGATCATCATTACTTTCGGACACTTTCCGCTCTGGGCGTAGCAGGGGGTCGGTTGGGAACGTTCGTATCGGGTTAGATGTTCTCTCAAGTGACTGACGCCAGATCCTCCACCTCAGGGGATGACCTGAAAGGCGATACGTGACTGGAACCCTCGCCCCCGCCAAGCAGCTCACAGCTGCTGACCGCTGTGACCGGTGCGGCGCCCAGGCTTACATCCGCGCGACCCTGCCCGTAGGTGGGGAGCTGCTGTTCTGCGCCCACCACGGGCGGCAGCACGTGGCCGTGCTGAGAGACAAGGGCGCCAACATCCAGGACGAGTCCGCTCGTCTCAGCGACGCCCCGGCAACGGCAGGCAACGACGAACGATAACCAGACGAATGGAGCCATCATCGGACCCGATAGTGATATCGGCCCGCCACCGTGAAGCCCTGTCGCTCGTAGAGCGCCCTGGCCGCGGTGTTCGACTCCACTACGACTAAATATGCCCGCTGTGTGCCCTGCGCCCGCGCATGCGAGAGCAGGGCACGCAACACATCCCGTCCATGACCCCGGCGCCGCGCGTGCGGCAGCACGGCCATGGAGTAGACCCCGAACCACTCCCCCTGGACCACGCCCCGCCCCACGGCCTCCCCGCCGAGCGAGGCGTATACGGCGGGCACGCCGGTGAGGATTCGCGCGGCCGTCGCCAGACCGTCGCCACCGAACCTCCCGTCCACGCTCCACCAGGCGTCCAACCACGCCTGCGAGGGCGCCTCAGCGAGCTCGACCTTCTCTTCCGCTTCTCCAGGCCCTCCAGGCTCCCCGGACACGAGGCGTGCCGTCATGATCAGTGTGGGGTCCACCACCCGGTAGCCGCGTGCCTCCAGCGCCGCGTCCAGGCCGGGCGTGGCGCCGCCTCCCACCGAGAAGACACAGGGCAGGCCACGGTCGGCGTAGAACTTCTCGGCGCCCTCGATGCCCGCCAGAAGATCATCTGGCTCGCCCAGCGGCAGCACGGAGTTTGCCCGCTTGGTCACCCCGTCCGCGGCGCGCAGCGTCCAGCCCCCGGCGTCCACCCGCTGGAGCGCCGGCCAGGCCTGGTCGACCAGCCGGTCGAAGACCTCATCGATCATGCTGAAGGATCCTAACTCCCCGGTCGCCCCACTACGCTCGGCGACTGTGCTGATTCTGCTGCCTCCGTCCGAGGGGAAGGCCCCGCGGGGTGAGGGCCCGGCCGTCGACCTGCCCGGACTGAGTTTTCCCGCCCTCGGCCCGCCCAGGGAGATCGTCCTGGACGCGCTCACCGCGCTGTGCCGGAAACCCGCCGCGCGGGAGGTGCTCGGCCTGTCTCCGGGACAGGCCGGCGAGATCGGCGGGAACCTGCTCCTGCGGACCGCGCCGGCGCTGGCCGCGGCCGACCTGTACACCGGCGTGCTCTACGACAACCTCGGCCTGGCCACGCTCTCCCCCGAGGCCGCCGCGCGGGCCTCGGAGAGCCTGCTGATCTTCTCCGGCCTCTGGGGCCTGCTGCGGATCGGCGACCGCGTGCCACCGTACCGCCTGTCGATGGGGGTGCGGCTGCCGCCTCTCGGCGGCCTGGGCGCCTTCTGGCGCCGCTCGGTCACGCCGCTGCTCGACGCCGAGCCCGGCCTGGTCGTGGACCTGCGCTCCGGCACGTACGCGGCGGCGTGGCAGCCGGGCGGCCGGGCGGTGGCGGTACGGGTGTTCAGGGACGGGAAGGTGGTGAGCCACATGGCCAAGGCCACCCGCGGGGTGATCGCCCGCTCCCTGCTGGAGGGGGGCGTCGATCCGGGGAGTCCCGGGGAGCTCGCCAAGGTCCTGGATCATCTGGGCCACTCCGTCACACTCGGGGCGCCGCCCGCCGGAAACCGCCCGTGGACACTCGACGTCATGGTGTGATCTCCCGCGGGTCCCACAGGCCCCACAGGCCCCGCGGACGCGCCGGGGCCAGGGCGCGGCGCGCCGGAGGACCCCGGCCGGTTCACGCCGCGACGAGGTGGAGCCGCCCGCAGGCCCGCTGGAACTGCTGGGCGGGATCACCGAGATAGGACCACGGCAACCGGCTGACCCTGCCCCCGGTCCGCATCAGGTGCCCGCGGGCGGGCCGCCGCAGGTCGGCGAGGTAGAAGGCGGCCCCGAACAGGTTGTGCGCCTCGACCGAGCGGGGATGGGTGTCCCGGCCCAGCCAGCGGCCCGAGTGCGAGACGACCTCGCGCAGCGCCTCGTCGGAGAACCAGCCGCCGCGCGACATCGGCGACCGCTCGGCGGACACCCGCTCGAAGTGGGCCAGCGGTATCAGGGACGCCATCGGGTCCCCGTCCGGCGCCCGCGAGACGGCCTGCCTGGCGAACTCCAGCATCTCCTGGGCACTTCCACCCCAGCCGGGGGACAACGTCATGAGCCGGGCCACGTTGGCCGGGAACAGCGTCGGATAACGGCGAACGGCCTCGTACCAGACCGCGTCCTTCTCCTGGCGCGGCCGGTCGAGGCCGAGGTAGAGCCACATGATCGATTCCCAGGGCACCGGATCGGACGGCGCGAGCGACGCCGCGGTGAACAGCGGCGTCCTGGCGGACTCCATCGCCGCCTGGAACGCCTGCACACGCTGCGCCTGCACGGCCCGCGCCTTGACGTCCGGCTTGATCGTCCAGGCTTCCTCGATGCGGGTGCGCCCGAGCCAGAGCCAGACGTCGGGATTGGCCCGGTCGCGGGCCGCCAGCGCCTCTATGGCACGGCTGTGGCCGACGGCCGCCCTGGCCAGCGCCTCGATCCTGAGCGCGCGGCTCTCCGGATCGCCGCGGGCCGCGCCGATCGCGATCGGACCGGCCTCGAACACCTTTCGGCGTACCGCGGCGACCGCCTCGTCGAGCATCGCGTCCGCCCACGGACGATCGACGATCACTCGCAGCCCTCGGGCGCGAATCCTGTCAGCTTCGGCCACACCCATGAGGCGGCAGCCTAGAAGTCCGTTTCACTCCACGTGCTACCGACCTGTTACACCCGCGTTAATGACAAAGGGCCCACACCACATGGTGTGGGCCCTTTGTCATCAAGTCGTCAAGATCAAGCCTCAGTCGAGATAGTCGCGCAGCACCTGCGACCGGGACGGGTGGCGGAGCTTGGACATCGTCTTGGACTCGATCTGCCGGATGCGCTCGCGCGTCACCCCGTAGACCTTGCCGATCTCGTCCAGCGTCTTCGGCTGACCGTCGGTCAGGCCGAACCGCATCGAGACCACGCCCGCCTCGCGCTCGGACAGCGTGTCCAGAACGGAGTGGAGCTGCTCCTGCAGAAGCGTGAAACTCACCGCGTCCGCCGGAACGATGGCCTCGGAGTCCTCGATGAGGTCACCGAACTCGCTGTCGCCCTCCTCACCCAGCGGGGTGTGCAGGGAGATCGGCTCGCGACCGTACTTCTGGACCTCGACGACCTTCTCGGGGGTCATGTCGAGCTCGCGCGCCAGCTCCTCCGGGGTGGGCTCGCGGCCCAGGTCCTGGAGCATCTGCCGCTGGACGCGGGCCAGCTTGTTGATCACTTCGACCATGTGGACCGGGATGCGGATGGTCCGCGCCTGGTCGGCCATGGCGCGGGTGATCGCCTGCCGGATCCACCACGTGGCGTAGGTGGAGAACTTGTAGCCCTTGGTGTAGTCGAACTTCTCGACCGCGCGGATCAGGCCCAGGTTGCCCTCCTGGATCAGGTCCAGGAAGAGCATGCCTCGCCCGGTGTAGCGCTTGGCCAGCGAGACCACGAGGCGGAGGTTCGCCTCCAGCAGGTGGTTCTTGGCCCGGCGGCCGTCCTCGGCGATCCACTCCAGCTCGGCGCGGACGTCGACCGGGAGCTTCTCGCCGTCGGTGCCGAGCTGCTCCTCGGCGAACAGGCCGGCCTCGATGCGCTTGGCGAGCTCGACCTCCTGCTCCGCGTTGAGCAGGGGAACCTTGCCGATCTGCTTGAGGTAGTCCTTTACCGGGTCGGCGGTGGCGCCTGCGGCGGCGACCTGGGGAACCGGGGCGTCATCGTCGTCGTCGGTGAGGATGAGGACCTCGTCCTCGTTCACCTCGACGGCCTCGACCTTGGGCTCCTCCTCGGTCTCGGCCTCGGCCTCCACCTCGACCTCGGCTTCGACCTCCACCTCGACCTCGACCTCGGCCACAGCCTCCAGGTCGAAGTCCTCGATCTCGACGTCCTCAAGCTCGATGACCTCGTCGTCGTCACCGGTGACCGGCTTCGGCGCGGACGCGGGAGCCGGAACGGCGGCCCCGGCGGGACCGGCCTTCTTCGGCGGCGGGGCGGGAACCGGCTTCTTGGCCGCCGGGGCGACCTTCTTGGCCGGGGCCGCCTTGGCCGGAGCCACCGGCTTCTTGGCGGCGGTCGTGGCGGGCTCGGAGCCGCTGACGACCGCGGTGACGGTCTCCGGCTGCTCCTTGGCCGCGGCGGCGGTCTTGGTCTTCTTGACCGCGGCGGGCGCGGCCGGGGTAGTGCGGCGCTTGGCGGGAGTGCGGGGCTTCTTGGGAGCCGCGGAGTCCTCGGCGGTCAGTCGTACTGTGATGCCCTCTTTGCTGAGGCTTCGCAGGATTCCAGCGACCTGCGCCATCGGAATGTCCGCTTCCTCGACGGCCTTGCGGACATCCTCGGACTCGAGGAACCCCTGCGAGCGCCCCCGCTCCATCAGCTGCTGAATGACGGGCTCGTTCAGCTCGGATGGCTTCGAGCGAGTCGAACTTGCAGGCGACACGAACACCTCTCGAAGGAAAGCGTGACGAGAATGGACCCAGATGCCCAACTAGGGGCAGTTTTACCTCTAGTTGTGATTAGCGAGGCCGCGCGAACCGCGACGCACCTGTCCAGCATTGTGGCATGACACCGTGATCCATACGGCCGCCTCCTGGCGGTTGCCCTCCACCCTAGGCCGACCAAGAGAGTAGTGCGTACGGAAGCGAGGCACCGATACCCGAAAGCAACCGTTATGACTGTTTCATTCAGTCACTCTTCGTGGCGAGGGGCACGTGAATCGCGAGCACCGTGACGTCGTCGTCCTGCTCATATCCGGACAGCATGCGGTCGACAAGAAAATCTAGCAACATGTGGGGACTTCCCACCACCTCGGCCGGCGCTTCGGTCACAACCGAGCAAAGATCAGCAAGTCCGGCATCGAGGCCACGCTTCCGGTTCTCCACCAGACCATCCGAATACAGGACGGCGGTGTGGCCCGGCGGGACGCAGAACCTGAACTGCCGGCGACTCGTGGGCCAGCCCAGCGGGGTGCCCGGCTCGCCGTCGCACAGCAGCGGCACGCCCTGCGGGGAGACCAGCAGGGGCGGCGGGTGACCGGCGAGCGCCAGCGTGCCCTCTCCGGTGCCCGGCTCGACGACCATGTAGGCGAGGGTCGTGACCTGCTCCTCCTCCTCGGTGGCCTCGAAGACCCTGTCGAGGCCGGTGAGAACCGCCGCGGGCGGCGGGTTGGTCAGCGCCAGGGCCCGCATGGCGTTGCGGATGCGGCCCATCCCGGCGGCCGCCTTGACGCCCTTGCCCATGACGTCGCCGACCACCGCCGCGACCCGGCCGTCCTGGAGGACGAACGCGTCGTACCAGTCGCCGCCGACCTGCACGTGACGGCTTCCCGAGCGGAACCGCTGGGCGAGGACCAGGCCCCGGACCACCGGCAGGCGGTCGGGCAGCAGGCTGCGCTGGAGCGTCTCGGCCGTGCGGTGCTCGCGCTCGAACAGGGTGGCCCGCTCCACGGCGAGGGCGCACTGTCCCGCGAGGGCCTCCAGGAAGACCCCGTCCTCCTGGGAGATCTTCTGCGGGCGGGTGAAGGAGAACCTCAGCGCGCCGAGCGCGCGACCGGCGGCCAGCAGCGGCAGGCCCACCCAGGCCCGCTCGTCGCTGTGGGCGATGAACCCGGTGATGGCCTCGTTGTCGCCGCCCGCGTCGACCAGCTGGGACCGCAGGCTCTCCGGCGACTCGGCGAAGACCGGGCGCCGGCTGTTGACCGCCATGGTCATCACGCTGGAGTGCGAGAGCGGGATCTCCTCGCCGGGAGCCCCGGGAACGTCGGGGATGCCGCCGCTGTTGACCAGCTTCAGCGCGGCCCGGTCGACGTCGAGCAGCGCCACGGCCGAGCGGTCGGCCGCCAGCGCCGTACGGCCCACGTCGATGATGACCTGGACCACCTGCTCGACGGTGAGCGCCTCGGCGAGCATCGCCGTGGCGCCCTGCAGGCGCGCGGTCCGCAGGGCGGCGGCGCCGAGCTGGTCGGTCAGGCGGCCGCGCATCTCCTCGGCCTCGCGCTGCGGGGTGACGTCGGTGTTGGCGCCCACCCACTCGACGACCCGGTTGTGCCGGATGATCGGGACGGCGCGCACCTCGAAGTGCCGGTAGCCGCTGGCCCGGGTGCGGACCCGGTAGCTCCACTCGAACATGATCCGGCCGCGCAGCGCCTCGCGCCACGCCTCCTCGGTGTGCGGGCGGTCGTCGGGGTGGACGGCCTCCAGCCAGCCGTGGGTGAGGTATTCCTCAAGGCCCTGGCCGGTGATCGCACGCCACTGCGGCGCGTCCTCCTCCACGACGCCGTTGGGCGCGGTGATCCACACGAGCTGGGACTGGGCCTCGACCAGCGAGCGGTAGCGCTCCTCGCTGCGCCTGAGGTCCTCCTCGACCTGCCTGCTGTCGGTGATGTCGACGCCGACCAGGCAGATCGCGCGGAGCGCGCCCTTGTCGTCGTGGATCGGGGAGAAGGTCAGCGACCAGTGGTGGGTCTCGCCGTCGGCGGTGCGTACGCGGATCCGCTGGTCGCCCTCGACCTCGGCGCCCGCGACGATGCCGCGTACCGAACCCTCGATCAGGGCGGTCAGGTCGGCGGAGAGGAGCTCGCCGGGGGCGCGGCCGACCAGGCGCTCGGCGGGCAGGCCGACCACGTCGGCGAAGACCTCGTCGACGCGCTCGAAGCGGCCACCGGGGTCGAAGAACGCGAAGGCGAACGGCGACTGTGACAGCAGGCCCTGCAGCAGGCCGGAGTCTGAGATGTCCACACCCGACTCCCGGGGACGGGGCACGGAGGTTTCGGCGCTCATGGTCGGCACCTCCGTCGCGTGCCAGGGTCTCCCACGAGGCACATCTCCAAACTTGCGAATTGGCGTAGCGCGGCTCCGGGGGACCGGATCCTGGAGTACATCATCGGCGATGGGCAGGTGCGGACGGAAGCCCCGCCCAGGATGCGGTCCGCGCACCCCGGGAACCCTGGGAAAACCGCCGCTCCGATGACCGGGACCCTCGCACCGGCGCGAGGGGGCTCCCGCACGGGCGCCGACCGGCCGGCGTTGCGCCTCCGAACGTTTGCGGCCAGGACCATAGCAGGATCGGGCCGGACCGTCCCGGCAACTGCCCACCTCATCTCCGTCGGGCTTGCAGGCGAGATCAGGCTACTGACTCGCCGTCAATTCGGCTCCCTGTTCGGGGACACTCGCTTACTCCACTGTTGCAGGATTCAGTCAAGACACGGGGCCAGCTTTCCATATCACGGCGCCGAGGGTTGACACTCCCGAGATAAGTTGTGGAATGAAAACGCACGTCCTCGCCGACACATCCGGGGGATGCCCCCGGGAAACTCCGGAGGAATGCGACATCCATGCCCGTTCTGACTACCCGCTTCGCCGGGCCTTCCCCGATCTCCGCCGCGCCCTCGGCGTCTTCGGCGTCCCCGACGTCCCCAGCGCCCCCGACGGTCCTCCACGAGCCGGTGACGTCCCACCTGGCCGCCGAGTTCCTGACGGTTCCCGTCGACACCGTCGACAGATGCGTGGCCGATGTCTGCGCCTGTGCCGAGCATCTCGGCATCGAGGCGACGGCCGAGGTCGTCGAGCGCGTCGCCCGCGAGCATTTGCTCGCCCTTGTCAACTCCGCGCCGCCGCCCCGCGGTCCCCGGTAGCATCAGGGGCACCCGGCCGTCTTCTACGCACCGTTTGGACCGGGAATGCGAGAAGGTTGGGGCGTGAGCGAGGGAAGCGAGCGGGCCAATCGACACGGCGGCGGCGTCCGCGATGGGCTCGCGTGCCCGACGGGGGAGGCCGCTTGAGCCGGCGACATCGTCGAGACCCCAGGGAGAGCCAGTCCCCCGAGGCGGTCTTCTCCGAGATGTTGCTCGCCTCTCGCGAGCTGCTGGCCGTGCGCAGCCCGCTGGACGCCGAGCTCATGGTCTCCGACATGGTCGGGGCCTGGTGGGGGCGCCGGCTGCGCCGCGGGGACGCCGAGCAGGTCCTCGGCGAGGGCCTGGTCGACTACGCGGCCAAGGCGGGCTCGCCCGCCGCGCTCACCCTGCTGATCGCGCTCGCCTACCTCGGCACGGCCCGCCAGGCCGCCAAGGCGGAGGGCGCCGCGCTGGCGCTCATGGAGCGCGACGTGGCCAGGCCCCGCTGGGCCGACCGGCTGGGCGTGGTCAAGACGACCGGCTGCTTCGTCTCCCGCGACGCGTACGGCGACCAGGACACCGTGGTGTGCACCTTCGGCTACCGGGGCGCCGACAGCGTCGAGGACCGGCACGCGCTGGTGGTGATCGTCGACTACAACATGCGCGGCATCGCCCGCGACGCCTGGGTCTCCTCGCACGTCGACAAGCTGCTGGAGCAGGTCAGGGCCGAGGCCGAGGGCAACCCGATGCTCAGGTTCGGGGAGATCGAGCCGCAGCAGGCCAGGGCGCTGCTCGAATCGGCCATGAAGGCCACCGACGAGTACGGCCAGCGCAGGACGGCCGCGCCGGTCAGCGACAGCTACAGCGCCTACCACGCCTTCGCCAGGTCCCGGATCAAGGCGCTGCCGCCCGGCAGGAAGCGACCGGCCCCGCTGCACAGCGAGGCCCCCTACAGCCGCGACCGCCGGGCGATGCTGGCGGCCGAGTTCCTCTCCTCGGACGCGGCCGAGCACCTGTCCGACCCCTCGGCGGCCTCCCGGTGCGCCGACCACATCATCGACTACGGCTGCGACCAGGATTTCGGCCGCCCGCTCCGGGTGAGCCCGACCAAGTGCGAGACGTTCCTCCTCGACTGGCTGCCGCGCAAGGTGATGCTCAGCACCGCCGAGCAGGAGGCGGTGCCGCACGTGCTGGGCGCGTGGGCGCGCTTCGCCGCGGGCAGGACCGGGCTGCCCGACGAGGGGCTGCGGGCCACGCTCGACGCGGTCTGGGAGACGACGGGCAAGTTCGCGGAGTCCTACCGCGACCCGACGACCTTCGGGCTCGACCGCGACCTGCTCGACCGGCTGCTGCCGGACGGCGACCTGTCGGCGCTGGCCAGGCGGGTGTTCGCGTTCCCTTTCCTGCAGGGCACGCACGGCGAGATCAAGCTCAGCCTGCTCAACCCGGCCGACGACACCGACCGGCGGATCCTGCTGGGCATCGACCACGCCGGCGAGCTCGACCGGCGCGACTACGACGAGCACCTCGCCTGGCACGAGGAGATCGCCGCCCGGCTCTGGGAGGGCGACCCGCCGCAGCTCTGGGAGGCGGCGCAGCGGCTGCTGGACCTGGGCCACGACCGGCACGACGTGCTGCACGTGCTGATCGAGATCGCCGAGCGCATCGGGGACGACCCCGAGGAGCTGGCCATCGCCCTCGATGACATCGCGGACATTCCCGACGAACCCCCGGTGTAGGTGAGCCATGGTGATCGATCTCAACGCCGATCTGGGCGAGGGCTTCGGGATCTGGCGTCTGGGCGACGACGAGGCCCTGCTCGACGTCGTGACCAGCGCCAACGTCGCCTGCGGGTTCCACGCGGGCGACCCGCTGACCATCCGCCGCACGTGCGCGGCGGCGGTCGACCGGGGGGTGGCGATCGGCGCCCAGGTCTCCTACCGGGACCTGGCCGGGTTCGGCCGCCGGGAGATGGACGTCGACCCCGAGGAGCTCTGCGCCGAGGTCCTCTACCAGCTGGCGGCGGTGGACGGCATCGCCGGTGCGATGGGCGGCCGGGTCTCCTACGTCAAGCCGCACGGCGCCCTGTACAACCGGATCTGCCGCGACCCCGAGCAGGCCGGGGCCGTCGTGGCGGCGGTCGCCGACTACGACCGGAGCCTGCCGCTGCTCACCCTGCCCGGTTCGGTCGTCCACGAGATCGCCGCCGGGGAGGGGGTCGCCACCGTCGTCGAGGCCTTCGCCGACCGCGCGTACACCGGCGCGGGAACGCTGGTCTCCCGCCGCTCCCCCGGCGCGGTGCTGCACGACCCCGGCACGGTCGCGGACCGGGTCGTGCGGATGGCGACCGAACGGGTGGTCGAGGCGGTGGACGGCTCGTCGGTCCCCGTCGAGGCGCGCTCGGTCTGCGTGCACGGCGACACGCCCGGCGCCGTGCTGATGGCCCGCGCCGTCCGCGACGGCCTGGTGGACGCCGGGGTGACGCTGAGGTCCTTCACGTGAGGACCCGGGAGGTCCTTCACCCGAGAATCCGGGAGATCCTTCGCGTGAGGATGTCGAGGTCCCTCACGTGAGCATGGGGATCCGGCGGGCCGGGGAGCACGCGCTGCTGGTGGAGACCGGCTCGCTGGAGATCTCCCACCGGCTGGACGCCCTGCTGCGGGCCGACCGGCCCGCGGGGGTGGCCGAGATCGTGCCCGGCCCCGTCACGGTCCTCGTCACCGCGCCCGGAGCCGACCCCGCGCGGCTGCGGGACGAGCTCTCCCGCCTGCTGGACACGGCGTCCGCCGCGGACGCGACGGTGACCGCCGACGCGCCCGAGGTGGTCCTTCCCGTCGTGTACGACGGCGCCGACCTCGACGACGTCGCCGCGCTGAGCGGGCTCTCCCCCGGGGAGGTGGTCGAGCGGCACACCGGGCGGGAGCTGGTGGTGGGCTGGCTGGGCTTCGCCCCCGGGTTCGCCTACCTCACCGGGCTGGACCCGGCGCTGCACGTCCCCCGGCTGGACACCCCCCGGACCTCGGTGCCCGCCGGGGCGGTGGCGGTCGCCGGCCCCTACTCCGCGGTCTATCCCTCGGCCTCCCCCGGTGGCTGGCGGCTGCTCGGCCGCTCCGCGACGGCGGTGTGGGACGTGGCCGCCGAGCCGCCCGCCCTGCTCACCCCGGGGACGCGGGTGCGGTTCCGGGCGGTCGGCGCGCCATGATCGAGGTGATCGCGCCGGGGCCGTACGCCACCGTGCAGGATCTCGGCAGGCCGGGGTACGCCCATCTGGGGGTGCCCCGCTCGGGTGCCGCGGACGAGCCGAGCCTGCGGCTGGCCAACCGCCTGGTCGGCAACCCCGAGGGGGCCGCGGGGATCGAGCTGACCCTCGGTGGCGCCCGGCTGCGCTTCACCACCGGCGCCTGGGCCGCCGTCACCGGCGCCGCCTGCCCTCTGGACCTCGTACGACCGCACGCGGCGGTCCCGGGCGGGCCGGGCGGGACGTCCGGGGTGTCGGTGAGCCCGGTGAGCGGGGTGTCCTTGAGCTCCGTGGGCGAGACGTCCACAGGCGACGCCTCCCCGGACGGGACTTCTCCGGACGAGGCTTCTCCGGGCGGGGTTTCTTCTGGCGGCGCGATCCGGCGTGTGACGGTCTCGCAGGGGATGTGCGCGCCCTTCTGGGTCCCCGCGGGCGGCGAGCTGCGGCTGGGCCTGCCCGGGGCTGGCCTGCGCACCTACGTCGCCGTCCGGGGCGGTGTCGAGGCGCCCGTCACGATGGGCAGCCGCTCGACCGACTCGCTCTCCGGGCTCGGCCCCGCCCCGCTCGCCGCCGGGACGGTCCTGCCGGTGGGGCCGACCGGCGGCCTGCCGCCGATCACCGTGGACGTGGCTCCCCGGCCCGGGCCGGGGACGGGTGTCCTGCGGGTCCTGCCCGGCCCCAGGGACGACTGGTTCGTCCCCGGAGCCCTGGCCATCCTGTGCGCGGAGCCGTACGAGGTCAGCCAGGACAGCAACCGGGTGGGCGTGCGGGTGCGCGGCACCCGCCTGGAGCGTGCCCGGGAGGGGGAGCTGCCCAGCGAGGGCATGGTGGCCGGGGCCGTGCAGGTGCCGCCCAGCGGCCAGCCGATCGTGTTCCTCGCCGACCATCCGCCGACCGGCGGCTACCCGGTCATCGCAGTCCTGACCTCGGCGAGCCTCGCCGGGGCCGCCCAGCTCCGTCCCGGCGACCGGGTGCGGTTCCGCCTCGCCTGACCGCCCGGCGGCCGGAGCCCACGGGCACGCGGCGGTCCGGCGTACGGGACCGGGCCGTCCACCGCTCCCGGCGCGAGGACGGACGTCCGGCGCGTACGGGCGCCCCGCGCGTGACCGGACCGGAGGCGATGGACGGGCTCGTGCGAGCGCACCGCGCGTGGTCGGGGCGGAGGTGATCGGCGGGCCTCGTGCGAGCGCTCCGCGCGTGACCGGACCGGAAGCGATCGGCGGGCCTCGTGCGAGGCCCCGCGCGTGACCGGACCGGGGCGACCCATTATCGTCATCGCGACGATTGAGGAGATCGCATGTCGCTCGCCGAGATACTGGCCCCCCTCCTGCGGCCGGCGTTCACCCTCGCGGGGACCCCGACCAGCTGGGCGGAGCTCCTGGGCTTCGCCACCGGCGCCCTCACGGTCTGGCTGGTGGTCCGCGGGAACATCTGGAACTGGCCGATCGGGATCGCCAACGTGCTCCTGCTCGGAGCGGTCTTCCTGACCGCCGGGCTCTACGCGGACGCGGCGCTGCAGATCGTCTACGTCGTGCTGGGGCTGTACGGCTGGTGGCAGTGGCTGTACGGCGGGGCCGGCCGGACCCCGCTCGCGATCCGGCGCACCGGGCGCGCCGAGTGGGCGGCGCTGGCCGTTCTCGGGATCGCGGCCGCCGTCGGCCTCTCCTTCGCCCTCGCCACCTGGACCGACTCGACCGTACCGGTCTGGGACGCCCTCACCACCGCCCTGTCCCTGGCGGCGACCTACGGGCAGAGCCGGAAACTGGTCGAGTCATGGTGGCTGTGGATCGCGGCCGATGTGGTTTATATACCTCTATATGCCTACAAGGGGCTACACCTGACCGCCGTCCTGTACGTGGTCTTCCTGGCGCTGTGCGTCGCCGGCCTGCGAGCCTGGCGCGCGGAACTCGCGTCCCGTCCCGTCCCGGTCGCGGTGTGAGCGGGCACACCGGGCGGGAGGATGTGCCGGTGAGCGAGCGGGCCGACCCGGAGGGCGCGCCGGTGAGCGGGCGTGCCGGGCCGGAGGGTGCACAGCTGGGCGGTGGGGCCTTCGCCCACGGGCTGGTGATCGGCAAGTTCTATCCGCCGCACGCGGGACACCACCACCTGATCGACACCGCCGCCGCGCGGTGCGCCCGGGTGAGCGTCGTGGTCGCCGCGTCGACCGCGGAGAGCCTCCCGCTCGCGCTGCGCGCCGCCTGGCTGCGCGAGGCGCACCCGCAGGCCCACGTGACGATCGCCCCGGTGGTCGACGACGTCGAGATCGACTACGACGACCCGGAGATCTGGTCCGCGCACGTCGAGGTGTTCCGGTACGGCCTCGCCCAGGCGCACGGCCACGTGCCGGAGATCGACGCGGTGTTCTCCTCCGAGTCGTACGGGCCCGAGCTGGCCCGCCGGTTCGGTGCCGCCCATGTCGACGTCGACGCGGGCCGGGAGCGGTTCCCGGTCAGCGGGACGATGATCAGGAACGACCCCGTGTCGTGCTGGGACCGCCTCTCCCCGGCCGTACGCGGCCACCTGGCGCGGCGCGTGGTGGTCGTCGGCGCGGAGTCCAGCGGCACGACCACGCTGGCCAGGTCCCTGGCCGCCCACTACGCGGCTCGCGGCGGGCCGTGGGCGGCGACGCGCTGGGTGCCCGAGTACGGCAGGACGTACTGCGAGGAGAAGCTCGCCATGGCCCGCCGGCGCGCCAAGCTCGGCGGGCTGCCCGAGCCGTGGCTGGACGACCTGGGGTGGGAGCCGGCGGAGTTCGGGGTGATCGCCGAGCGCCAGCTCGCGTGGGAGGACGCCGCGGCCAGGACGGGGTCGCCGCTGCTGGTGTGCGACACCGACGCCTTCACCACCTCCCTGTGGCACGAGCGCTATCTCGGCGAGCTCTCCGAGGAGGTCACCGCAGTGCACCGCCGTGCCCGGCACGACCTGTGGATCCACACCTCGGTGGAGGGCGTGCCCTTCGAGCAGGACGGCTGGCGCGACGGCGAGGCGATCCGGTACCGGATGGACGCCCGCTTTCGCGAGGAGCTGGTCGCGGGCGGGCTGCCCCACCTGGTCGTCACCGGTCCGCCCGAGGTCCGGCTGTCGCTGGCCGTACGGGCGGTGGACACCCTGCTGGAACGGGGCTGGGAGTTCGCGGAACCGCTGTAGGGATCACCATCCCGAGCTTCCTCGCCGGGATGAGGGCCCGCGGTTCACCGGACCGCCCCGGAACTCTCCCGAGGCTCTCCCGGGCGAGCGGGCAACGTCCCGCCGAAACGGTCCCGGAGTTCGCGGAACCGCCGCGGAGCCTACCAGGGCGAGCAGGCGGCATCCTCTCCACGAACGGGGCCGAGACGCCGTGGAGGCCGCCCGGAGAGACCCTCGCCCGGTGACGCGGCGGCCGTGCGCTCGCCCGGCGGCCCGGGTCAGCGCAGGAGCGCGGAGACCCTTTCGACCTCGGCGGCGAGGGCGGTGGCGGGGACCTCCTCCAGGAGATCGGCCGTGATCTTCCCGTCCTTCGCCTCCCAGACCCCGGCCACCCGGCCCCGATGGATCACGACCGGGGAGATCCAGCCGGCGGCCCGGCTGACCTTCGCCCGCGCCTCGGCGGGCAGGAGGGGCTCCAGGTCGCGCGGGGCGGCCAGGATGTACTGGTCGAAGCCGGGCAGGAGGTGGACCCCGGTGGCGGGCCGGGTCGCGGCCAGGTCGTCGAGGTGCTCGGCGAGCACGACCATCGGCCGGCCGTCCACCTCGATCTCGGCCAGCTCGGGGGTGAGGTCGCGGAACCAGCCACGCAGCGTCGCCTTGCGGGTGGCCCCCCGATAGAGCCAGCCGTCGAACGTCTCGGGGGCGCCGGGGCCGTGGGCGCCGAGGAAGGAGCGGAGCAGGCGCACCCCGCCCTCCTCCGCCGAGGGAAGCTCGCCCGGCCAGCCGGGCACCTGGTCGCGAGGGGCGGCGAAGGTCACCCGGCCCTCGCGCGGCGGGCCGTGGCAGAGCTCGCCGAGGAAGCTCAGCGGCTTCAGCAGAGCGCCCCAGCCGGAGGTGAGCGCCTCCCGCAGGTGGTCGTCGCCGGTCACCTCGATCACGCCGTCGACCAGCTCCTCGCGGGTGAGGACACGGCCCGCGAGCGCCTTGGGCACGGCGTCGAGGATGGCGGCGACCTCGATGGCCGTGACGCCGTGGCCGCGCTGCCAGGACCCCCTGTCCCAGACGCGGAACGAGCCGAGGACGGCCGCGTAGCAGGCCAGCTCGTCGGCGGGGACGAGGTGCAGGGTGCCGCGCGCCGTCCACGTCTTGACCAGGCCGCGATCTCGCCACAGGGCCCGGTCGAGCTCGCCGGGATCCGGCCGCGCGCTCCGTACGGCCACCGCGAGGGCGGCGGAGGAGGCCACCTGCGCCTGCACCCCGGCGAGCCTGCGCACCACGGACACCGCGTCGGGCCCGTCGGCCGGGTCGACGAACTGCCGCCTCAGCCGCCAGGCGAGCACCTGGGGCCAGGTCACCGAGATAGCCATGACCGACTTTCTACACCGCGTCCCCGACAGAACGCGGCCCGCCCGGGGCTACCTGACGAAGCCGATGTCCTGGTAGCGCAGGTCGTAGAAGCCGCGGGCGCCGAAGTTGGCGAGGTCGCTCTTGACCGCGATGTTCTGCGGTCGCTGGTAGAGCGTCACCACGTTGACCGCCTGCCAGATGAGCTTGTCCGCCGCGTTGGTGTCGGCGATGGCCCTGGCGTCGTCGAGGTCGGCGGTCGCCTTCCTCATCGCGGCGTCGATCCGCGGGGAGCCGATGCGGCCGAGGTTGGCGTTCCACTGCCTGGCGCCGTCGGGACGCCTGACGGCGTCGGCGTACTGGCCGTAGGAGCTGGAGACGGGGAAGGGCGTGCCCACGTACGCGAACGCGGTGATGTCGTAGTTGCCGGGAATTATGTATTTGGTGAAGTAGTCGTCCCCGGGCACCGACTGCAGGGTGACCCCGACACCGATCCGGCCGAGCATGTCCTGGACGAGCTCGGCCTCGGACTTGGCGAGCTGCAGGCCGGACGGCAGGACGAAGCGCAGGTTCAGCTCCCTGCCGCCCTTCCTGCGGGTCTGCCCCTCCAGCTTCCAGCCCGCGGCGTCCAGCTCCCGCCCCGCCCTGCCGGGGTCGTAGGTCCCGATCTCACCGGCGTTGTCCTGGTAGCCCTCCTGGGTGTTCATGAAGAAGTGGTTGTTGAGCAGGACGATCGGCCAGTCGAGGCCCTGGAGGTCCGACTGCGCGATGGCCTGGCGGTTGATGCCCATCGCGACGGCCCTGCGGATCTTCGGGTCGGACAGGACGGCGCTCTCGCCGTTCATCGTGATGTGCCGGAAGTCGGGCCCGGCCGCCTGCCGCACGATCGCGTCCGGGGTGCTCCTGGCCCGCGCGTAGTCGGGCGCGGACGGGCCGACGTCGAAGGTGTCGAGCTCGCCGTTGCTGAAGGCGCCGACCAGCGCGTCGCTCTCCAGGGACCGGTAGATGATCCGGTCCAGCTTGGCCCGATCGCCCCACCAGCGGTCGTCCCTCGCGAGGGTGACGGTCTTGGCGGTCGGGTCGAACGCGACGAACGCGAACGGGCCCGCGGTGACCGGGACGCGGTTCAGCCAGGCGTTGTTGAACGCCTCCGGGGTGGCGTTCGTGCTCCGGGGGTACAGCGGCGCGAACAGCGACTGCCAGTCGCCGAAGGGCTTGGCGAAGGTCACCACGACCTGGTGGTCGTCCCTGCCCCTGGCGACCTTCTCGATGTCCTGGTAACCGGTGGTGCTCGCCACCCGGTATCCGGCGTCGCGGCCGTTCAGCGCCTGCCACTGGGCGCGGTAGTCCTCCCAGGTGATCGGGGTGCCGTCGGACCACTTGGCGCGCGGGTTGAGGGTGAGCGTGACGACCTGCGCGGGCTCGCGCGAGGTGACCCTGCCCTCGGTCAGGTAGTCGGTGTTGGGAGAGATCTTCCCCTTGGCGTCGGAACGGAAGGGGGAGGGCATCATGGCGTCCATGACCCGCTTGACCGTCGCCAGGTTGCCGTCGATGTGGTTGAGGTTCCAGTTGGCCGGATACTCGTTGATCCCCCAGCGGAGCACACCCCCGTCCGCGACCCGGTCACGGGCGACCGGGTTGATGTCGTAGGCCCGCACCACCGAGGCGGGCCCGCCCGGCGTCCCACCTCCCCCGCCTCCTCCCCTGCTCCCGCTTCCGCTCCCGCATCCGGCGAGACCCGGCGCGACGGCCAGGGCCACGGCCAGCGCGACGGCGAGCGCGCCCACGCGCCGGATTGGTATCACGGTGTTCCTCCCGGGGCATACGGACGGGCGTACGAGTGGGCGTGCGAACGGGCGTACGAGTGGGCGGACGGGCGCGTGTACGAGCGATGTGCGGCCGGTCCGGTCGCGGCGCGCGGCGGGGCGGGCGGGCGAGCAGGTGAACGAGCGGGTGAACGGGCGTGCGGCCGGGTCATACGGCGTCGATCCTCTCGGCGAAGTGGCAGGAGACGCCGTGGTCGTCCCCCAGCTGCCGCACCTGGGGCTCCTCGTCCACGCAGCGCAGCCTGACGGTCTCGTCGAGCGTCCTGAACAGGGGGCAGCGCGTACGGAAGCGGCACCCCGAGGGGGGGTCGGCCGGACTCGGCAGGTCCCCCTCCAGCAGGACGCGTCGTCTGGAGCGTTCCAGCACCGGGTCCGGCAGCGGGATCGCCGACAGCAGTGCCCGGGTGTAGGGGTGCATCGGGGTGTCGTAGACCCCGGCGGACCGGCCGATCTCGGCGATCCTCCCCAGATACATGACCGCGACCCGGTCGGCGATGTGCCGGACCACGGCCAGGTCGTGCGCCACGAACAGGTACGACAGGCCCAGGCGGTTCCTCAGCTCCTCCAGCAGGTTGAGCACCCCCGCCTGGATGGACACGTCGAGTGCCGAGACCGGCTCGTCCAGCACGACCAGCCGGGGCTCCAGCGCGAGGGCGCGCGCGATGCCGACGCGCTGGCGCTGGCCCCCGGAGAAGTCCTGCGGGTAGCGGGCGGCGTGGCCGGGCTCCAGCCCGACCAGGCCGAGCAACTCGGCGATCCTCGGCCCCGGGTCCCGGCGGCCGTGCGCGCGCAGCGGCTCGGCGAGGATGTCGTGGACGGTCATCCTCGGGTCGAGCGAGGCGAGCGGGTCCTGGAAGACGACCTGCATGTCGCGCCGCACGGACATCCGTTCGCGGGCTCCCATCCGCGAGGTGTCGCGGCCCAGCACCACGATCCTGCCGCTCTGCGGCGCGGCCAGCTCCAGGATCTCCATCAGGGTGGTCGTCTTGCCGCAGCCGGACTCGCCGACCAGGCCGAGCGTCTCACCCTCGCGTACGTCGAAGCCGACGCCGTCCACCGCGCGGACCGTGCCGACCCGCCGCCGCAGGAGCGTCCCCTTGACCAGGGGGTAGTGCTTGACCAGGTCCTCGACCGCGAGGACCACGTCACGCTCGTCGCGCGGGCGCGGCGGCTCCCCGGTGTCGCGAACGGCGGGAGCCGCGGGCGGGGCGAGCCCGGCGGAACCGGCCGGGTCGCCGAGACCGTCCGGCGCGACGGGACCGGCCGGGATGACACGGCCGGCCGAGGGGAGCGGGTCCGCGGGGCGCCGGGCGGGACCGGTCGCGGGGCCGCGTACGCCGTAGACCTGGGCGGGTGACCAGCCCGCCGCCTCGATCTCGCCGGAGCGTACGCACGCCGCCAGGTGGCCGGGTGAGCCCACCGGCTCCAGCTCGGGCTCGGCCTCGGCGCACTCCGGGACGGCGATCGGGCAGCGCGGCTCGAACGGGCAGCCCGGCGGCAGCGCCGCCGGTGACGGCGGGCTGCCCTCGATGGGCACCAGCGGCTGCTCCCGGCCGCGGTCGAGGCGCGGGATCGAGCCGAGCAGGCCCATGGTGTACGGCATGCGGCCGCGGTAGTAGACCTCGTCCACCGAGCCGACCTCGACGGGACGCCCGGCGTACATGACGAGGACCCGGTCGGCGAACCCGGCCACCACCCCCAGGTCGTGGGTGATGATGACGATCGCCGCGCCGGTCTCGCGCTGCGCCGTCTTCAGCACCTCCAGCACCTGCGCCTGGATGGTCACGTCGAGCGCGGTCGTCGGCTCGTCGCAGAGGATGACGTCGGGGTCGTTGGCGATCGCCATCGCGATCACCGCGCGCTGGCGCATGCCGCCGGAGAACTCGTGCGGGAACGCCCTGGCCCGCTGCGCGGCGTTGGGGATGCCGACCAGGTCGAGCAGCTCGACGGCGCGCCTGGCGGCCTGACCCGCGCTCACCCGCTGGTGGACGCGGATCGCCTCGGCGACCTGGTCGCCGACCCGGTAGACGGGGGTGAGCGCGGAGAGCGGGTCCTGGAAGACCATCGAGACGGTCTTGCCGCGGAACGCGGTGAGCGTCCTCTCCGGGGCGCCCAGGATCTCCTTCCCGAGCAGCCGCACCGAGCCGGTGACGCGGGCGTGCGCCGGGAGCAGGCCCATCACGGCCAGCGAGGTGACCGACTTGCCGGAACCCGACTCCCCGACGACACCGAGCACCTCGCCGGGACGGACCGCGTACCCCATCCCCCTGACCGCGCGGACCGCGCCGGGACCCGAGCCGAAGGTGACGTCGAGGTCGCGCACTTCGAGGACGGGCGCGGCCTCGCCGTCACCGGTCCCGCGGGTCCGGGACGTCGCGCCCGAGGGCCGCTCGCTCGTCACCGGTCACCGGCCCCGGCGGGACGTGGGGTCGAAGGCGTCGCGCAGCGAGTCGCCGACCAGGTTCACCGCGAGCACGGTGACGATCAGCAGGCCCGCGCAGAACCAGAACGTCCAGGGGGCGTAGAGGGCCGTCTGCGCGCCGTCGGCGATGAGGCTGCCCAGCGAGACGTCGGGCGGCTGGATGCCGAACCCGAAGTAGGACAGGGACGTCTCGGTGAGGATCGCGGCGCTGACGTTGAGGGTGGCGTCGACGACCAGCAGCGAGGACATGTTGGGGATCACGTGCCGGAAGACGATCCTCGTCGGGGGCACTCCCATGAACCTGGCCGCGTGGATGAACTCCCGCTCCCTGAGCGAGATGGTCATGCTCCGGACGATCTTCGAGGTGACCATCCAGAGGAAGAGCGCCAGCACCAGCACGAACACCGGCCACTGTTTCCCTGCGAAGAGCGGGGACATGACGGCCAGGATCAGGAAGGCCGGGAGCACCAGCAGCAGGTCGGTCAGCCAGGTCAGCGCGCGGTCGGTCCAGCCGCCGAAGTATCCCGCGAAGGCGCCCACCACGGCCGCGAGCGCGGTGCCGACCACCGCGGCGAGCAGGCCGACGACCAGTGACCGCTGCATGCCGCGCAGCGTGACCGCGTACACGTCGGCGCCGGTCTGCAGGGTCCCCCACCAGTGGTCGGGGGAGGGCGGCGCGAGGAAGGCCGTGTAGTCCTTTGAGGCGTACGTCCAGCGGGTGAGGTGGGGACCGGCGAAGGCGAGCAGGAAGATCAGCGCGAGCAGCGCGAAGCCGACCCTGCCCCGGCCCGAGCGGAGCAGGCGGCCCGCGACCACCCGCAGCCGCGAGGGCGCCTTGACGCTGTCGACGGACGCCCGCTGTTCGGCGAGCTCCTCGTCGGCGATGGTCATCCCCGGCTCACCCCACCCGGACGCGCGGGTCGAGGACGGCGTGCAGCACGTCGGAGGCGAGCGAGGCCAGCAGCACGGCCAGCGCGGCGAAGCAGCTGATCGCCGCGACGGTGTTGACGTCGTTGGTGGAGATCGAGTCGACCAGCTGCTCCCCCATGCCGTGCCAGCCGAAGATCTTCTCGGTGAAGGTGGTGCCGACCAGCAGCGACCCGAAGGTGAAGGCGAAGTAGGTGACCGCCGGGATCAGCGCGGTGCGCAGCGCGTGCCGGGTCAGCGCGGCTCTGCGGCTCAGCCCCTTGGCCATGGCCGTGCGGATGAAGTCGGCGCCGAGCACGTCGAGCATCATGTTGCGCTGGTAGCGGCTGTAGACGGCGACCAGTCCGAGCGACAGCGACAGCGTGGGCAGGACCAGGTGCCGGATCCGGTCGAGCGCGGCGGCGGCGAACCCTCCTTCGAGGCCGGGGGTCGCCTCGCCGCTGACGAGGAGGATCTGGGTTCCGGCCGCCTCGTTGAGCCGGATCGCGGCGATGATCAGGATGTTGGCCAGCACCACCGTGGGGACCGCGAGCACGACGAACGACAGGCCGGTCGACAGCCGGTCGAAGAGGCCGTACTGCCTGACGGCGGCGTAGGCGCCGATGAGCACGCCGGTGACGCTGCCGAGGACGAGCCCGATCGTGATCAGGCGCAGCGTGACGCCGATCCGGCGCCCGAGGTCGTCGCCGACCGAGCCTCCGGCCACCGTCTTGCCGAAGTCGCCGCGCGCGAGGTCGCCCGCCCAGGTCAGGTAGCGCTCGAACAGCGGGGTGCGGTCGTTCAGGTTGAGGTCGGACAGGCGCGCATCGACGACGGCCGGCGGGATCGGGGGGTTGCGGCCCTCGTAGTTGGAGCGCGGGTTGAGGGCGGAGGCGGCCAGCATGTAGGCCAGGCTGGTGGCCACGACGATCAGCACCAGATAGTTGAGCAGCCTGCGGGCAAGGAATCCCGCCATCTTTCCTCCTCCGGAGCCCCGCCGCTGTCGGTGACCATCTTGCTACACTCGGCGACCGGTGGGCTGCATAGCGTAGCGAATCGGAGGGATCTCGGTGAGAAATGGCATCGCCGGGCCCGCGAGTCAGCCGGCGGGGTCGGGGGGAGGGCCTGATCGGGCCCGGAGCACGGCCGGTCGGGTCCGGGACCGGTTCCCGGCGAGCCGGGGCCACCTCCCGGAGAGCCGGGTCACTTCCCGGCGAGCTCGTCCACGGCGGCGCGCAGGTCGGCGCTGGTGATGGTGGTCAGGTCGGCGGCGCTCGCGGTGCCGCCGCCGAGGGCGGCGAGGCGGACGTCCCTGCGCATCGCGGCGCGTTCGAAGAGCGAGCGCGCGAACCTGCCGTTGCCGAGGCCGTCGATCAGGCCCTCGTCGCAGACCCAGGTGAAGACCTCGGTGAGGTCGCGGCGGGCGGCGTCGTCGAACCGGTCGCCCGACGCGTCGGCGAGCAGCACCGCGATCTCGGTGAGCTCCTCCGGGGAGTACGAGGGAAACTGCACCCGCTGGTTGAACCTGCTGCCCAGGCCCGGGTTGGACGACAGGAAGGTGTTCATCTCCCGCTCGTATCCGGCCAGGATGACCACCAGCCGGTCGCGGTCGTCCTCGGCCCGCTTGAGCAGCGTCTGCACGGCCTCGGTGCCGAAGGCGTCGCCCCCGCTGTAGCCGGAGTTGACCAGGCCGTACGCCTCGTCGACGAACAGCACCCCGCCGAGGGCCCGGTCGACCAGCTCGTTCGTCTTGATCGCGGTGGCGCCCAGGTGCTGGCCGACCAGGTCGGCCCGCTGCGCCTCGACCACGTCGGGCTGGGTGAGCAGGCCCAGCGCGGCGAAGATGCGGCCCAGGATGCGGGCCACGGTGGTCTTGCCGGTGCCGGGCGGCCCGGCGAAGACGAAGTGCCGCATCTGCGGCGGGGTCGGCAGCCCTCGCTCCTGGCGCATCTTCGCGACCCTGAGCTGCGCGGCGATCGCGTGCACCTGCCGTTTGACGGGCTCAAGGCCCGCCATGCGGTCGAGGTCGGCCAGCGCCTCCTCAAGGGAGGGGGCGGCCTGGTAGCTCCGGTAACGGGTGGTGAGCTCGTCGAAGGCCTTGACGACGTCGCTCTCGACCGTGGTGACCAGGTCCTCGGTGGTGGGCGCGCCGCCGGCCCCCACCACGCGCACGTCCCTGGCCTGCGCGGCGGCCTCCACGAGGCTGCGGACGAACCGGGCGTTGCCCAGCTCGTCGACGATCGCGCGCCGGTGGATGTCCTCGAAGCGGGCGAGCAGGGCGGGCTCGGCCCCGGGCGCCATCCGGTCGCCCCTGCGCCGCTGCAGCAGCCCGGTGATCTGGAGCAGCTCGTCGGGGGCGTAGCTGGGGAAGCGGACCCTGCTGGAGAACCGGCTGGACAGGCCGGGGTTGGACGCCAGGAAGGTGGCCATCTCCTTCTCGTATCCGGCCAGGATGACGATCAGCCGGTCGCGGTCGTCCTCGGCCCGCTTGAGCAGCGTCTGCACGGCCTCCGAGCCGAACCTGTCGGGCTGGCCGTCACCGGAGTTGATCAGGCTGTACGCCTCGTCGACGAACAGCACCCCGCCGAGGGCCCGGTCGACCAGCTCGTTCGTCTTGATCGCGGTGGCCCCGAGGAACTCCCCCACCAGGTCGGCCCGCTGGGCCTCCACCACGTAGGGGGTCTCCAGCAGGCCGAAGGCGTAGAAGATCTTCGCGACGGTCCTGGCCACGCTGGTCTTGCCGGTGCCCGGCGGGCCGACGAACACGAAGTGCCGCATCGGCGGCTCGGTGGAGTATCCGGCCTCCTTGCGCAGCCTCGCCGCCTCGATCGAGGCGGCGATCGAACGGACCTGCTCCTTCACCGGGGCCAGGCCGATCATGGCGTCCAGCTCGCCGAGGGCCTCCTCCACCGAGATGGGCGGCGGCGCGTCCCGCTCCCCGCTCCCCTGGGCGGGGGGGAGGTGGCCGCCCTCGCGGACCCGCAGCCCGGCCTGCTGCCGCTCCCCCGTCTCCAGCGCGACCCGCACCCGGCGGGCCTGCAGGAACCGGTACACGAGCACCCCGGCCGCCACGGCGTACGCGGCCCAGATGGACGGGTAGGGACCGAACCCGGGGACGACCACGCCGAGCAGGACGGCCGTCAGCCCGGCGGGCAGCAGCGCCATGACCGTGGTCACCCACGGGGGGACCCAGCGGATGAGGTGGGCGGCTCCGGCGGCCAGGGGACCGAGGAGCATCAGCGCGGTCGGGATCGGCGAGTTCAGGCCGAACAGGACGGTCTGGAAGATCAGGTTTCCCGCCAGCCAGCCGAGCACCACGAGGAGGGTGGCGGCGGCGCGGGGGAAGCTCAGGGTCAGCGCCGCGAAGCCGAGCAGCGTCAGCGTGACGAAGATCGTGTTGAGGATCGGCCAGCCGAGTCCCAGCGCCAGCCCGACCGCTCCGGCCAGCACCGCGACGTAGATCAGCCTGCGCAGGGGCGGCGAGAGCCGGAAGTAGCCCAGCCGCACCTGCTCGAACAGATCCCGTGCCGCCGCGCGCCCCGCCGGACGGGCCCTGCTGGATTCCCGCATCACGCCTCCCCGGTTCGCCCCCGGTTATACCGCAACAGGAGGACGTTTGCGCGTGCCTGAGGGGCGCGCCACGCCGTCGTGCGGGCCCGATCAGATATGCGGATGAGAACGGATGAAACCAACGTTCGAGGCAGCAAGCCCGCCCCGTGCCGTCCCTCCGGTCCCACACTTCCCTGTGCCGCCGTCGCGCCCCGCGCGCGGCGGCCCGCGCCCGCGTTCCCGGCGGGTGGTACGACCTGGTCCCGGCCGCCGCTCTTCGCCTGTCCACGCGGGGACGCGCGAGAGGGCGCGGCGGTGGGCGGGCAGGGAAATGTCACCGCCCGGCAAGGCGGTCCACGGCCCGGTCACGGCGACCGTGCGGCCCTGAGGCCCGCGACCCCTGGTCCGCCTCAGCCGGCCCGGGGGGACACGTCCGCCCCTGGCCTCGGCCTCGGCCCCGGCCGCGACGGCCGGCGATCCGCGCTTCCGGCGACGCCGACACCGACACCGACACCGACACCGACACCGACACCGACACCGACACCGACACCGACGATGGTCGTTCGGCGCTTCGGGGAGGGCTGTTCAGCCGCGGTGGGCCCGGCCCTGGTGGCGGCCGGGGTACTCGCCGACCACGACCTCCTTGGGGGTGATCCTCAGCAGGTCGGCCTCGGTGTCGCCGATGGCGATGCCGCGTACCTCGGCCCAGAAACGGCGGTCGAGCGGATCGGCGACGAAGACCGCCACCCTGGGGTCGCGCTCGGCGGCCTCCCAGGCGTCGGAGGCGGCGATCAGGCGCAGCTCGCCGCTCGGGCCGACCGAGCTGACCGCGCCGACGGCGAGCGCGCGCGGGCCGCTGGGATCGGCGTACGCGAGCACCACCCCCCGCGCGTAGGTGAAGGCCGCGCGCACCTCCCGGCTGAGCCCCACCGGAGGGCCCGCGTCGCCGGGAAGGCGGCTCCCGCAGCCGTCGCACATGACCAGCGAGGCCCGCCACGGCCCCGGCGCGCCCCGCCACCACGCCCGTACCGACCTCGCGGCGAACACCGCCATCGGCACGGCCAGCAGCGCGACCCCGGCCCGCCAGGCCCACTCGCCCGCCGTGACGAGCCCGAGGGCCGGTGCCGCCCCGGCCACGCCGAGCAGGACCGACGCCGAGGCGGGCAGGGCCAGCGCCACCGCCAGCCCCCGGTCGGCGGCCAGCGCGCGGGTGAGACCGGCGGCCGGGCCGGCCCGGCCGCGGGCCCAGCCGAGCGCGAGCGGCACGACGAGCGCGACCGCCGCCCAGCCCCGCTCGTCCAGCACGACGACCGCCACCACGACCGCGACCGGTACCGACCAGACCCGGCCCGCCACCAGCCAGAGGGTCACGTTCACGTCGCGCCTGGCCGTGCGGTCGTCACCGGCGGCGGCGAACTCGGCCAGCGCCCTGACCGGCCGCCCGCGCCACGCCTCGACGAGCACCCGCAGGACGAGCAGCACGGTCCCGTTGAGGAGGACCAGCCCGGCGAGAACCGCCCAGACCACCCCCGGCGCGCCCGGCGGCGGGCCGGAGAGGACCGGCGGGGCCTCCGCGGGGAGGGTGGCCACGGCAGCGACGTACGCGGCCACGGCGACCAGGGTGACCGAGACCGACATGCCGAGCCAGGGATCGCGGGCGAGCATGCCGGGCACGTACGACCAGAGCCTGACCCGGTGCGCCTGCCCGAGGGTGATCGCCAGGACGGCGAGCGGCACCAGCCCGCCGCCGATCCTCGCCACGGAGGCCAGGCCGAATCCGAACTCCGCCACGCAGACCGCGACGAGGGCGACGGCGAGCAGGACCCGGGTCCGCCGCGACCACCTCTCCAGGGCGCGCCTGGCCCGGCCCGTCTCGCGCGGGTCGACCGGCCAGGCGGGGTCGTGGTGGGCGCGCGGCCGTTCCCAGCGCAACCGGGTCAGGCCGAGGTTGATCCTGGCGCCCGGGTGGTCCGGCAGGCGGCGCAGCGCCTCGCGGTAGGCGGCCTCCGCGAGGCCGTACTCGCCTCTCAGCAGCGCGAGGTCACCGGCGAGGACGTGCGGGTCCGGCTCCTCCGGCGCGTAACGGACGGCCCTGGCCGCCTGGGCCCGCGACTCGCGCCAGCGCCCCGGCACCCTGCGCAGCGCGGCTCCCAGGCGCATCCGCGCGGCCCAGGAGCCCGGTGCGAGGCGTACGGCCTCCTCGGCGGCCGCCACGGCCTCCGCGTCGCGGCCGAGCCGCTCGAAGGCGAGGCTGGCCAGGCGGTATCCCCAGTCTGCGCCGGACTCGGAGCGGGGGTCGAGGTCCAGTGCCCTGCGGGCCGCCTCCAGCGCGGCCTCGGGCCGGTCGCGGCCCAGCCACGCGGCGGCCACGGCGCACCACTGCCGGGGATCGGCGGGATCCCGAGGCGGCGGAACGGGGTCGCGCTCACGCTCGTACCGGGGATCGGCGGGGTCCCGCGGAGGCAGGGGGTCGCGCTCGTACCGGGAGTCGGCGAGGTCCCGCGACGGCACGGGGTCGTGCCCGCGCCCGAGGTCGGTGGGGGACACCGAGGGCACGTGGGCCTGGCCGGGGTCATGCGCGTACCGGGAGTCGGCGGGACCCCCCGTACGGCCGGGGTGGTGCTCGCGCCGGGAGTCGGCGGGGTCCCTCGGGGGCGGGGGGACCTGGCCGGAGCCTTTCCCGTGCCGGGGGTCGGCGGGGGTCCTCGGGGGCGCGGGGGCCTGTCCGGGGTCCTTCCCGTGCCGGGGGTCGGCGGGGTCACGCGGCGGCGGGACCTGGGCGGCGTCGTTTCCGCCGGGCCCGCTCACCACGGCGGCTCACGGGCCTCGCGCTGACTTTCCACGATCGCCATGGTCCGTGCGAGATCACCTTTTGCCTAGACGGCGGTATATGCCTGTATCTCTCTAGAGAGGTCGCCGACACCCGCCGGAAGGCCTCGAATATTGACCAATCGAGCGCCCAAAAGGGACATATCTACGTGAATTAATCACCCAATGCCGCCCCGGACACTGCCCGACTTCGCCTAAGCTGCGACGCATGTTCGTCCAGGCCGGCAGATCCTGAGCGGCTCATGACCACCGTCATGGCCAGGCGCGCGGACGGCGACCCGCGGGCGTCCGGGGCCGGCCGGTGGTCGGTCCTCGCCGTCCTCTGCTTCAGCCTGCTGCTGATCGCGGTGGACGCCACGGTGCTGCACATCGCGGTGCCGGCGCTGACGGCCGCCCTCGAACCGTCCTCCGTGGAGCTGCTGTGGATCATCGACGTCTACTCGCTGATGGTCGCGCCGCTGCTGCTGACCTTCGGCACCCTCGGTGACCGCTACGGGCGCAAGCGCCTGGTGCTGGCCGGGTATCTGGTCTTCGGCGTCGCCTCGGCCGCGGCGGCGTTCGCGCCGACCCCGCTCGCGCTGATCTCCGCACGCGCGCTGCTCGGCCTCGGCGGAGCGATGATCATGCCCGCCACGCTCTCCATCATCCGGCAGGTCTTCACCGACCGGCACGAGCGGGCGATCGCGCTGGGCGTGTGGAGCGCGGTGGCCGCGGCCGGGGCCGCCGTCGGCCCGCTCGTCGGAGGGGTGCTCGTCGAGCACTTCTGGTGGGGCGCCGTCTTCCTGATCAACGTCCCCATCCTGGTGGTCCTGCTGCCCGTCGCGGCCAGGCTCCTTCCCGAGTCCCGCAGGCGCTCCGGCCGGCCGTGGGACGCGCTCAGCGCGCTGCTGTCGGTGCTGGGCATCCTCGGGGTGGCCTTCGGCCTGAAGGAGGCCGGAGCGGGGCATCCGGGCGGCCTGGCGGCGTTCCTGGGCGGGGTCTGGCTGCTGGTCTGGTTCGTCCGCAGGCAGCGGCGGCTGGCCTTCCCGCTGCTGGACCTGAGCCTGTTCCGGCGGCGGGCGTTCTGCGCCGGGGTGGGCGCCGTGCTGCTGACGGTCTTCGCCCTGGTCGGGCTGGAGCTCATGCTCGCCCAGTATCTCCAGCTGGTCCTCGGCGACAGCCCGCTTGAGGCGGCCGTACGGATGCTCCCCCTCATGATCGCCTCGATCGCGGGCGGCCTGGCCGGGGCGCGGCTGCTGCGCTGGTTCGGGTTGCGCGCCACGATGGGCGGCGGCCTGGCGCTGACCGCCCTCTCCCTCTCCCCCACCCTGACCTGGCACACCGAGGGTCATCCGATGGCCCTGACGCTCTGCTTCGTCGGCATCGGCTTCGGCATCCAGGTCACCCTGCTGGCGGCCTCCGACACGATCATGTCCTCCACCCCGGAGTCCCACGCGGGCGGCGCCGCCGCCGTCGAGGAGACCGCCTACGAGCTGGGCGCCGGGCTCGGGGTCGCGGTGCTCGGCACGATCACCACGGTCGTGTACGCCCCCTCGCTGGCCTCCGTCCCCGGCGTCGCGCCCGCGATGATGGACCAGGCCCGCCAGTCGCTCGCCTCCGCCGCGCACATGGCTCGGGAGCTCGGCGGCGGCGTGGGGGACGCCCTGCTCGGCGCGGCCCGCGTCGCGTTCGTCTCCGGCCTGCACACGACGGTGGCGGTGAGCGTGTTCCTGCTCGGCGCGACCGCGCTGGCCGTGACGCTCCTGGTGCCCCGCCGCCCAGGCGGACAGGGGGAAGACCCCTCGTGACGGGTTTGGAAGGCCCCCGCTCGGTCATCTATCGGTCAAGCATGGGCAGGAACGGGGAATCTAACCAGAATGAGGAACCGTGCGACAAACCCTCCATGATCTTGCTTCCCTGGCCGCGAGGCTGGGCGTGGGCGGGATCTTCTTCGCCAACGGCTGGCACAAGCTCGAAGCGGGCCTGAACGCCACCGCCGAGCAGTTCACCAGCCTGGGTGCCTCCGGGCCCTACGTGTGGGCCGCCACCACCATGCTGACGGAGCTCATCGGCGGCGCGCTGCTGGTGGCCGGCCTCGCGGTGCCCGCGTGCGGGCTGCTGCTGTTCGCCGAGGCCCTCGCCGTGTTCGTCCTGGCCAGCGGCGAGACGGGCCTGCCGCTCACCGGCGGCGACGCCAAGCTGATCGTGGCCCTCGGGGCCGCCTCCATCCTGCTCGCGGTCGGCGGCGCGGGCCGCCTCTCGGTCGACCACATGGTGGTGATCAAGCGCCGCGAGGCCGAGGCCGCCGAGGACTTCGCCGCCGAGGCGGAGGCCGACGACGTCATCGCCGCGCTGCGCGAGCCGGAGGCGACCCCGGCACCCGCCCCCGTACGGCCCGGCGCGGGGAAGAGGCCCGGCGAGTCCGCTCCGCCCGCCTCGCAGCGGCCGGTGGAAGAACCCGCCTCGGGGGAACCCGCCTCGGAGGGCGCCACCGACACCGCGGAGTTCCCCGCCGCCACCCGTCCCCGTACGCGCACCCGCAAGCCCCCGTCCGGTGCCGCCACGTCCGTGCCGCCCGCGACACCCGCGACCACGCCCGCGCCGGTCGCGACGCCCGCGCCCGGCAAGGCGGGCGACACCCTCGTGGCCGGGAAGAAGGACAGGCCCTCCCCGGAGAGCTGACCGGCTAAAACGACATATTTCTCTTTTAGGACATAAGGCTTTCTTCTCCGTTTAATGAGATTCGCGGGGAGGTGCCGTACCCGCACAATGAGCGGATGCGCCTCCCCGGCTGGTTCGCGGAGCGGGTCGCCTTTAGTGCCCTTAAGCACCCAAAAAGCGAAATAAGATTATAAAATTTAATATGGAGGGACCGGTATCGTCGCGGATTCACCCTTTTCACGGAGAGTGCACGCGCGGCGTTCACATTAGGGCGATAAGCCGACCATTGTTGTGATCGCATAACAAAAACGGGCTATCGCGTCACACGTCAAATGTGCCGGGAAAAATGAAGGCCATGGCCGACTTCGGAGAACTCGACCGCCCCCGGAACCAGCCGATCGCCCCGCCGGGCTCGAACCTTCCCTCCCGAGGCCGGGAAGGCGGGAACGACCGGCCGCCGATATACCCGGCGGGCGAGGTCCCCACCGTCCCGGACATGGCCGGCAGGGAGCGCTCGTGGGAGATGCTCAATCCGGTCGTACGGCAGAAGATGGAGACGCGTGCCGGCGAGGTGCTGGAATGGTGGGCCCACCAGTGGAGCGCCGAGCAGATCTACGGGGTCGTCCTCGGCACCCACGCGCTCTGCGAGGCCACCCCGATCGTGTCGGCGGCCGGACGCCGCCAGCACGAGATCACCTACCTGCCTCTCGACCCCGCGTCCTTCCGCTTCGAGGAGATCCACGACCGTACCCTTCCCACCGGCGCGGGCGGGACGCGGGCGGAGGCGGGCGTGACGGCGACCGGCCAGGACAGTCGGTTCAGCCAGGGCTTCCGGGACTTCCTCGGCCACCTGCCGCACCGCGCCCAGGTCCTCCTCCAGGAGCCTTTCGGCGGCGGGGAGAAGCCGAGATCCTTCTGGTACTACGAGGATTCCGACAATCTCGTGGCCTCCGGATGGAGCGTCTGGTGTTACATCACCGACGGCCGCAGGGTGACGTTCGCGTCGGGAACGCGTTCGCGGCCGAGAGGCCGTGCGGGTAGCCCGTTCACGTGGCGTCTCATCTGCCGGATCGCCCACGTGGCCGGAAGGCACTGAGGAATGACGGACCGGAGGTTCGAGTGTCTGGACGCTCGTAACGCTTACGAAGTCCTCAACCTCCCGCACGACGCGGACGCCCAAGAGATCAAAACGTCATACCGGCGCCTGGCTCAAACCACCCACCCCGACAAGACGGGGATAAACAACAGCCGGGCGTTCAATCTGGCGCGCTGCGCCTACGAGATCCTGTCGGACGCCGGCACCAGAGCCGCCTACGACGCGTTTCTGACGGAGCGCCTCACCCGACCGCCAGAAACGGCTACGGAACACCACCCCCACACCTCTGACGCCTATCCCGACTCCCCCAGCTCCCCCGACGAAGACACCGCCTCGGACGGCGAGTGGACCCGGACCCGGTCCGGCTTCGGTCCGTCCAGGGATCGCACCGGATCCGGCCGGGGTCAGGGGTACGACGAACCCTCCCAGGAGGCACCGTGGTGGGAGAGCCCGCCAGAGTCCGGGCAGCCTGATCAGCACCAGCAACGCGACCGGTATCAGCAGCCCGGCCAGTACTGGGAGCCCGGTCAGTACTGGAAGCCCGAACACCCACAGACCGGCCATTACCACCAACCCGGCTACGACCAACCTGGTTACGGCCAACCCGGATACGGCCAACCCAACTACGGACAGCCTGACTACAGCCAACCCGGTTACGGCCAGCCTGACTACGGCCGACCTGCATACGGCCAGCCTGGTCACGGGCGGCCCGACTACGGCCGTCAACCATGGGCCGACCGCCCCGGCCCGTGGTCGGCGCCCCGACCCCGGTTCCCGAACTGGGAGTCCTGCCTTTCGTGCTCGGCGCCATCAGCATGCTCGGCTGCTCTCTGCTCGGGATGACGGCGATCGTCTTCGGGGTCCTGGCCCACGTCGAGAAGAGCAAGGGCGACTACCGCCAGGCGGAGGTGATGCAGCACCGCGGGTCTGTGTGCGGGTGGTGGGGCCTCGCGCTGACCGTGATCATCATGATCGTCGTGCTCGTCTCGCTCGCCACCGACTCCTCCCCATAGGCAAGCCAACTCATGGGCAAGCTGAGTCATGGACGGGCCGACTCATGGACAGGCTCGCTCACGACGGGCCGACTCGTAGGCGGGCTGACGAGAACCGCTCCCGCGAGAACGGGAACAAAAACACCCGAACGCCCGAAAAGCGGCACCGGCGGTCACAAGGCGGGCACCTCGGTGTCCCGCGCCCGTTCCCCCAGGCCGCGACGCACCCAGGACCGCCCTCGGCCGACCCGTACGACGTCACCCGGTGACACCCTCGGCGCGGTCCTGGGCGTCGAGGACCTCGTCGCCGTGCTCGAAGGCCCACTCCCCGAAGGCCCCGATCAGCGGCACCAGCGTCTGCCCCAGGTCGGTGAGCCCGTACTCGACCCGGGGCGGCGCCTCGGCGTAGGCCCGCCGGGAGACGATGCCGTTGTACTCCAGCCTGCGCAGGGTCTCGGTGAGCACCTTCGCGCTGATCCCGCCGATCTCCTCGCGTAGCTCGCCGGGACGCCGGGGACCGGCGCGCAGGGCCCAGACGACGACGGCGTTCCAGGTGTTGCCGACCAGGTCGAAGGCGAGCCTGGCGCGGCAGTCGGCGAGGAACACGCGGGGGTCCTCCAGTCTCTCCGAGGCGTCACGCACCGAACGGTGCCTGACGAACTTTCTACCTTCGTCCTACACCAGCAGTCGAGCAGGGGAGGACGGATGCGCATCGGCATCCTCGGAGCGGGCCGCATGGCGGACGCGCTCGGAACGCACTGGGCCCGCGCGGGCCACGAACTGACGGTGAGCGGCCGGGACCCGGCCAAAGCCGCCGCCCTGGCGGACAGGCTCGGACCCGCCGCGCGGGCGGGCACCTGGGAGGAGGCGGCGGTCTTCGGCGAGGTGACGCTGCTCGCCGTACGCGACTATGCCGTGACCGAGGTCCTGGAGGCCGCCGGAGCCTCCCGGGGGACGCTGGACGGGCGGGTGGTCGCCGACTGCGTCAACCCGGTCGTGCAGGGACGGTTCACCCTGGCCACCGAGGGCGGCCCCTCGATGGCACGACGCGTCGCGGAGACGACCGGGGCCCACGTCGTCAAGGCGTTCAACCTGTGCCACGAGGACGTCTGGCGGATGACGCCGCCCGCCTTCGACGGCGTCCCGCTGGCGGTGCCCCTCTGCGGCGACGACCCCGCCGCGCTGGCCGCCGTACGCTCCCTCGTCACCGATCTCGGATGCGTGCCGGTCGACGGCGGCGGCCTGGAACGCGCGGGCCTGCTGGAGGCGACCGCGGCGTTCGTGATCGGCCTCTGGGTCGGCGGCGCGGACGCCCGCGCGGTACTGCCCCCCTTGGAGTACGCCTTCGGCGCCCCCGGCTGACCACGTGCCGGTGGGCTCCTCCCGGCGCACGGGGCACAGGTCGTACGTTCGCGCGCCCTGCCGAGTTCGGAGGCGGACGGCTCTGGACCCCACCGGCTCACGCCTCACAGGTCGTACGTCCGGGTGACCGCGACGAGGTCGCCGTCCTCGCGGGTCGAGGCCACCAGGCCCGGTGGCCTCGGCAGGTAGCCGGGCACCGTGGAGAGCCCGTACGTCTCGGCGATCGCGGTGACCCGCAGCCGGTCCGCGCGCGGGACGCGCAGGGTGATCTCGGCTCCCTCGCGCGGCAGGTCGCGGAACCGGACCTCGCCGGGCCAGGTGCCGGTGCGGACACCGACGACGGCGACGGTCACCGGCCTGTTCCCCGCGACGGCCGCCGTCGCCCCGGTGATCGGGTGATCCACCCGCAGTGTCACCCCGCGCACGGCGCGTCCGGCGGTCACCCGCAGCGTGACGGTGTCCCCGCTCCGTGAGAGCACCGTCACCCGTGGCCCTCCGGCCCTGATCGCCGGGGCGGGGCCGGTCCACAGCTCGCCGCGCGCGTAGCCCGGGGGCAGCTCCCCCACGTCGCGGCCGGACACGTACCCCCGGGTCCATCCGGCCGGATCGGCGTCGGCGCTGACCCAGCGGGCCACCAGGGTGTCGGCGTTCAGCACGTACGCCAGATGCGCGCGCCGGGGATGCCCCTCGTCGAACCTGTCCACCGCGAGCCCGAGGCCGACCAGCGACACCGTGAGCGCGACCGCGATCGAGGGCGCCGCGACGGCCGTGAGGCGGCTCAGGCCCCGGTGGGGGGTGGGGAGCGGGAGTTCCGCGAGCGGCAGCAGCGTGAGACCGAAGACGGCGAACACCAGGGCTCCCGCGCCGCCGAGCGCGAGCCCCATCCCGTCCAGCGCGTTCCCGGCCAGAGCCGGGAGCAGCAGCGCGGACGCGACCGCCCCGAAGGTCACCGCGACGACCCGCCACACCGGGAATCGCGGGAGCAGCAGCGCGACGATCCCGCCGAGCGCGCAGCACAGCGCCGGGAGGGTGAGGACGAAGGACGCCCCCGGCGCGGCCCACGCGCAGAGCGCGCCCAGCGCGGCCGGCCACGCCAGCGCCCCGACCGCGAGCGCCGCGGGCCCGATCCGGCGGCGCAGGGGGAGGTACCAGCTCAGCAGGGCCAGTCCCGCCATGGCGGCGACGGCGGCCTGGTACGCCAGTGGCCGGTGCAGCAGTCCGCCCATCGTGTCGTAGGCGGGCCGCCAGGCCACCAGCAGCCCCCACGTCCCCTGCGCGAGGACCACCGACAGGCCCAGCGGGAGCAGCGCGGACGCCGCACCGGCGAGCACCCGCGGAACGGAGACCAGCCCCCGCCGCCGCGCGAGGAGGGTCAGTCCCGCCAGGGACAGCACGGCGAGCACCGCCAGGGGCGGGACCAGCCGGCCGGGGTACGTGACCATGGTTCCCAGGACCCGGAAGTAGGTGACGTCGCCGTCGGAGACCAGGGTGGGCAGGGCGGCGTCGCCCAGGGCGCGGGTGAGCGCCAGCATGTTCGAGCCGTGGTGCTGCAGGCTGCCGCGATCGAGGTTGGCGATCGAGTCGTCGGCGGTGTGGTAGCGCGAGGAGCGCTCGATGTAGGCGAAGTTCATGCCGGTGAAGCCCGCTCCGACCAGCGGGGTGAAGTCGGTGTTGTTGGGGAGCATCCGGTACAGCTCGACCATCGAGGAGTCGCCGCGCGGACGCGGGACGGCCTCGGCGAACGTCTCGACCAGCCGCGCGTTGTTCCTGGAGGTCTCGAACATCAGGGACGGCCCACCGACACCGCGCGCCTCCCAGTTGAGCAGCACCCCGCCCCCTCGGGCCAGCGGGTGTTCCCTGACGAAGGCCTCGGCCCCCAGGACCCCGTCCTCCTCGCCGTCGGTCATCAGGAACACCAGGTCATTACGGATGTTCCACCGGCCTTGCTGATCTCCCCGGGCTCCCCGGCCTTCCTGATCTCCCTGGGCGCGCAGCGCGCGCACGGTCTCCAGCATCGCGGCCACGGCCGCGCCGTCGTCCGACGCGCCGGGTCCCATGGCAGCGGAGTCGTAGTGGGCGGCGACCATGACCGTGCCCGTCGGATCCCTGCCGGGCAGGGTCGCCACGATGTTGTCCACCCGCCCGAACGTCGCGAGCCCCGAGGCCGAGCGGGCCCCGACCGCCCGGTGCACCTCGACCCTCATCCCCTCCGCGCGCAACCGCCCGACCAGGTAGTCCCCGGCCCTGTCCGACGCCGGGCTGCCGAGCGGACGCGGCTCGGCGGCGAATCGCCCGAGGTGTTCCAGCGCCCGCCCGGCACTGAACTCCCCGGCCGGGGCCGACGCCGGAAGGGGCCGCATGGTGCTCTCCCCCATCGCGGTCAGCACGACCATTCCCGCCAGCACCAGCAGGCCCGCGATCCCCGCGACGACCCGGCGGGGGACGTCGATCAACTTTTCCGTCATGGCGGGAAACGCTAGGTTTCCCTGTCTGCCCGCCGGAATGATGCGCGTACCCTTGTCCAGCTGCGGTTTTCCACACGCCGACCATCAGGGCCCGGTGACACGGTCCCTTCGAGACCCTTCAAGACCTTTCAAAGACCCTTCAAGGCACGGTGACGCGGGTCCCTCCAGATCCCGCGCCACCGCACCCGTCCCTACCGGGCCCTGCCGGACAGCAGCGCCGTCCAGATCGCCCGAGCCTCGCCGACCGGCCACGTGGAGGTCTCGTGCACCTCGTCGCCCCCGCCGTCGAGCTGGACGGACCGCCGCAGGAACGCCCGTCCAGCGCCCTCGCACAACTCGTAGACCGTGGCCCGGCAGAAACAGGTCCAGGCCACCGAACGCACCCGTCCCAGCACCGGGTACGGCCTCCGCCACTCCAGCCGCGCATGATCACGCTGAGCCATCACCACATGCGGGCTCAGGCACGCGTCCAGAACGGTCACGACATGCTCTCGGCGATCAGTTCCGACAGCGGATGCGTCTCCCTCAGCTCCCGGTAGCGAAACGTGACGCGCCGGGCGGCGCGGTCAGGCTCGGTCACCGGATGCGAGGCATGGACGAACCGCCCGCGCCGGGCGTCCCACCCGGTACGCCACCAGAACCGCGCCCCGTCACACCACACCACCAACCCCACCCAGACCGACACCAGCGCCAGCCCGTAACCGTCGTGAACGTCGGAGGTGACGCCGTGCGTCTCCAGAGCCGTTCGCAGGCTTTCCGCCGCGTGACAGGGATCGACCGTAATCAGAGCCGGGACGGTCTCCCGAGTGTGCCGCCGGAGATCGGCGCCCGTTTCGAAGCTGTTCACAGTGCCGCCCTCAACCGTAGTCATTGACCGCGTCCCCGCACCGGAGCCACCATGGACTGCGCCGTATTCACGTGACGGCGGTTGTCTCCGATGATTACCGAGCAGGGAAACCACCTTTCGCGACAAGGGAGACAATTGATGTCCGCTGGTTCCTTGCCTGTGTAAAGCATCAGGGGTGACAACCGGCAATTCATCGTTGCGCCGGTGCCGCAATGATCGTTGCCGCACCGGCCGGAGGAGGCGTTCAACGTGGTCAGTGGCCCGGACCTGCGAGCGGCGCGGCTTGGAGCGAAGGTCAGTCTCGATGCGCTCTCCACGCGAATCGGCATGTCAAAAGGACACCTCAGCCGGGTGGAGCGCGGACAACGCGAGGCCACTCCCGCCTTACTGCGCGGCTACCAATAGGCACGGCGCATCACCGTCTCCCCCGGACACCACGACAGCGCCCTGGGCCTGGCCCTGTTCGCCCTGGACGAGGACACCCGGGCGCGCGAACGCCTGTCCTCGGCCCTGAACCGGCTGGATTCCGGCCGTACCCGGACCGGGCTGCGCTGCCGCACCCGGCTGGCCGTCCTGCACATGCGCGCCGGAGATCGCGAAGCCGGTGAACGCGAAGCGCGCCAAGCCGTACGGGACGCCACCGGTGTCCGATCCCGGCGCGTGGCGAGCGACCTGCGCATGATGCTCACCGACGCCCGCGCCCACCACATGAACGTGCTCGCCGACGAGCTGACGCACGCGATCACGGAGCAGACGGCGACGTCGGCGGACAGGATATGAGAGGGCACTTCCATCGCGAGGAAGCCGCCGAAGCCACCGTCAACCCTGTGAGCTCGGCAGACCCGCCTACCCGGACGCTACGCCCCTGTTGACCACCTCGGATTCCGGGGGTTCGTCTCCAAGCACCGGCACGGGCGGCCGCTGCGCCCGCTCCACGATCACGACTGGGATGTCTCTGCTGGTCTGCCGCTGGTAGTCCGCGTAGGAAGGCATGATCGAGACCATCAGCAGCCAGAGCGGCGGCTTCTCCTCCGCCGTGGCGGTACGGGCCCGCGCGGCGAAGCTCTCCGTGCCGACCTGCACCGTGACCTCGGGGTCCTCCAGCAGATTGAGGTACCAGGCCGGGTGGTTCGACGCACCGCCGTTAGACGCGGCCAGCACGAGGCGATCACCGTCCCGCCCGTAGACGAGTGCCGTACGGCGCAACTTGCCCGACTTCCGGCCGCGGGTCGTCAGCAGCAGGTCGTTCATGCCCGGACGCGCCTGGCCGCCGGTTTCGAGGAAACCGCGGATGTGCCGGGCGACCCAGGCATTCGGACTGTCGTGAACCTCTTCGCCGGCTCGACTGTCCATCACCCCTCCTCGACGCCGAGATGCGTGCGGTGGTGCCCTGGGGCGTCGATCTCGTCGAACGGCGCGATCGCGAGGTCGGCGTCGGCGTCGGCGTCGGTGTAGGAGGCGCGGCCGGCCGCGTCCGCGTGGGCCGTCCGGTACCGGACGTCGCGCGGACCGCCGTGGTCGAGGTCGCCGTACCTGGCCGGATCACGGACGACGGCGGTGACGTGGTGGCCACGCCCGCGCGCCCCGGCCACGGACGCGCGCCCGGCCCGGCCACCGGCCCCGAAGACCACGATCCCGCTCATCGGATCACCTCTCTCACCAGGGCCGGGCTTGAGCTCCAGCCGATGGCCCGGACACTATCCGGGGCAGTGGTTACCGAGGGGATACCGGATATCGTGGCGTCGTGAACGAACCGCTGGCCCCCGACATGTTCGACGAGCTCTGCCCGTCCGCGCTCTCACCGATCCGGTTCGGCGACAAGTGGGCCGGGATGATCATCCGCTGTCTTGAGCACGGTCCGCGGCGGTTCTCCGAACTGCGGATCCCCCTGCGCGGCATCACCGCGAAGGTGCTCACACAGTCGCTCCGGGGGCTCGAACGGGACGGCCTCGTCTCGCGTACCGCCTACGACGAGGCCGTGCGGCGGGTCGAGTACGAGCTGACCCCGCTCGGCCGCAGCCTGCTGGGACCGATGGCGGTCGCGTGCGCCTGGGCGGAGAGGCACTGGGACGAGTTGCTCGACGCCCGCGAAGCCTACGAAACCCCCGTCTCCGGGGTCGGCCGCGCCTGCTGAGCCCCATGTCCATGACTTCGCCGCGTGGCCTCCACCCGCTCCGGACGGCCCCTTAGAGAAAGAAGATCATCAGAACGGTGAGGCCGAAGCCCAGTGCCACGAACCGTGGTGTCCTGGGGTGCCGGGCGGCCTCCCGGCGCGAGGAGACCACCAGTACGGCGCCCAGGCCCAGCAGCGCGAACACGTACCGGAACCCGCCGAGCAGGGTCCAGACGACGGCTCCCAGGACGAGCAGGACCGAGGAGGAGTGGTGCGCCTGCCGTACGAGCAGGCCGCCGCGCACTTCGTGGCTGATCTCGAACGCCGACCTGTAGGCGGCGCTCATGGGAACGCCGTGCAGCGGCGTGTAGCTGCCGTCGTAGTACACGATCTCGTTACCGGGCGTGTGGAAGAACGCCAGGAAACCGCCGGTGAGCAGGACGATCACGAAGCAGTAGATCAGCATCTCGCCCGCCAGCTGCCTTGCTCTCTCCATTCGGCGTATTCCACTACAAAGATCAGCTCAGGTCCGCCGCGCGTGAATATCGTCCCGGCCACTCGCCCCGTGCTCAGCGAATCGGCCAGATCGTGAACCGCCCGGAACGGCGCCCCTGCAAGCCGCGCGATCCGGTGGAGGGACGAGTGCTACGCCGACCGGGGAGAGGGTTCCCGCCCTGCCGGCCGGGTGACGGGCAGGTCCTCCCTCCGCGCCGCCAGGACGATGAGCGCCCCGGCGACGGTCCCGGCGAAGAACGGGGACGGTACGAGGAGGACGCCGCCCAGCGCGCACCACGCCGCGAGGCCCCAGCCGATCCCGGCCGGCACGGCCACCCCGCGTCCGGCGAGGTGCCAGGTCAGGCACCCCAGGAGGATCAGCGGCACCGAGAAGCTTCCCGGACCGGCCCAGAAGGCGAGGTCGTTCCTGAGTGACTCCACCGTCTTGCCGGCGCCCCCGCCCGTGAACACGAGCGGGACGGCCGCCCACATCCCCCGGTCCACCCATCCGGCGACGCCCTCCCCGGCGATGAGCACCGCCAGGGACAGGTGCCCCGCCCCCAGTACGAGCATGATCCCGCTCGCCCAGCGGAGCAGTCGCCTCCCGGACCTCATCGTGACCGTCCTTCCTCGTGCCCCGCCCCCGCGGAGGCACGATCGCGGTCGCGCCAGGCCTGTTCCCATTGCCGGGTCATGGCCGGATAGACGATGAGATGTCGGAAAGGCGCGATGGCGGCCATGTAGAGCCGCCCGAACCATCCGTTGGGCTTGACGAGGACGGCCATCCGCAGCTCGTGGTCGCCGTTCGCCCCCTGGACCCAGCCGAGGTGCATCACGGCGTGCACGGTCCCGTTCGCCAGCTCGCGCGCGGCCTCCGTGCCGAGCTCGTACACGGCCTTCAGGGGCATCCTCCTGTCGTCCAGGCCGCGGGGAGCGTCGCGGAGGTCGCCCGGCAGGCGGTCGCGGAGCGAGCCGACCCGCTCGCCGACGCCCGCCGACGCCCTGTCCCAGCCGAGGAGCGCGCCGAGTTTCCACCGGACGGCGAACAGGAACCTCGCCGGCCAGGGCAGCCTCACCGATCCGACCGCGGCTCGCAGTGCCGCGAGCATCACCGGGAAGTCGTCGGGCCCGGCTCCGGGGGTGCGGAACGACCACACGTCCTCGACCGAGAAGTCACTCGTGAGTTCGTGGACGCGCCATGGCCGCTCTGTGTGGGTGTTCTCCGCGAGTCTCGGCACGGTTCGGCCCTTCGTTTATACGGTGCCGTATATTTCGTTTGTACGGTACCGTACAACTCCGACGCGATCAATGGACGGAGCCGGATTCCCGCCGTGGCACGCACACCGCGAACCCGCTGGATCGAGGCGGGCCTCGAAGCCCTCGCCCAGGGAGGGCCAGACGCGGTCCGCGTCGAGACGCTCGCCGCCGCGCTCGGCGTGACGAAGGGCGGGTTCTACGGATACTTCGACGGCCGTCCCGCGCTGCTCGCGGAGATGCTCGACGAGTGGGAGCGCCGCTGCACCAAGGAGGTCCTCGCCCAGGTCGACGCCGCCGGCGGAGACGCCTCCGAGAAGATCCGGCGCGCCGGTCATCTGACCTTCTCCGAGGACTTCCACCGGATCGACCTCGCGGTCCGGGCCTGGGCCCGCCACGACCAGGCCGTCGCGGCGCGCCTGCGGCACGTCGACAACGAGCGCATGGAGTTCCTGCGGAGGATGTTCGGCACGTTCGTCACCGACCCCGACGAGATCGAGGCACGCAGCATCCTGGCGTTCGCGCTCGCGATCGGCCGCCACTTCATCGTCGTGGACCACCCCGGGCACACCAAACACGAGGCGATCAAGCTCGCCGGGGATCACCTCCTGCGCCCGTGACCGCGAGCACCCCGGTCCGGGCGGGGATCAGAGCTCTCAGAGCCCTCAGAGCTCGAAGCGGGCCACCCGGCGGAGCTTGTTCGTGGCGTCCAGGGCGGCGACCTTGTAGGACTCGGCCAGGGTGGGGTAGTTGAAGACGGCGTCGACCAGATAGTCGACGGTGCCGCCGCAGCCCATGACGGCCTGGCCGATGTGCAGGAGCTCGGTGGCGCCGGTGCCGAAGACGTGCACGCCGAGCAGGGCGCGGGTCTCCGGGGAGACCAGGAGCTTCAGCATGCCGTAGGTGTCGCCGATGATCTGGCCCCTGGCCAGCTCGCGATAGCGGGAGATGCCGACCTCGAAGGGGACGTGGGAGGCGGTCAGCTCGTCCTCGGTAGGACCGATGAAGCTGATCTCGGGGATGGTGTAGATGCCGATCGGCTGCAGGTGGTGGATGCCGCGCAGCGGTTCGCCGCAGGCGTGGTGGGCGGCGATGCGGCCCTGCTCCATGGAGGTGGCGGCGAGGGAGGGGAAGCCGATGACGTCGCCGACGGCGTAGATGTGCGGCACGGTGGTGCGGTAGTGCTCGTCGACCTGGATGCGGCCCCGGGCGTCGGCGGCCAGCTCCGCGGCCTCCAGGGCGAGCTCGTCGGTCATGCCGTGGCGTCCGGCCGAGTACATCACCGTCTCGGCGGGGATCCGCTTGCCGCTCTCCAGCACGGTCAGCGCGCCCCGGGGGCGGCGCTCCACGGCGGCGACGGTCTCGCCGAAGCGGAAGGTCACGGCCAGGTCGCGCAGGTGGTACTTGAGCGCCTCGACGATCTCCAGGTCACAGAAGTCGAGCATCCGGTCGCGGCGCTCGACCACGGTCACCTTGGTCCCCAGCGCGGCGAACATGGAGGCGTACTCGATGCCGATCACCCCGGCCCCCACGACCACCATCGAGTCGGGAATGTCCTGCAATTTCAGGATTCCGTCAGAGTCGATGATCGCGTGGTCGTCGAACTCCACGGTGTCGGGGCGGGCCGGCCGGGTACCGGTGGCGATGACGATCTTGTCGGCGGTGACCTTGGTCTCGTGGCCGTGCTCGTCGACGACACCGATCGTGTGCGGGTCCACGAAGTGGCCGTGCCCGTTGAGCGTCGTCACGTGGTTGCGCGACAGCTGGCTGCGGATGACGTCGATCTCCCGGCCGATCACGTGCTGGGTGCGGATCCCCAGGTCCGCCGCGGTGATCTCGTCCTTCACCCGGTAGCTCTGGCCGTACATGCCGCGCTGGTTGAGGCCCGTCAGGTGCAGGACGGCCTCGCGCAGCGTCTTGGAGGGGATGGTGCCGGTGTTGATGCACACCCCGCCGAGCATGTTGCGCCGCTCGACGAGCGCGACACGCCGTTCGAGTTTCGCCGCGGCGATCGCGGCCTTCTGCCCGCCCGGCCCGGATCCAAGAACAAGGACATCAAAATCCCACATAGGCCCCAGTGTGAGGGCAGGAGGCGGTCTCAGCCAGACTCACGGAATACCAGATCGTGTCAGTCTCGTTAATACCGCCTCACGCCGTCATGGGAATGCGATGTAACCCGGTGTCCGGACGGCGCCACGCACCGGCGCGGGCCCTGCGCGAGCGCAGAGCGGGCCCTGTGCGGGCACAGCGCGAACCCGCGTGGGCCTGCGCAGGCGCAGAGCGGGCCTGCGCGGGCACGGCCCGGGACCTCACACCCGCGCGCCGACCCGGTCCACGATCGCGGTCGCCCCCTCCTTCCTCGCGCAGTGGGCGCAGCAGAACCAGCGCTGCCCGGCCTCGACGCCGTGCCCGACGATCCGGACCCCGCAGTGCTCGCAGATGGGCGCCATCCGCTGGATCGCGCACTCGAAGCTGTCGAAGACGTGCACCTCGCCCTGGGCGTGCACCTCGAAGCTCATGTCGTAGTCGTTACCGCACGTTTCACAGCTCGCCATGTTTCCCCCCGAAAACTCACGGCATTCCGGTGAAAGTCGTACCCAGGTATCCGCAGGTCAGACAATCCAGCCCACTACGATCATCCCGGCGGCCAGCATCACCAGCATCACGAGCATCACGAGCGCGGCCGTCAGCAGGGGACGCAGCCGGGCGAGCCTCTCGCGCGCCACGAGGCGGGCGCGACCGGCCTCGATCCACTCCCCCAGACGCGGCCAGGCGTACGGAAGCGCCTGGTGGACCAGGCGCGCCTCGTTCCCCCGGTGCGCGACCAGCCCCTCGAAGCCGCGCAGGACGCGCTCGGACCCGGCGGGCACCCTGGCCTCGCGGGCGACCGGCTGCCCGTCGGGGGCGATGGCGACGAGTCTCAGGAACACCCCGGGCGCGCGCTCCCGGTCCGCCGGGCCGAGCGCGGCGTACGCGGACTCCGCCAGCGCTCCCAGCCCGGGGTCGTCGCAGGCCGTACGGACCCTGGCCGCCACCTCGGCCCCCGCCCGCAACAGCGCGGCCGTACCGGGATCTGCCCCCGCCCGCGGTGCGGCCGGTCCGGAATCGGTCCCCGTCCAGGGCGGCGCGGCCGTCCCGGGGTCCGGGGCGCGCCCGGGGAGCAGGGCGATCAGCAGGTCGCGGGCGGCCGGCCTGGCGCGGGGGTCCTTGGCGAGCGCGGCGGCGGCCGACGACCGCAGGAGCGGGGGCAGCGAGCCCAGGTCGGGGTCGAGGGAGAGGATCCGGTGCATCACCGCGCCCAGGCTGCCCGCCGCGAACGGGTCCTCGCGGGTCGCGGCGTACAGCACGATCCCGCCCCAGGCGAACACGTCGGCGGCCGGGCCCGCCGCGCCGCCGGTGAACACCTCGGGCGCCGTGTACGACGGCACGCGAGCCCTGAGCCCGGTGGCGGTCAGCGACGTCACCCGCCCTGGGGCCATCCCGAACCCGGTACCCTGGGACCGTCCTCCCCGAGGATCACGTTGTCGGGCGTGAGGTCGCGGTGGACCACCCCGGCGTCGTGCAGGGCGGTCAGCGCGGTGGCGAGCGCGACCGCGAGGCCGTGCAGGTCGTCGCCGCCGAAGATCCGCCCGGCCCGGCGCAGGCTGGGGCCCTCCACGTACCGGCTGACGATGTACGGCCGGGGCCCGTCGAGGTCGGCGTCCAGCACGTTCGCCGTGCAGGGGGAGGCGACGCGGCGGGCGGCGGCGGCCTCGTCGGGCGCGCCGGCTCCCGGGCGGCCGTGCAGAACCGTCACCGCGACCCGCCCCCCGCCCTGGTCGTACCCCTCGTAGACCACGCCCGGGGCGCCCGCGCCCAGCCGCCCGGCGAGACGGTAGCCACCCAGCCGCCACGGGTCGCCCACGATCAATTCCCGCGCCACTCTCATGCGGTGTTTGATGCGGCCCGCGGAAGGAATGTTTCCCCTGACGGGGACGAACGTCGGATCGTCCCGGGCTTCGAGGAGACCTCGGCGTTCCCGGTTCCGTACCGGACGCGGAAAACGCGCTACCTCCCCCCGGCGGTCCGGCCCGGCCAGTGCCCGCGACGGGCTGGAAGAACACCGGTGCCGCCCGGACCGTGCCGCCCTCGGTCGCCGCGTCGGCGATGCTCCTGGTGAACTCGAAGAACTGGGTGGCGCGCACGACGGAGTACGGGATCGACGAGTTCTCGATCAGCTTCTCCTGGGCGATCTTCGCCTAGAAGTAGCCGCTCCCGGCCAGCCGCCCGGTCCCCACCACCGAGAGCGCGACGTGGTGGCCGACGCCCGCCGCCGCCTCCGTGGCGAGCAGGTTGCGGGTGGAGGTCTCGAAGAACTCCAGGACCGCCGCGTCCTCGAAGGACGGGGAGTTCGACACGTCGATCACCACGTCCGCACCGGCCAGGACGTCGGCGAGCCCCTCGCCGGTGAGAGTGTCGACGCCGGTGTTCGGCGACGCCGCCACCGCCCGGTGGCCCTGCTCGCCGAGCCTCGCCACGAGCTTCGACCCGATCAGGCCGGTACCACCGATTACCACGATCTTCATGACAAACCTTCCTGTCCCCGAGGGTGTCCCTCGCCATCCGGTCACCAGCTAGGACAGGACAGCCCCGCGGCCTGTGACGGCTCCGGCGAGAATCCTTCCGGTCGCGGATTCCCGGCGCCGGGGCGTCACGGGGCTGGGCCTCCCCCGAGCGAGTCCAGAACCCGCACGCGCCGGGAGAGTCGTTCAGGCGGGGCAGACGTCGCGATAGGGCAGGTCCCCCAGGTAGGCGCGCCACTCCCCGCGCGACAGGGTGCGGCCCGCGCGCTCGCAGACCGCCCGCGCCACCGCCTCCGGCTCGACCGGGAACTCGCTCAGGGTGCCCGCCCCGTCCACGGCGATGAGCCGGGCACCGTCGGGGCTGAACGTCAGTGCCCGGAGGTCCCCGGGCTGGGCGACGATCGGCTGGCCGAGGCGGCGCCCGGTCTCGACGTCCCAGATCCCCACCGACCGCTCGGTCACCGCCGCGGCGATGACGTCGCCGCGGGGCGAGTACGTCAGGCGGGTCCCCGCTCCCGCCTCGCCCCGGATCATGGCGCCCACCCGCTTCCTGCCCCGGGTCTCGAACACCGAGATCCGCCCTTCCTGATCGGCGACGGCGAAGCGGCCACCGTCCGCGCCGAAGGCGAGCGCGATCGCCGGGATGCTGACGCTGGACGAGCCGTAGGTCTCGCCGAACGGCTCGCCGGTGCCCGCGTCCAGCAGCCGATGCTCACCGCCCGCGACCGCGAGCGTCCCGCCGTCCGGCGTGAACACCAGCTTCTCGACCATCTCCTGTGGGCGCGACCAGCGGAGCCGTCCACTGGGCACGTCCCAGACGTGGATCTCTCCCTCGGGCTTCACCGCGGCGTCGTAGTAGCGGGTGTACGAGGCCACGGCGGTGCCGTCCGCGCTGATCGCCACGGCCACCTCGCCGTCGCGGGCGGGGGTGACGGTGGTGATCCGCTTGAAGGTGGAGGTGTCCCAGACGGTCACCCGGGAACTGTCCATGCCCCCGTTGACCACCAGCCGCCCTCCGTCGGCGCTGAAGGCCATCTCGAAGTAGCCGTCGGCGCCCCCGGGCCCGATCTCCAGCGAGCCCACGCGCTCACGCCGCCGGACGTCGCGGATCACGATCTCGCTCGCCCCGTCCGCTCTGGAGGCGAGGAGCCGCCCGCCGGGGCTGAGGGCCGCCCAATGGGTCCCCGGACCCTTCAGCGTGACGGGCCTGGTCAGCGCGGAGACGTCGAGGCTCGTCACCGAGTCCTCCGTGAGGTAGCGCAGGGTGCGCCCGTCCGGGTCGAAGGCCACGACGGGTTTGTACGCGTCGATCCGCTGGGTGAGCAGTAGCCTGCCGTCCTGGACCCGCCAGAGCCGCAGGGCCGTGTTCGTCGCCGTGGCCAGGAAGCGCCCGTCGGGGCTGAAGACGAGTTCCTCGGTCGCGCCCTCCTCGAAGCGGACGTCCAGCCTCACCCCGGTGGACGCCTCGCGCAGCTCGATGTCCCTGCCCCTGCCGATGGCGATGGTCGCGCCGTCGGGGCTGTAGACCGTCCTCGGCGCGCAGGTGGCGCAGCGGATCCCCAGCGGGATCCTGCGCAGGCCGTCCAGGGTGAAGGCCATCACCTCGCCGTTGATGTCCCCGGTCGCGAGCCCGCGCCCGTCCGCCGAGACGTCGGCGCTGATGACTCCCCCGACCGGGGAGCGCCTCTGACCGGTCACGATGTTCCAGGCGGTGAACCCCTCCCCTTGCCTGACCAGCAGCCAGTCCTCCGACCGCCCGAAGAACGCGATGGTGTCGCCGCCCGCGTTCCGGTCCTGGACCTTCATGACGGCGCCGGCCGGCCTGCCGGTCCGCATGTCCCAGATCTTCAGCGTCTGGCCGCTGATCACGGCGAGCCGGCCGCCTCGCGGGCTCAGCGCGATCCCGCGCAGCTCGTCGCCGATCCCGGTGAAGCCGTCGGCGCGCCCGCCGGTCCGCACGTCCCAGACGCGCACCTCGCCGTCACTCACGCTGACGAGGGTGCGCCCGTCGGCGCTCAGCGCCCTGAGGGTCTGTATCCCGGCGGCCGGGTCGTGGAAGGTCGCCGTCTCCCGCTGGGCGAGCGAACCGGTGAGGCTCGCCCTCGCCTCGGTCACCGGCGCCAGCCGCCAGGCGGCCACGCTGAGCAGCATCGCCCTCACCGGCTCGGCGATCCGCAACGCGTCGGCCGTCGCGGCGAGCCTGGCGGCCGTCGCCTGGTCGCGCTGGGAGGCGATGACGGCGCTGCGCGCGTCGGCCACCCTGCTCTGCTGCACGGCGAACGCCCCGGCGGCCAGCGCGGCGACCAGCAGCACGGCCAGCGTGCCGGAGAGCGCCCTGCCCCTGCGGGCGCGGCGCCGGGTGAGGGCGGCGCCCGCCTCCAGGAAGTCGCGCTCGACCGGGCTGAGCGTGATGTTGCGGCGTCCGGTGGCCGCCCAGCGCATCGCGTTCTCCAGGCTGCCGCCCTGGAACAGGTCCCCGTCCCTGCGCCCCTGGAGCTGCCAGCGCCGCGCGGCGGTGAGGATGCCCCGGTGCACGGCCAGGCCGTCCCGGTTGGCCTGGACCCACGCGCGCAGCCTGGGCCAGGCCTGCGGCAGCGCGGGCCGCGACAGCCAGACCTCCCGGTCGTCGTGGGTGAGCAGGTACGCGAAGACCTCCACCAGGCGCCGTACCGCCGCGGCCTCGCCCTCCCCGCGCCCGTCGAGGAGCTCGGCCCACTGCGCCTGGCGTACGATCAGCTGGCCGTCGTCGGTCACGGTGACCAGCCGCAGGAAGATCTCGGGGGCCAGCTCCCGCTCGGCGGGGCCGAGCGCGACGTAGGCGTCCTCGGCGAGGGTGCCGAGCGCGGGGTCGGCCGAGGTGGCGCGGACCTGGGCCCCGGCGTCGCTGCCCGCCGCGAGCAGCCTCGGGGTGTCGACGCTCCCGTCACCGCTGACCAGGGCGAGCAGCAGGTCCCTCGCGGCAGGCCTGGACGCGGGGTCCTTGGCGAGCGAGGCGGCGACGAACGGCCGCAGGTGCTCGGGGAGCATGTCCAGCTGGGGTTGCACCGACAGCACCCGGTGCATGATCCCGCCCAGGCTCTCGGCGCGGAACGGGTCGGCGCCCGTCGCGGCGAAGACCATGATCCCGCCCCAGGCGAAGACGTCGACGGCCGTGGTCGCGCGCTGGCCCATGAAGATCTCGGGGGCCATGTAGGTCGGGGTGCCGGCGACCATGCCGGTCGCGGTCAGCGACATGTCCTCCGTGCGGGCGACCCCGAAGTCGATCACCCGTGGGCCGTCCGGGCCCAGCAGGACGTTGTCGGGCTTGAGGTCGCGGTGGATCACCCCGGCCTCGTGGACGGCGGTCAGCGCGGTGGCGACCGCGGTCGCGAGGCGGTGCAGGTCGCCCCCGGTGAAGCGGCGCCCCTCCGCGACGGCCCGGCGCAGGCTGGGGCCCTCCACGTACTCGCTGACGATGTACGGCCTGGGCCCGTCGAGATCGGCGTCCAGCACTCCCGCCGTGCAGAACGAGGCCACCCGGCGGGCGGCGGCGGCCTCGCGGCCGAACCGGTCGCGCAGCTCGGGGTCGGTCCCGGCGTCGCCGTGCAGGACCTTCACCGCGACGCGGGTGCCCTCGGCGTCGTACGCCTCGTAGACCACGCCCTGGCCGCCCGCGCCCAGCCGCCCGGACAGCCAGTAGCCGCCCAGCCTCTGCGGATCACCGTCGATAAGTGTCGTGCTCAACTCACACTCCGTTCACCGGTGGATTAGATGCCCCGGAGGACGGTGGGGTTCGGGCGATGTCACAGACTTGGGACATGTCTCGTCCTCCTTACGTGAACGGTGACGAAGCTCTCGCGGCGGAGTTCGGGGCCATCCGGCCGCGCCTGGTCGGCGTGGCCTACGGCCTGCTCGGCAGCGTCGACGAGGCCGAGGACGTCGTCCAGGACGCCTGGTTCAGGCTGGGCGGGGCGGAACGCTCGGAGATCGGGGACGTCACGGGCTGGCTGGTGGTCACAGTATCGAGACTCGCGCTGGACGTACTGCGTTCGGCGCGCGTACGGCGCGAGGAATACGTCGGGCCGTGGCTGCCGGAGCCGGTGGTCGGCGAGGGCGACCCCGCCGACAGGGTGACCCTGGACGAGTCGATGAGCCTGGCGATGCTGGTGGTGCTGGAGTCGCTCAGCCCCGCCGAGCGCACCTCCTTCGTCCTGCACGACGTGTTCGGGCTGCCTTTCGGGGAGGTGGCGCGCGCGGTCGGGCGCTCCGCCGCCGCGTGCCGGCAGCTCGCGGCCCGCGCCCGCGGGCACGTCGCGGCGCGGGCGCCCCGCTTCGAGGTCGACGAGTCCGAGCACCGCAGGGTGGTCGAGGCCTTCGCGCGGATCGTCCGGGGCGGGGACGGCGACGGCGGTGACGGCGGCGATGACGGCGATGACGGTGACAGCGGCATCGGCGCGCTGGTGGCGCTGCTCGATCCGGACGTGGTGCTGCGCAGCGACGGCGGCGGAGTGGTCGGCGCGGCCCGCAGGCCGGTCCGCGGCTCCGACCGGGTGGGCCGCTTCGTGTTCGGGGTCGTCAGGAAGTCCGGCGGCACCGGGGGGCTCACGGTGACCACGGTCAACGGCCGGGCCGGGCTGCTGTGGGCGTGGAACGGCGGGCTCGCCGTCTACGGGCTGACCGTCTCCGAGGGCCGGATCACCGAGATCGACATCGTGATGAACCCGGAGAAACTGAGGAGTGTTCGATGAAAGAGCGGATGAACATCGGCGAGCTCGCCCCGGAGGCCTACCGGGCCATGCTGGGGCTGGAGAGGTACCTGGCGGAGAGCGGGCTGCCACCCGCCACGAAGGAGCTGGTCAAGCTGCGGGTCAGCCAGATCAACGGCTGCGGCTTCTGCGTCGACATGCACGCCCACGACGCGAAGGCGGCCGGGGAGAGCGACGAGCGGCTGTTCGCGGTGGCGGCCTGGCGGGAGACGCCCTTCTTCGGCGACGCCGAGCGGGCGGCCCTCGCCCTGGCCGAGGAGGCCACCCGGCTCGGTGACCGCGGCGAGACGGTGCCGGACGCGGTGTGGGACGAGGCCGCCAGGCACTACGAGCCGGAGGTGCTGGCCGCGCTGGTCGTGACAATCTCGACGATCAACGCGTGGAACCGGATCGCCGTCACCACCCGCATGGTTCCGGGAACCCTGCGTAGCCAAAACGGTTGATCGAGAGGGGGCGGGCGGACTAGGTTTGGCTCGCACGGGCAACCGTGCGAGCCGGGCGCGCGAGCGTCCGGCGACCGGCGTCATCAGGACGCGGAGCACGGCGAGCCCGGAAAAGAGGAAGATCATGCGGCGACGCACCCAGATCATCCGGCGGCGGAGGCCGCGCCGTCCCGGCCACGCCCCGGGCCTGGACCTGCGCTCCCCCTCGGGGCGCCCGCTCCCCTACTGACCGGTCCCCAGCTGACCTGGCCTTTACGACAGTCTTATGCGGCGATCTGTAGATACTTCTTATAACGGAACCATCACGCCGGGGGGCTCAATGAAGAGACTTGTGGTCGTGCCACCATATGTCGCACGGCTCAAGATCAGGGACATTCGTTCCGCGACACGCCGTGGGGTGACCGGTGACGCCAAGGTCGTCGATCTCAGCGCCTACACGGGCCGCAACGTCCTCCGCTTTCCACGGACGAGCGGTCCCACCTCCGCGGCCTGATCCCCCCTCCGGCCTCCACGCGAAAGACCCGCCACGGCGGGTCTTTCTCCGTTCGGGCCGCCGTTTCCGCTACTGGTCTTTCTTCCAGCGGTCCGCGTCAAGGGACGAACAAGCCCACGAGCGTACAAACCACGGGACCCCCGGAGCGTGGCATCTCGAAGCATGAGACCCCCGGCCCATGGGACACGCGAACCCCGAGGTCACCTGATTGAATATCGCCCCATGAGCGAATTGTCCGCGACCGAGCGCACCCGGCACCGGCGCCTGCGAGAGAAGGGCCGCACCGACCGCGCCGCCCTGTACGAGGTGCTGGGCGCCGGATTCGTCTGCCACCTGGGAGTGATCTCGGACGGCGTGCCCATGGTGGTCCCCACGGTCTACGGCTTCGACACCGAACACCTCTACGTGCACGGCTCGGTGGCCAGCAGGAGCCTGACCGGCCGGGGGCCCGCGCGGCGATCCGCCGAAACCGAGACCGGATCCGAAGGCGCCGACGCGGACGCGGACGGATCAGGGGCCGTGGCGGGCACGGGCCTGGGAACGGTCTGCGTGACGGTCACCCACGTGGACGGCCTCATCCTGGCCAGGTCGGTGTTCGAGCACGGCGTCAACTACCGCTCCGCCATGGTCTACGGCGTCCCGAGGGCCCTGGAGGGCGAGGAGAAGCTGGCCGCGCTGCGGATCCTCACCGAGCGGGCCGCCCCCGGCCAGTGGGAGTACGCCAGGCAGCCCAGCCGCAAGGAGCTCGCCGCGACGACGATCCTCGCGATCTCCCTGGCCGAGGCGTCGGTCAAGGTGAGCGACGGACCGCCCGACGACGGCGAAGGGCCCGACGCGGAGCTGGGGATCTGGGCGGGCCGGCTGCCCCTGGCCACCACCTGGCTCGACCCGGTCCCCGACCCCCTGCTTCCGGCCGGGATCGCCCCTCCCGCCCACATCGCCACCCGGACGGGCACCCGGGCCACCTGACCTCCGGGTGAGCGGAGCGGCCCGGGGTCGTTCGCCCAGGAGATCTCCCCGGGTCGTTCGCCCGGGAGATCCTCCGCGTGGGTGCCCTCGATGTCCGCCGAGGGGTCGCGCGGGTCGGTGGCGAGGTGGACGACCGTGCCGACCCGTCGAGGGCGGGGCCGAGCCCGGCTCCCGTCCTCAGGTCCCCGATGTGCGGTCCGCGCGTGCGGCTCAGCACGCGGACGGGGTGACCGGCCGCGGCGAGGCCGAGCGCGCCGGTCGGCGCGGGCTCGGGGAGCCGGAAGGGCGCGAACAGGCCGCACGCCCACCACGGGGAGGGCGGTGCGCCCGCGACGATCGTTCGTGAGGGAAGGGCCGGTCGCGAGAGGGCCGGCCCTTCCGGCAGGATCGGATCATGACGATCGAGACGAACGACGGTCGCGGCCGGGGATCGCTGGCCGGGCGCGTCGCGGTGGTGACCGGGGTGAGCAGGCGGGCCGGGATCGGTTTCGCGATCGCCCGCGAGCTGCTCGCCGAGGGGGCGAGCGTGCTGGCGCATTCGTGGACGCCGCACGACGCCGATCAGCCGTGGGGCGCCGACCCCGCCGGGACGAAGGGGGTCCTGGAGGAGCTCGGCGGCGAGGGCGAGCGCCTGCGGCACGTGGAGGCCGACTTCGCCGACCCGGGGACGCCCGCGTCGGTGGTCGAGCTGGCGGCGCGGTCCTTCGGCCACGTCGACGTGGTGGTCGCCAACCACGCCCGCAGCGCGCTGGGCACGCTCGAAGAGGTGACCGCGGCCGAACTCGACCTCTCCTGGGCGGTGAACGCCCGCGGGAGCGTGCTGCTGGCGCAGGCCTTCGCCGCCCGGCACGACGACCGGCGGCCCGGCGGGCGGGTGATCCTGTTCACCTCGGGACAGCATCTCGCCCCGATGAGCCAGGAGCTGCCGTACGCCGTCAGCAAGGGCGCGATCCACCAGATGACGCTCAGCCTCGCCGACGCCCTCGCAGACCGGGGCATCACCGTGAACGCGGTCAACCCCGGACCGGTCGACACCGGCTGGGCCGATCCCGACATCACCCGCGAGGTGGGCCGCGCGCTGCCCGCGGGACGGTGGGGGAGGCCGGAGGACGTCGCCCGGCTGGTCCGCTGGCTCGCCTCCGACGACGGCGCCTGGATCACCGGCCAGGTCATCAACTCCGAGGGCGGCTTCCGGCGCTGGGCGATATGACCTCCGGAGTGACCCCCGGACGCCGGGCCGTACGACGGGCCGCCCATGGACGACCTCATGACGGCTCCCGTCACGGCCTCGCGACGGCCTCGCGACGGCCTCGCGACGGCCTCGCGACGGCCTGGACGGCGAACCGCCCGGAGGCGCGGCCTCCGGGCGGTTCCGATCGTCACTTCTCGTCGTCGTTGTCCGGTGTCTGCGACAGCGCGCTGGCCGCGGCGGACTTCTCCGTGTCACCCTGGTCCGGGTCCGACAGCGTCCTGGACGAGGCCGACGCCGCCTCCGCACCGGTCTCACCGTGGCTCTCCGGGGCCTGCGACAGCGCGCTGGCGGCGGCGGACTTCTCCTCCTCGGTGGCGTTCGGGTCGGCCAGCGTCTTGGCCGCGGCCGTCGCCGCCTCGGAACCGGTCTGTCCGGAGTTGCTCGTCACGATCTCACCTTTCCTCGAACCGTATCCGCGTCCCTCGTCTCCCGAGCCGGGCGGCGGGGTCATGCGTACGACCTCGCCGTCCGTCCGCGGCGGGCGCCGGCCCCTCACAAGGATCGGGCACCCGCCGTTCCGGCCGGTGATGACGACAGCCCGGTCCGGCTACCCCGGTCTCCGGGTTCCAAGCACGAATCCCCCGATATGCGGTAATTCAGCCGGCAGCGGTGTCGCGGATCCTGCCGTGGGCGTCGTGCGGCAGGTCGGCGTAGTGCCACTGGTGGTCGCGGGCGTGCTTGCAGGCCGTCTCCAGGTCGCCGCGCTCGATCACCGCCAGCAGGTCGGCGTGGTCGCGGGCGATGTCGTGGAGGTCCACGCCGGTCGCGAGCATCGTGACCGACGTGCGCGCCTCGATCTGCAGCCCCTCCCAGGAGAGCCTGAGCAGCTCGTTCCGAGCGGCCTCGACGACGCGCCGGTGGAAGGACACGCTCGCCCGCACGGACGCCTCGACGTCGCCCTCGTCGGCGGCGGCCCGCATCGCCGCCACGTCCGAGCCGAGCGCCTCCAGCGGGACGGTCCCGGCGAGGATGGCCAGCCGGATGGCCGTCTCCTCCAGCGCGGCCCGCACGACGTAGCTCTCCCTGAGCGTCTCGTGGACGAAGGGGCGCACGAAGGTGCCCCTGCGCGGCTGGGTCTCCACCAGCCGCATGACCTCCAGCTCGCGCAGGGCCTCGCGGACGGGGGCCTGGCTCGTGCCGTACGTCGCCGCGAGACGCGTCTCCACCAGTCGCTCACCGGGCCCGAACTGGCCGGAGACGATCCGGCTGACCAGCGAGTCGCGGATCTGCCGCGACAGCGTCAGCCTCGGCAGCATGGAGGGCTCCCCGGTCGTCTCCTCGGTCATGGAGCGCATCCTATCGAGTGTCGATTCTCGTTCATCGATCTCCTCTTGACCTCCCCTTGACTCCAGAACTGATCCCAGCCTACGGTTCCGATAATCAATTATCGATAGTTAACCCACTTGTAACGCAGGGGGTCCGGACATGATGATCCAGGCGGTCCACGTGCCGGAGTCCGCCGAGGCCGTGGCGGTCCACTCGGCGAGGGGCGGCCAGATCATGGGCGGCGGCACCGTCGTGATGCCGCTGGTCAGCGGCGGGGCCGCGACCGGGAGCGAGCTGATCAGCCTGCGAAGGGCCGGGCTGGCCGGGATCGAGGTCCGCGACGGCGTCGCCAGGATCGGCGCGGCGGCCCCGCTCTCCTCCGTCGAGGAGCACCCCGGACTCGGCTTCCTGCGCCCGGCGATACGCACCATCGCCTCCCCCACGATCCGCAACCTGGCGACCGTGGGCGGCAACCTGTTCGTCGCGCAGCCGTACGGCGATCTGGCGGTCTGCCTGCTCGCCCTCGACGCGGTGTGCGAGATCGCCGGGCCCGGCGGGCGGCGCGAGGCCCCGGTGGCCGACGTGCTCGCCTCGGGGGTCGCGGCGGGCGAGTTCGTCACGGCGGTGACGGCGGCCGTGCCGGAACCGGGGACCTGGTACTACCACAAGGCCATGCGCCGCAGGCTCAACTCGGCGTCCATCGTGACCGTCGCCTCCGTGACACGCACCGAGGACGGCGTGGTGAGCGCGACCAGGATCGCCCTCGGCGGCGTCGCCCCGCGCCCGGTGCGCGCGGTGTCGGCCGAGCGGCTGCTGGCGGGCCGCCCGCTGAGCCCCGAGGTCCTGACCGAGGCCGGGGAGGCCGCCCGCTCCGACGCGGCGCCCTTCGACGACGCCTACGCCAGCGCGTGGTACCGGGCGCGCGTCCTGCCCGTGCACCTGCGCCGGGCCTTCACCGGCTAGCACTCACCTCTCAGAAAGGGCCGGACAATGTCGTCACAGATCGTCTCGCTCGTCGTCAACGGCGAACCCCGGGAGTTCATCGCCAGACCGGGGACCACTCTCCTGGCGACCCTGCGCGACGCGCTGGGGCTCACGGCCGCCAAGCGCGGCTGCGCGCAGGGCGGCTGCGGCACCTGCACCGTGCTGGTCGACGACCTGCCCGTGACGGCGTGCCTGGTCTCCGTGGAAACGGTCTCGGGCTGCTCGGTCCGCACCCTTGAGGGGGTCGCCGCCGGCGGGGACCTCGACGAGGTGCAGAGCGCCTTCGTCGACAACTTCGCCACCCAGTGCGGGTTCTGCACGGCGGGCATGATCATGGTCGCCGAGGCCCTGCTGGACCGCAACCCCGACCCGACCAAGGAGGACGTGGCCGAGGCGATCTCGGGCAACGTCTGCCGGTGCACCGGCTACCAGCCCATCATGATCGCCATCCTGGACGCGGCCCGGCGCAGGCGCGGGGAGAGCGCGGGAAGCGCGGAGACGGCGGTGTCGCGATGACCTACCGGCTCGCCCCCATCGACAAGGGCTCCTTCGCCGCCGAGCGCGAGGACGACTTCACCGTCATCGGCTCGGTCGTCCAGCGCTCCGACGCGCGGGGACACGTCACCGGCAGGACCGAGTTCTTCGAGGACGTCGCCCCCCGGGGGATGCTGCACCTGAAGATGCACCGCTCGGCCCGCCACCACGCCAGGATCGGGAACGTCGACCTGACCGCCGCCCTGGAGGTGCCCGGCGTCACGCGGATCCTCACCCACGCCGACATCCCGAACAACATCTACACGCCGCTCAAGCTGATCGGCGTCGGGCCGGACGACGAGCCGATCCTGGCCGTGGACAAGGTCCGCTACCTCGGCGAGCCGATCTGCGCGGTGGTCGCCGAGTCCGAGGCGGCGGCCCTGGAGGGCGCGGCCAGGATCAGGGTGGAGTACGAGGACCTGCCCGCCGTCTTCGACGTCGAGGAGGCCCTGGCGGAGGGCGCGCCGCTGGTCAACGAGTACCACGGCCGCAACTTCTTCACGTACGAGGGACACCACTGCCGGCGGATCAGGTTCGGCGACGTGGAGAAGGCGTTCGGGGAGGCCGACCACGTCTTCGAGTGGCGCTACGAGTCGGCGCCGATCGAGCAGGCCCCCACGGAGACCACCGGCTGCGTGGTGATCCCGCAGGCCGACGGCCGGTTGCGCGTCCACTCCGACACCCAGGCGTGCTTCTTCACCCTCGACAACACCGCGCTGATCCTGGAGACCCCGTTCAACAAGCTGCGCGTCGTCGGCGGGACGGTCGGCGGGGGCTTCGGCGGCAAGGTCGACGTCGTCGTCGAGCCGGTCGCGTGCGTGGCCGCCATGGTGACCGACCGCCCGGTCAAGTTCGTCTACAGCAGGTACGAGGAGATGCAGGTCTCCTCACCGCGCGCGGCCGAGCGCATCTACATCAAGGACGCCGTGACGGCCGGCGGCCGGATCATCGGCCGCAAGGTCACGCTGTACGTCGACTCCGGCGCCTACGCCCGGCACACCCCGTACGGCACCACCAAGGCCGCCGCCCACATGCCGGGGCCGTACTCGATCCCGAACGTGTGGGCCGACTGCCACTGCGTGTTCACCAACCGCACGCCGTCCAGCGCGATGCGCGGGTTCGGCGTGACCATCGGCGACTTCGCGCTGGAGTCGCAGATGGACCGGATCGCGCGGGCCCTGTCCATGGACCCGCTGCAACTGCGCCTCCTCAACGCCTACCGCGACGGGGACGTGAAGGCCCACCGCAAGGTCGCCGAGGGCACCGCGCTGGTCGAAGTGATCCAGAAGGCCGCGGAGATGTCCGGGCACGAGCTGCCCGAGGCGTACCGCCGGATGTCCTCGACGACACGAGAGGGGCTGTAGGCCATGGCCAGGCTGCGCGGGCGCGGATACGCGTCGGTCAACTACCCGACCGGCATGAACCTCGGCGGCGACCCGTCACAGGCGCTGATCCACGCCACGACCACGGGCACGTTCGTGATCACGCTGTCCTCGGTGGACCTCGGCCAGGGCATCAAGACGATCGCCGCGCAGTGCGCCGCCGAGACGCTCGGCCTGCCGATCGAGAACGTCCTGGTCAACACCGCCGACACCGACACCGGCCCGCACTGCATGGGGACCTTCGCCAGCCGGGGCACCCACCGCGTCGGCAACGCCGTCATCATGGCGGCGGCCGAGGCTCGCGGCGTGATGCTGGAGGTCGCGGCCGAGGAGCTGGAGGTCGACGCCGGGGACCTGGAGACCGACGGCACCGGCGTCATCAAGCTCAAGGGCTCGGACCAGCCGAGCATCCACATCACCGACCTCGCCCTCGCCGCGCACTTCAAGCACGGCCGTACGATCTCCGGGCGCGGCATCTTCCTCAAGGAGCCGAGCACGCCGGTGCCCGAGACGGGAGAGATGGACCCCGACTCGTGCCAGGCGCACGCGTGCACGGTCGCCGTCGTCGAGGTGGACGACGAGACCGGGACGGTCGAGGTGCTGGAGCTGTACAACGCCTACGAGATCGGCCGGGCGCTCAACCCGGCGATGGCGACCCAGCAGGTCGAGGGCGGCGCCTGGATGGGCATGTCGCACGCCCTGTTCGAGACCACCGAGCCCTACTACCCCCGGCGCGACCACGGGCCCCGCGACTTCGCCGACTATCTGATGCCGGGACCGGCCGACATTCCCGTACAGCACAGCCTGTTCCTGGAGCGTCCGGCGGGCAACGGGCCCTACGGTGCCAAGGGCATCGGCGAGATGACCGCCAACGCGCCGATCCCGGCCATCGCCAACGCCATCTTCGACGCCTGCGGTGTACGTGTCACGGCGATGCCCTTCACCCCCGAACGCGTCCTGCGCGGGCTGGACGCCCTGCGCGAGGACGTCCCGCGCGAGGTGTCCTCGCCCGGGAACGCCTGAACACCTGAGAACCCATCCGATCCGGAGGAACCGATAACCATGCTGAAAGTCGTCTCACTGCTCAAGCGCGCGGAGAACCTGTCCCACGAGGAGTTCGCGAAGTGGGTCGTGGAGGACCACGTCGAGTTCGCCAGGAAGCTCCCCGGGCTGCGCAAGTACACGGTGAGCGTCAGCAACGGCGAGGACGCCGCGTTCGACTCGGTGAACGAGCTCTACTTCGACGACGACGAGGCCCGCGTGGCCGCGTTCGGCTCCGAACACGGCAAGGCCGCCGCGGCCGACGCCGCCGCGCACACCACCCAGCGGATCCACCTGCTCACGACCGAGCACGCGCAACTGTGACGCCTGCCGGGGGCTCCCCGGTGGCCGGCGGGTTCCCCCCGGCCACCGGCGAACCCTTCTCGGCGTCCGGCGGCTCCCCGGCGGCTGGCGGGTCCTCGCCGGGCGGCTCGCCATCGGGCCCGTCATCCGCCCCGTCATCCGGCCCGTCATCCGGCAGGGCCTCCTCGGTGGCCGGCGGAACCTCTTCGGAGGCCGGTGGGGGTTCCTCGGTGGGCCGCCTCCTGGACGAGCGCGCGCTCGCCTCGGCGCTCGAACGGGAGGGATACTTCGCCGACGAGGGACTCTGCACCGCCGTCCACCTGGCGCTGCGGCTGGGCCGGCCGCTGCTGCTCGAAGGGGAACCCGGCGTCGGGAAGACCGAGATCGCCACGGTGCTCTCCCGCGTCGTCGGCCGGGAGCTCATCCGGCTCCAGTGCTTCGAGGGGCTGGACTCCGGACAGGCGCTGTACGAGTGGGACTATCCCAAGCAGCTCCTGCGGGTCCGGGTGGCCGAGAGCCGCGGCCAGGAGGTCGGCGACCTCTACCGCGAGGAGTTCCTGCTGCGGCGGCCGCTGCTGCGCGCCCTGGAGACCGATCGCGGCGCGGTCCTGCTGATCGACGAGATCGACCGCGCCGACAGCGAGTTCGAGGCGTTCCTGCTGGAGTTCCTGGGCGACTTCCAGATCACCGTCCCCGAGCTGGGCACCATCAGGGCGCGCACGCCGCCGGTCGTGGTGCTCACCTCCAACCGGACCCGCGAGCTGCACGACGCGCTCAAGCGGCGATGCCTCTACCACTGGATCGCCTTCCCCGAGGTCGACCGCGAGCGGGCGATCCTGCGCGCGGCCGTACCCGGCCTGGAGGAGCGGGCGGCGGAGGGGCTGGTACGCGCCGTCCAGCGGGTACGCGGGTTGCCGCTGCTCAAACGGCCCGGCATCGCCGAGTCCGTGGAGTGGGCCAGGGGCGCGGTCGCCCTGGCCGAGGGCGGCAGCCCCTGGCCCGTGGCGCTGCGCCGCGCCCTCGGCCTGCTCATCAAGGACGAGGAGGACACCCGGCTGCTCGTCGGGCACGCGGAGGAGCTCTTCGGCGATGCCTGAGCCCACCGGCCACCGAGAACCCTCGACCGCCCCCACGGTAAACCCGTCCCGCGACACCGGACCCACCCCCCTCACAGTGGGCGACGCCGGGCCTGCCGCCCTCGCGAGGAAGCCGTCCCGCGACGCCGAGCCCGTCAAACGGTCCGGCGATGCCTGAGCCCGCCGCCCTCGCGGGAGGGTCCCCCGGCGACGCCGGGCCCGTCACCCTCGCGGCCGGTCACGTGTGGGGGTTCCTGTCCGCGCTGCGCGCCGCGGGCGTGACCACCGCGCTGCCGAAACAGGCCGACCTGCTGCGGGTCGTCGGCGAGTCGCCGCCGCGCGACCTGACCGCCCTGTACTGGTACGCCCGGATCACCCTGTTGCACGACATCGAGGAGCTCGCCGCGTTCGACCGGGTCTTCACCGCGTGGTTCCGGCAGGGCGGCCTCCCCGACGCCGTACCGCCGCCCCCCGCCGGGGAGAGCGACGTCCCCTCCCCCCAGGGGCCGGGCGAGGACGACCCCGCCCCGCGAGAGGTGCTGCCCGGCGACGGCGTCGAGGCCAGCACGCTCAGCACGTACGGCAGGCGGGACTTCGACCCGGCCGGCGACCGGTGGCGCCCGGTCACCCGGGCGCTGGAGGCCGCCTGGCCCGCCGTACTGCCCTCGACCCCGTCGAGGCGGCGGCGCCCGGCGCGGACCGGCGACCGGCTGGACGTGCGGCACGCCTGGCGGCGGGCGCACCGCCACGACGGGGAGATCATCGAGCTGCGCCGGCGCGCCCGCCCCCCGCGCCCGCGCCGCCTGCTCATCCTGGTCGACGTCTCGGGCTCGCTGCGACGGCACACCCCCGACCTGCTCCGCCTGGCGCACACGGCGCTGCGCGCGGCACCGGCCCGTACCGAGGTCTTCACCTTCGGCACCAGGCTCACCAGGATCACCTCCGCGCTGTCGTACCCTCACACCGGCCGGGCGTTGCGAGCGGTGTCCGAGCAGGTGACGGACGCCGACGGCGGCACCGCGATCGGGGCGGCGCTGCGGGAGTTCCTGGGCGTCCCGCGGTTCGTGGCGCTCGCGAGGGGCGCGCTCGTGATCGTGCTGTCCGACGGGCTCGAACGCGGCGACCACGTCCCCATGGTCCGCGCGACCGCCCGCCTGTCCCGGCTGAGCCACCGGCTCGTCTGGTGGTCGCCGCTGGCGTGCTCGCCCACCTACAGCCCGGTCACGCGCGCCATGGCCGCCCAGCTCCCCCACCTGGACCACCTCGGCGGCGTGAGTGACCTGCCCACCGCCCTCGCGGAGGTCCGCCGCCTCCCGGCGGTCCTGTCCGGCCCCCGGCGCGCGGCCGCCAGGCTGTGGCCGCCTCCAAACCCCGCTCCACGCCCTGCTCAACAGGGAACCCGCTCATGACATCCCCCACGGACAGGTCCCTCCGCGGGGCCGAGGCCGGGGGTCTCCACGCCGGAGGTATCCGATGAACGACACCACCCCCCGTCCGGCTCCCACCGGGATCGTCGACGCGCACCACCATATCTGGCGCGCCGCCGACCTGCCCTGGCTCCAGGGCGAGATGATCCCGCGCATCTTCGGCCCCTACGAACCGATCCGCCGCGACTACCCGGTGTCGGAGTACGTCGAGGAGGCCACCGCCTGCGGCATCACCTCCGCGGTCTACGTGCAGGCCAACTGGCCGCTCGACCGCGCCCTGGACGAGGTGCGCTGGCTGAGCGAGACGCACGCCGAGACCGGCTGGCCGACGGCCGTGATCGGCTCCGCGGACCTCTTCGACGAGGGCGCGGCCGACGTGATGCGCCGCCAGGCCGCGCTCACCCCGCTGATGAGGGGCACCCGGCTGCAGCTGCACTGGCACGAGCGGCCGGAGTTCCGTTTCGCCTCCGGCCCCGACCGCATGAAGGATCCCGTCTTCCGCCGCAACATCGCCTCGCTCGCCGACCTCGGCTGGCTGTTCGAGCTCCAGGTGTTCTCCGGGCAGATGGCCGACGCCGCGAGCTTCGTCGACGACTTCCCGGACGTCACGTTCGTCCTGGTCCACGCGGGGATGCTCGACGACTTCGAGGCGTCCAGGGTGGCGGAGTGGAAACGCGGCCTGAGACTGCTGGCCGAACGGCCCAACGTCGTGGTGAAGCTCACCGGCCAGGGCACGTTCGTGCACCGCGTGGACCGCTCGCTGATCGAGACGGTCACGGACACCTGCCTGGAGGCCTTCGGCTCGCACCGCTGCATGTGGGGGAGCAACTTCCCGATCGAGAAGATCTGGACCGGCCTGCCCACCCTGGTCTCCACCTGGCAGGAGGTCCTCGCCCGCCGCTCCCCCCAGGTCGTCCAGAACGTCTTCGCCGCGACCGCCCGCCGGGTCTACCGCCTGTGAGAGCCGTACGGGGCCGACTCCGGCCTCCCTCGCGGCAGGGCACGTGTTCGGCACGGGGTATCCAGGACAGCGCTAGGGCCGCCGCCAGACCGAGATGTGGCTTCTGCTGTCGCCGGTGAAGGGCTCGCGCCTCCAGCCGGCCCATCGCTCGCGCAGGGTCATCCCGGCGAGCCGCGCCATGAGGTCCAGCTCGGACGGCCATACGTAGCGGTGCGGCGACGACCGGGTCTCAAGCCGGCCGTCCACCACCCAGTAGTGATGGGAGAACGCGATCTGCGACGCGACGTCGTACTCCTCGAAGCCGAGGTGGGCCGGGGTCACGGTGAAGGGGTGGACGGTCTGGCCGGGCGGGAGACGCCGGAGTTCCGGGACGTAGACCTCGATGACGAAGAGGCCGCCGGGTTCCAGGTGCGCCGCCACGTTGCGAAAGCACTCGACCTGCTCGTCCTGCGTGGTCAGGTTCGTGATCGTGTTGCGCACAAGGTACGCGAGCCGGAAGGCGCCGCCCGGCCCCGTGGTCGCGAAGTCGCCGACGGTCACGCCGACGCTCTCCGCGCCGGGCTTGGCCCGCAGCCGCGCCACCATGGCCGTCGACAGTTCGATCCCGTGCACGCGAACGCCTCGTCGGCTGAGCGGCAACGCGATGCGGCCGGTACCGATGCCGAGTTCGAGAGCCGTGCCCGATCCCGCCAGATCGGCGAGGAAGTCGACGGCCGGGTCGACGACCGCCGGGTCGAACAGTTCCGGCCACTTGGCCTCGTAGGTTTCCGCTGTCCGTTCGTCAAAATTGTTCTCCGGCACGGATCCACTGTGACCACAGACCCCTCGTGGCCGCCACCCGTTAACTCCGGCCGCCCAGCCGGGCCGTGCGTGCCCGGCCACACGGCCCGCAGCCGCGACAGCCTCGTCGGCCTGGCCCCGGTTGTCATCGGCTCCGGTTCGTACCGGCCGGGCAGAATTCGGCGGCGAGCGCGTCGGTGAAGACGCTGAGCGGGGCCCAGTCACCGTTGACCTGGGTGGTGAGGCGGTGTTCGCCGTCGCGGGTGCCCATGGCGTAGCTCCAGGAGCCGTAGGTGGCGCCGGCGTTGCCCCAGACGCTGGTGCCGCAGGGCAGCTCCTGTTCGAAGACGCCCAGACCGTAGCGCGTGCCGGGGATCCAGTTCGCTCCTTCGGTGGGGACGGTGGTGAGCATCTCGCGCAGTTGCGCGGGAGGCAGGACGCGCCCGCCGAACAGGGCGGCGAAGAACCGGTTGAGGTCGGCGGTGGTGGAGATGACACCGCCGGCGGACCAGGCGAAGGACTGGTTCATCCGGGTGGCGTCGTGGACGGCGGGCCGGGGGTCGCGGGAGAACAGGATGGAGTAGTGCACCGGGTGCGGGCCGCGGATCCCGGGGTCGGTGCGGGGCAGGGAGGTGCCGGTCAGGCGCAGGGGGCGGATGACGGTCCGGATGAGTTCCTGTTCGAACGTCCTGCCCGTCGCCTTCTCGACGATCATCGCGGCGAGGATGTAGTTGGTGTTGGAGTACTTGAAACTCCGGCCCGGCTCGCCGGTGGGCGGGTGGGCGAGGGCGATCCCCACCAGCTTTTCCGGGGTGTGGGTGTCGTAGCGGTGCTCGAACCACTCGGGACCGACGCCCGTGGCGAAGAACGCCGGGTCGTCGGAGTAGGCGTAGACGCCGCTGGTCTGGTTGAGCAGTTGCCTGACGGTGATCCTGTCGGGCTCGTAGGCGCTGTTGTCGAACAGGCCGGGCAGCCACGTGTCCAGGGTGTCGTCGAGGCTCAGCCTGCCTTCGGCCGCGAGCTTGAGCACCACGGTGGCGGTGAAGGCCTTGGAGGCGCTGCCGATGCGGAACCGCTCGTTCCGCCGGCGCTCGCGTCCGGTCCCGGTGTCGGACACGCCCGCCGAGCCGAACCAGGAGCGGCGGCCGTCGCGGACGTCGGCGACCATGCCGGGAGCGAGCTTGGCGGCCACCGCCTGGTCAAGCACCTGCTGCACCCCGGGATGTCCGGGAGCGGACGCGGTGGCGGACGACGCGGTGGCAGGCGACGCGATGGCAGGCGACGCGGTGATGGGCAGGGCCGTGGCGGCCAGGGTCGCGGCGGCGAGTAGCGCCGCCTTGGCGGACTGCGATGCGATCACGTCGGTTCCTTTCGAGGGATGGAGGGATGGGGCGGCGGGATGCCGTCCGCCGGGGCGAGCCGAGGCCGACGGTCCACCGGGTGGCCGTGAACCTCGCCTGTCACACCACCCGCGCGCTCGCCCGCCGGGAGGTTCGCCCGAAACGACGCCGGGACTTCGTGGGGATTCCCATCGGGAGCGTTGGGCCCGCGACATTCGATCTTTACAACAAACAAAAAGCTAACTTGCATTCACAAAACTGTCAATGCAAAAAAGTCTCTCAGGCAGGCACTTTATCGAGCTTGCAATGGCGATGACCGTGAACGCAAGCGGACAAACTTGCAATGAGATGAATGCGAATGCAAGAATGCCCCCGTCCTCGCGCGTACGACCAGGAAGGCGCCGCCCATGCCCGGAGGCAGGCTGACCCACCAGGAGCGTCGGCAGATCGCCGACGGGCTGGCCGGAGGGCTCACCCACACCGAGATCGCCGCCCGTCTGAACCGGCCGCTGTCCACCGTCTCGCGCGAGGTGGCCCGAAACGGCGGCCCCGATCGCTACCAGGCCGACCAGGCGCACCAGGCCACCCGTGAACGCGCCCGCAGACGTCCGCCGCCCCCCGGGGAACGTGACCGTGAAGCGGTCGACGATCTGGAGGAGAGGTTCACCACACTCATGATCAACACCGGGTTGTCGCGGATGACCGCCCGCGTCCTCGCCGGCCTCTACCTCACCGACAGCGGCAGCCTCACCGCGGCCGAGCTCGCCCGCAGGCTGCGGGTCAGTCCCGCCTCCATCTCCAAGGCCGTCGGCGAGCTCGAACGGCAGGAGCTGATCCGCCGCGAACGCGACCCCCGCCGGCGGCGCGACCGCTACGTCATCGACGCCGACGCCTGGTTCCGCGGCTGGATGGCCAGTGCCCGCCAGAACACGCTGCTGGCCGACTTCGCCCGCCAGGGAGCGGCGACGCTCGGAGTCACCTCACCCGCCGGGACCCGGTTACGGGACATCGGCGACTTCTTCGACCATGTCGGCCACGCGATGCTGCAAGCGGCCGAGCAGTGGCGCCAGGCCTACGGCGCCAAGTGAGCACCCATGTCCGAACAGTCGCGTGCGAAGCCGTGAGGGTCAGGCCTGTCCATCCGATCTACCCGACGCCGCTCTTGCGCCCGGGGACACCGGGGCAGTGCGCCTGATTCCAAAGATGCGGTACTCCTCGGGCGATCACGCCAGCCAGACCGCGTTACGGCGGTGCCGTGCCGGCGGAACGTCGAGATCCTCCAGCGCCTCGTCGGCGGGACAGTCATCGACCGCGGCGTTGACCACCTGACGAATCACCGCGGCAGAACGGCGAAGTCGCCGCCGTTCCCGGCGCTCTTCGACGCCCGCCTGTCGCGACACGAATCGATCATGAGGATCAACCCGCGCCCAGGAGTGGACGACAGTCCCGCGGCGGACGAGTTCTGGGCGCGGCCGGCGACCGTCCCGGACGGCCTCCTCCAGGCACGCGCCGCTGTACCGCAGATCAACGACAGTCACCGACCGCCAGGGACCACCGGACACATGACCGGTACCGGAACGCGATCGGGAAACATGATGGACGGTGCGGGACATGGGACTCCCCGATGACACCGCCAGGTATATCCTGACGGGCTACCTGAAGCCCTTGGGTCCTGTTGACCGCTCCTCATGCATGGCCGAGACGATAACAACCGCGCCGGCTCACCCGTTTCATCCCTCAGTTCTGGCTGACAACCGAGTTCTGTCGGTGGCGTTCGGAGTCCCAGATCCGGAAAACACTCACCGGCGCATAGTGGCTGTTCGGCGGCGGGTTGTTGGCCAGTCCCTACGCCGTAGGCTGACCCGCGGCCTGGAACTCGACATCTCGTCGCTCCGCCCCGACGGCGTTCTGCGCGTGGCCGAACTGAAACGCGCCACCGTCAAGGTCATTGCCAGCCACCGGACATCGACCATCCCCACCAAAAAAGTGCACGAAGGTGTAGCCCAGGCACAGAACTATCTGAAACTCCTCGACGAGAACCTTGACGCGATCCTCGGCCACGGCGTTGACACCCGTCGCGCGACAGCCGTTCTTGTCATCATCGGCCACCCCGCTTTCCCTGAAGCTCGGATCAACGAGACCCTACGTGTCCACAGTTCTCACCTTTCACGAATCACGGTCGTCCACCTATAAGCAACTCCTCGATACGGCGGAACGCACTCTTGATCTGGCCGATCCGTCGGCGCCCGATCTCGCCTGGCCGGCCATCCGTCATCCATGCCTCATGGGCTGACGAGACAGCAGGAGCGGGAAGCCCGGTACCGGGCTTCCCGCTCCTCTTCGATTACCCCCTCAGCGCGACAAAGCCGTCAGGCGCCTGTTTCATATGGAGGATTAGGTGGATTTTCCCACGATGTCGTATCTCGATCCGTTTTAGCTGCAGCCGCTGGTGGAGCCGCAGCCCTCGCAGACGTAGCAGCTGCCGGCCGGGCGCATCTTGGTGCCGCAGGTCATGCAGAGCGGCGCGTCGGCGGTGCGGCCCTGGTGGGACTCCAGGGAGCCGGTGCGGCGCGGGGTCTCCACGGGTGCCGCCTCGGGGCGGGACTTCGGCTCCTCGACGGGGGCCGACTCGATGGAGGCCGTCTCGATGGGGGCCGAGGTGGCGAGTTCGGCGATGACCTCGTCGGCGGTGTGGATCGGGGCCGGGTCCTCACCGCGCTGCTGGGCGGCGCGCTCGGAGGCGGAGAAGATCCCGAGGGCGGCGCGGTCGTCGTAGGGCAGGTGGTCCAGGGCCAGCCGGCGGAAGATGTAGTCCATCACCGAGGCGGCGATGCGGACGTCCGGGTCGTCGGTCATGCCGGCCGGGTCGAAGCGCATGTTGACGAACTTGCCGACGTACGTCTCCAGCGGCACCCCGTACTGCAGGCCGATGGAGATGGCGACCGAGAACGCGTCCATGACGCCCGCGAGGGTCGAGCCCTGCTTGGACATCTTCAGGAAGACCTCGCCGAGACCGTCGTCGGGGTAGGACGAGGCGGTCATGTAACCCTTGGCGCCTCCCACGGTGAAGCGGGTGGTGGTGCTGGGGCGCTGGTTCGGCATCCGGCGCCGGGTCGGGCGGCTGATCTCCACGACCTGGATCTCCGGCTCGGCGGGCCTCTCCTTCTCCTCGGTCTTCTTGCCCGAGCCCGAGACCGAGAGGGGCTGGCCGACCTTGCAGTTGTCGCGGTAGACGGCGAGGGCCTTGAGGCCGAGCTTCCAGCCCTCCATGTAGACCTGCTCGATGTCCTCGATCGTCGCGGACTCGGGAAGGTTCACCGTCTTGGAGATCGCCCCGGACAGGAACGGCTGGGCCGCGGCCATCATCCGGACGTGGCCCATCGGGGCGATCGCGCGCTCGCCCATGGCGCAGTCGAACACCTCGTAGTGCTCGCGCCGCAGCCCGGGGGCGTCGACGACGTGGCCGTGCTCGGCGATGAACTCGACGATCGCCTCGACCTGCTCCTCCTGGTAGCCCAGCCGCCGCAGCGCGCGCGGGATCGTCTGGTTGACGATCTGCATGGAGCCGCCACCGACGAGCTTCTTGAACTTGACCAGGGCGAGGTCGGGCTCGATGCCGGTGGTGTCGCAGTCCATCATCAGGCCGATGGTGCCGGTCGGGGCGAGGAGCGAGGCCTGGGCGTTGCGGTAGCCGTTGCGGTCGCCGAGCCGCAGGCACTCGATCCACTGCCTGGAGGCCTCGCGGTGGATGGCCCCGTCGATCTCGTCGAACGTGCGCAGGGCCTCGTTCGCGTCGTTGTGCTTGCGCATGACCCGCTTGTGCGCGTCGGCGTTGCGGGCGTAGCCGTCGTACGGGCCCACGACCGCGGCCAGCTCGGCGCTGCGGCGGTAGGAGACGCCGGTCATCAGCGAGGTGATGGCCCCGGCGACCGCGCGGCCGCCGTCGGAGTCGTAGGCGTGGCCGGTGGCCATGAGCAGCGCGCCGAGGTTGGCGTAGCCGATGCCCAGCTGGCGGTAGGCGCGGGTGGTCTCGTCGATCTTCTCGGTCGGGAAGTCGGCGAAGGTGATGGAGACGTCCATCGCGGTGATGACCAGCTCGGTGATCTTCACGAAGTTCGCGATGTCGAAGGTGTCGTCGTCCTTCAGGAACTTCAGCAGGTTGATGCTCGCCAGGTTGCACGAGGAGTTGTCGAGGTGCAGGTATTCGGAGCAGGGGTTGCTCGCGGTGATGCGGCCCGTCTCCGGGCTGGTGTGCCAGTCGTTGATCGTGTCGTCGTACTGGACGCCGGGGTCGGCGCACTCCCACGCCGCCTTGCCCATCTTGCGGAACAGCCCTCTGGCGTCGACCTTCTCGATGACCTCGCCGGTGAGGCGGGCGCGCAGGCCGAACTCCTCGCCGTTCTCCACCGCGCGCATGAACTCGTCGGAGACGCGCACGGAGTTGTTGGCGTTCTGGTACTGGACGGAGACGATGTCCTTGCCGCCCAGGTCCATGTCGAACCCGGCGTCGCGGAGGGCGCGGACCTTGTCCTCCTCGCGCGCCTTGGTCTCGACGAACTCCTCGATGTCGGGGTGGTCGACGTCGAGGACGACCATCTTGGCGGCGCGGCGGGTGGCGCCCCCGGACTTGATCGTCCCGGCGGAGGCGTCGGCGCCGCGCATGAAGGAGACCGGGCCGCTCGCGGTGCCGCCGCTGGAGAGCAGCTCCTTGGAGGAACGGATCCGGGAGAGGTTGACGCCGGAGCCCGACCCTCCCTTGAAGATCACGCCCTCTTCCTTGTACCAGTCGAGGATCGACTCCATCTGGTCGTCGACGGCCAGGATGAAACAGGCGCTGACCTGCTGCGGCGACGCGGTGCCGACGTTGAACCAGACGGGCGAGTTGAAGCTGAAGACCTGGTTGACCAGAGCGTGCTTGAGCTCGTGGTCGAAGATCTCGGCGTCCTCGTCACCGGCGAAGTAGCCGTGCTCGACCGCCGTACGGGTGTAGACGCCCACCACCCGGTCGACGAGCTGCTTGAGGCTCCACTCCCGCTGCGGGGTGCCGACCGCGCCGCGGAAGTATTTGGTGGTCACGATGTTGGCGGCGTTGACCGACCACGACTGGGGGAACTCCACGCCGCGCTGCTCGAAGTTGATCGAGCCGTCGCGCCAGTTGGTCATGACGATGTCACGGCGCTCCCAGGTCAGCTCGTCATAGGGATGGACGCCTGGCGTGGTGAAGACGCGCTTCATCCTCAGGCCCTTACGCGGCCTCTTGCTCCCACGTGTCACCGCGCCGACAGTCTCCGTCATGACTTCCCCCTCCTGGGGCTCCGTAGAACCCTCGAATCGGACCACACCAACGCGCCGCCTCACCCCCGGCGCCCGGGGTCTGCATCAGTCCTGCCCGGTGGAGCGCTCCGCCCGGAGCTTCTCGATCTCCGCCTCGAAGTCGGCCAGCGTCTCGAATCCGCGGTAGACGGAGGCGAACCGCAGGTACGCCACCTCGTCCAGCTCGCGGAGCGGGCCCAGGATGGCCAGCCCGACCTCGTGGGCCGCGATCTCGGCGCATCCGGTGGCCCGGATGCTCTCCTCGACCCGCTGGCCCAGCTGCGCCAGGGAGTCCTCGCTGACGGACCGCCCCTGGCAGGCCCGCCGGACCCCGGCGATCACCTTCTCCCTGAAGAACGGCTCCGTCACACCGCTTCGCTTGCTCACCATGAGCAGGACGGTCTCCTGCGTGGTGAACCTGCGCCCGCATTCCGAGCACGTGCGCCTGCGGCGGATGGCTCCACCGTCCTCGGTGGCCCGGCTGTCGATGACCCGCGTGTCCAGATGGCGACAGAACGGACAATGCACGCGTGTCGCCTCCTTGACTACCGAAGCGGCCGACCCACCTCACCTACCCACGGCGCGCACGCCTAGACGCTCGCGCACACATCTTCGAATAGTCGAGATGCGGTAATGGAACCACAATCTGTGGTGAAGGGTTGCGATACAGCCACTAGATGTTGTGGTCCAACCGTAGAAGTGCGCGACCATGAACGCAAGTTGAAACGACCTTGCCGGACGAAGTCGCTGATCAGCCGTCACATCCCGGCGTGTCGCCACCCGGGCGAGGCCCCTCCCACCCCGGGCGCCCCTTCCCTCACATCCGCCCCGGGCGATCTGTCAGGCGAAAGGCCCCGCGCCTCTCTCCCGCCCCCGCCGGACCGCACCCTGGAATCCCTCTCCCGCGCCCGTCGACCGCCCCTCGGACCTCTCCCCCGCCCGCCGACCACCTCGGGCCCCACCCTCGCCCGCCGACCGCCTCGGGCCCCTCTCCCGCGTACGCCGACCGCTCCTCGAACCCGTCCCCCGCGTGGACCGACCGCCCCTCGGGCCCTTCTCTCCCGCTCGCCGACCGCCCCTCGCGCATGCCGCCCCACCCCCACCTCGGGGTGGCCCTCCCGGGCCTCAGCGGACGAGGCCCTCGGGGAGATAGAGCCGGGTCCCCGGCCGGACCTCGGGGCCGGGCAGCCCGTTGAGGTCCATGACACGACGGACCGTCGGGCCGGCGTCGGCCTCCTCGGTCAACGCGTCCGCGATCTCCCACAGCGTGTCGCCCGCGTGCACCGTGATCCGGGGAAGACCCTCAAGATCCGGCCGCCCGCCCGCCGAGGCCATGTCGATGCGCCCGCCGATCCAGAGCACCCCCAGGGTGAACAGCGCGAGCACCGCCACCGCCACGATCCTTCCACGCCTGGTGAGCCGGAGTGGCCGCCGGACGGGCGCGGGACGGTCGACTCCGGAGCGGCGGACCCGCGCCGCGGGCGCCACCGCCGATCGCGCCGCCGGCCTCGGCCTGGATCCGGACCCCCGCCCCGGCTCCCGATCGACCGCCCGCCCCGACCCCCGCTTCGTCTCACGCCCGGACGTCCGCCCGGACACCCGCTCGGGCGTACGCCCGGACCCCGGCCCGGACCTTTGTGCCGCCCCGCGGCCGGCTCGCGGCCCCGGCACCGGCCCCCGGTCGGATCCCGGCCCCGCCCCGGACCCCGGACCCGCCTCGGGCCTTCGCGCGGACTCCGGCGCGAGGCTCCGCTCCGGCCCCGATCCCGGCTCCGGTCTCGGGGGCGGCACGAGCCGCAGGCGCGGCGCCTCCGGTGATCGCCGCGCGGCCCGGGATGCCGGCGCGGTCCTGGATCGCGGTGTCGTCGTGGTCGGTTTCATGGTGACCCCCATCCCCTCGACCTGGCCGAACACATGTCGAAGAAAGATCGGCGAATCGAACACGATGTCGATCGAACTCCCGTACGATGTTGTACACCACGGCGTCGCCGATTTCGAGGACATTCGAACAATTGTTTGAATATGATCTTCGGCCGAGGTATGGTCGCTGTGTGCGACGCGTCAGATACAGACCGGGAGGCGAGGAGTTCGTATGAGCCAGCACAACGAGAACGGTTCGGCCGCCAGCGACCTGGCGGTGCGAAGGCGTGACTCCCTTGGCCTCACCCCCAGGCAGCGGAAGATCCTTGAGGTGATCCGCGATTCCGTGCAGCAGCGCGGCTATCCGCCGTCCATGCGGGAGATCGGTGAGGCGGTGCAGCTCACCAGCACCTCCAGCGTGTCGCACCAGCTGACGGCTTTGCAGCGCAAGGGCTACCTGCGGCGTGACCCGCACCGCCCCCGCGCCCTGGAGGTCCGCCTTCCCGGCGAGCCCGTGCTGTGGGTGGATCCCGACTCCGGCGAGGACGAGGCTCCGGTCAGCCGCCCGACCGCCGCCTACGTCCCCCTGGTCGGCCGGATCGCCGCCGGTGGCCCCATCCTCGCCGAGGAGAGCATCGAGGACGTCTTCGCCCTGCCCAAGCAGCTCGTCGGCGAGGGCACGCTCTTCCTCCTCCAGGTGACCGGTGACTCGATGATCGAGGCCGCCATCGCCAACGGCGACTGGGTGGTCGTACGCCAGCAGCCGGTCGCCGACAACGGCGACGTGGTCGCGGCGATGATCGACGGCGAGGCCACGGTCAAGACCTTCAAGCGCAGAGACGGCCATGTCTGGCTGGTCCCGCACAACCCCAACTACGACCCGATCCCGGGTGACGAGGCCACCGTGCTCGGCAAGGTCGTCGCGGTCCTCCGCAAGCTCTGACGCGAGCGTCCCCGGCGACCCCGGACCGTTCTCCGCGTCCGCCGGTTTCCGGGTGGCTTTCGGACCGTTCTCCGCGTCCGCCGGTTTCCGTGTCCGCCTGGCTCACCGGCGGGTCTTCGCATCCGCCGGGCGAGCTCCGGAAGACACCGTTCCGGCGCGAGTTCCACACCACGCGCCTCCAGCCTCCGCACGACAGCCGGAGGACGCGCGACACGCCGGAGGGGCGGGGTCCCGACATCGGGACCCCGCCCCTCCGGCGTTTTCGGATGAAGGGTGAAGGGACGCCTCGGAAGATCCCACGTCAACGGACACCGGCACGCTGATCGATAGAGCGGAGATGAGCGCCGGAAGCCCGGCGGGTGACCGGGAGCGGGGACCCGCCGGTGAGCCGCTCGGGAGTCGTCCATCCGATGGGCGACCCCCGAGCACCTCCGGTCCGCGTTCCGGCAGCGGCCTTCGAGACCACGCGCCGCGGCCTCACCCACCACACGACGGCCTTGCCCGGCCGCCCGCTCCACGGCTCCCAGGGGACGAGGTCGACCGGCTCACGACCCCCTAGGGGACGATGTTGACCAGCTTGGGGGCGCGGACGATCACCTTGCGCGGCGTACCGGACAGGAAGGACCGGACCTTCTCCGACCCCAGGGCCAGCGCCTCCAGGTCCGCCTCGGAGATCTCCGGGGAGACCTCCAGCCGGTCGCGCACCTTGCCCGCGACCTGGACGACACAGGTGACCGACTCCTGGACCAGCAGCGCCGGGTCGGCCACCGGCCAGCCCGCGGTGGCGACCGAGGCGGAGTGTCCCAGCCGCTCCCAGCCCTCCTCCGCCGCGTACGGCGCGACCAGGGACAGCATGACCGCCAGGGTCTCGGCGGCCTCCCTGACCGCCGGGTCGGCCGCGCCGGGCCCGGAGTCGATGGCCTTGCGGGCCGCGCTCGTCAGCTCCATCATGCGGGCCACCGCGACGTTGAAGCGGTGGGAGTCGACCAGCTTGGTGACCTCGTCGATCGTGTGGTGGACGACCTTGCGCAGGTTCAGGTCTCCGGCGGTGACGTCCACTCCGGGCGCCGAGGCCGCACCGGCCTCGGCCATCACGCGGAACGCGCGGGCCAGGAACTTCTGCGACGCCGCCGGGGAGACGTCGGCCCAGTCGATGTCGTCCTCGGGCGGTCCGGCGAAGACGACGGTGAGCCTGACCGCGTCGACACCGTAGGCGTCGATCTGCTGCCCCAGGTCGACGCCGTTGCCCAGTGACTTGGACATCGCCTTGCCCTGGTTGATGACCTGCCCCTGGTTCAGCAGGCGGGTGAAGGGCTCGACGAAGTCGACCATCCCCATGTCGTGCAGGACCTTGGTGAAGAACCTGGAGTACAGCAGGTGCAGCACGGCGTGCTCGACGCCGCCGATGTACTGGTCGATCGGGCCCCACCTGCGCACGCGCTCGACGTCGAACGGGCCCTCGTCGTAGGCCGGGTCGACGTAGCGCAGGAAGTACCAGGAGGAGTCGACGAAGGTGTCCATCGTGTCGGTGTCGCGCTTGGCCGGGCCGCCGCACTTGGGACAGGAGACGTTGACCCAGTCCTCGGCCGAGGCCAGCGGGGATACGCCCTTGGGTGCCAGGGCCTCGCCGCGCATGTCGGGCAGGGTGACGGGCAGCTGGTCGTCGGGGACGGGGACCTCGCCGCAGTCGGCGCAGTGGATGATCGGGATCGGGCAGCCCCAGAAGCGCTGGCGGGACAGCAGCCAGTCGCGCAGCCGGAAGTTGACCGTGAACCGTCCGGTGCCCCGCTCGCTCAGCACCTCGATGATCTTCCGGATCGCCTCGGTCTTGGCCAGGCCGTCCAGCGGGCCGGAGTTGACCATCGCGCCGTCACCGCTGGTGGCGATGCCGGTCTCGCCGGGATCGGCCAGGCCGGTGTGCACGACCACCCGCACCGGCAGGTCGAAGGCGCGGGCGAAGTCCAGGTCGCGCTGGTCGTGCGCGGGCACGGCCATGATGGCGCCATGGCCGTAGTCGGACAGCACGTAGTCGGCCGCCCAGACCGGCATGCGCTCGCCGTTGACCGGGTTGACGGCGTACCGGCCCAGGAAGACGCCGGTCTTCTCCTTCTCGGTGGACAGCCGGTCGATGTCGGACAGCTTGGACACCTCGACCCGGTAGGCCTCGAACGCCTCGCGCCGGTCGTCGGTGACGATCTCCTCGGCCAGCGGCGCGTCCGGGGCGACCACGAAGAAGGTGGCGCCGTACAGGGTGTCGGGACGGGTGGTGTAGACGGTGACCGGCTCGTCGCGGCCCTCGATCACGAAGTTGACGTCGGCGCCCTCGGACCGGCCGATCCAGTTGCGCTGCATGGTCAGCACGCGCTCGGACCAACCGCCCTCCAGCAGGGCCATGTCGTCCAGCAGCCGGTCGGCGTAGTCAGTGATCTTGAAATACCACTGGGTCAGCTCGCGGCGGACGACCTCGGCGCCGCAGCGCTCGCACCTGCCGTCCTTGACCTGCTCGTTGGCCAGCACGGTCTGGTCGTTCGGGCACCAGTTGACCAGGCCGCCCTTGCGGTAGGCCAGGCCGCGCTCGAAGAACCGGTTGAACAGCCACTGGGTCCACTTGTAGTACGAGGTGTCGCTGGTGTGCAGGCGACGGGACCAGTCGAAGGAGATCGCGTAGCGCCGGTAGGAGTTGGCCTGGGTCTCGATGTTGGCGTAGGTCCACTCCGCCGGGTGCGCGTTGTGCTTGATCGCGGCGTTCTCGGCGGGCAGGCCGAAGGAGTCCCAGCCGACGGGGTGCAGCACGTTGTAGCCGCGCTGGACCCAGTAGCGGGAGATGACGTCGCCCAGGGCGAACACCTCGGCGTGTCCCATGTGCAGGTCACCCGAGGGGTAGGAGAACATGTCGAGCATGTAGCGCCGCTCACGCGGGTCGGCGGGGTCGTCGGAGGCCCGGAAGGGGTCCAGTTCCTCCCACCTGCGCTGCCACTTGACCTGCAGTGCCTGCGGGTCATAGTGCTGCTCGTCGCTCTGCATGTCGGCTCGCTCGCTCACGTCGGTTTCCTCGGGGTGTGTCTGCGTGGGATGGTCTGGCCCGTCCGGCCCAATGCAAAAACCCCCCGCTCACGCGGAGGGCAGCCGCATCGGCAGGGCGCTCAGGGACGGGGAGGCCGATGCGGCCCGATAAGCAGGGTCGCGGCACGCATAGACCAAGACTATCGCAGCCCGCAAGGCGTATTCGTGGCCAGCGAAAACGGGGCCGATCGCGGCAAGCGGGGGACAGGATCCGGCCAGGTCGGCAGAATGGGGTTCTCGTACTCGCGGGACAACGAGACTCGATGGCTATACGCCTGTTGTGACCTCGTATGTCTCTCACGTTTACTCTTCTAACCGTGGCACATTCAGCAGAGCCGGGGCAGGGCCCGGATCCGATGGAGGTCGGCCTGCCCATGCAGGATCCACCGACCGATCCCACCGGACTCCAGTTCAGGGGGGCGTTCTCCGGTTTCCCTGCGAGCCCCCCCGTCTCACGTGAGACCATGCCCAATACGCCTAATTCGGGCACCCGCGCGGGAGGTAAGGAAAGCATGGCCTCGGAGCAGTCCAGCCAGTCCCACCTGCCTTCGGCATGGCCGGAGGCTGCCGAGCCGTCGCCCTCGTGGACGAACGACCCCCTCGGCACCGGCCCCCGGCTTCCCCGCCCGCAGGACGAGCCGCGAGGCGGCAACGGCTCCTCGTGGCAGACCTCACCCGCCTCGCCCGCCTCGGCCGGTGGAGGGCAGCCCCCTTCCGCCTCCCCGGCGGATTCTCCCGGTGGACGGCCCCAGGGGGCCCCGCCCCACGGCGGCGGCCGTCCGCAGAGCCCGCAGGCCGACGGCTGGGCACAGGCGACCAGCCCGCAGAACAACGGATGGACACAGGCGCCGTCCCCCCGGACCGACAGCTGGTCGGATGCTTTCAGCCCGCGCAACGACGGCTGGGCACAGGCGTCCAACTCCTATGGCGACAGCTGGGCACAGGCCTCCGGCCCGCAGGGCTCAAGCCCGCTGAACGACGGCTGGGCACAGGCCTCAGGCTCCCAGGGATCAGGCCCGCAGAACGACGGCCGGGCACAGGCTTCCGGCCCACAGGCTTCCGGCACGCAGGGTGACGGCTGGGCACAGGCCTCCAGCCCGCGGGACGCCGACACCTCGCACCAGACCTCTCCAGGCAACGGATGGCCGCAGCCCACCCCCTCCCAGGACGGCTGGGCGCAGGCGAGCGACCCGTCCAACGGCGGCCGGCCCAGCACCACACCTCCCGACGACAGCCGTCCGCAGAGCCCACAGAGCCCGCAGGCCGACGGCTGGGCACAGGCGTCCAACCCGCGCGACGACGGCTGGGCGCGGGCGTCGGCCCCCCAGAGTGACGGCTGGGCACAAGCCTCCGGCCCGCAGGGTTCAAGCCCGCTGAACGACGGCTGGGCACAAGCCTCCGGCCCGCAGGGTTCAAGCCCGCTGAACGACGGCTGGGCACAAGCCTCCGGCCCGCAGGGTTCAGGCACGCAGAACGACGGCTGGGCGCAGGCTTCCGGCCCGCAGGGCACCGACACCTCACACCAGACCTCCCCCGGCAACGGATGGCCGCAGCCCACCCCCTCCCAGGACGGATGGGCACAGGCCTCGGGCCCGCAGGCCGACGGTGGCCACCCGTCCTCCCCGAACAACGGATGGCCTCAGTCCACCCCGTCGCAGGACGGCGACGCGCAGCACACCTCCACCCCCCAGGCCGGTTCCTCCAACGGCTGGGCGCAGGCCACCTCACCGGCCGGCGGCGGCTGGCCCGACACCACGCCCCCCGACGACGGCCGTACGCAGAGCCCGCAAGCCGATCGCTGGACGCAGTCAGGCCCGCAGAACAACGGATGGGCGCAGGAGTCCAGCCCGCAGGGTGACGCGCGCCGACAGGGTTCCGGCGCGGCGGCGGGCGAGACGTGGCAGGCCGCCGCGCCGGGGCACGACGCCCCCGCCTGGCCTCCGGCACAGACCACGGAGAACGGCGGGTGGCCGCCCGCTGCCCCGCCGACGGAGAACGCCCCCTGGCCGCCCGCGGCCCCGGCGGGCGGTGGCGCGTGGCCTCCGGCCTCCCCCTCGGGAGACGCGGGTCCCGCCGAGGCGCAGACCTCGGCGTTCTCCCCTTCCTGGACGGGCGGCGACGCTCCGGCCGCTCCCTTCGGGAACGCCCACCCCGGTGCCCCTCAGGGAGGTGCTCAGGGCGCCCCCTCCGGCGTCGCCCCCGGTGGCCCCTCCTTCGCGGGCGCCTCACCTGACGGCGCCCCCCCGAACGGCACTCCGAACGGCGCCCTGAACGGCGACGGCGCCGAGAACGCGCGGCGCAGCTACGGCGTGCCGGACACCCCCGCCATGTGGGCCCTCGCGGCGAACGCGGCGGCCTCCAACGCGCCCGCTCCCCAAGGAGCCCCCGTTCACCCCGGAGCCGGCCCCCCGCCGCCCCAGACCCAGCCCGGCCAGCCTGGACACGCAGGCCAGCCCGGACAAGCAGGTCAGCCCGGACAAGCAGGTCAGCCCGGACAAGCAGGTCAGCCCGGACAAGCAGGTCAGCCCGGTGGTCACCCGGGTCAGCCCGGACACACGGGGCACCCCGGCCAGCCCGCGCATCCGGGCCAGCCCGGCCATCACCTGAGCCGCGACCCGTCCGACCCGAACAGGCCGTTCGTCACCGCGGGCCAGATCAGCGGCCCGAAGACCCCTCCGCCCGAGCGCCAGCAGGAGCTGTGGAACACGGTCTTCGGCGACAACTACCAGGCCATCGAGGACGAGGACGAGCTCGGGGAGCGCGGACGGCCGGTCTGGATCTTCGCGCTGGCCGGGTCCGTGGCCATCGCGCTGCTCGGCGCGGTGCTCTGGGCGTTCCTGGCCGGGCCGCTGGCCGGCGGTGAGGAGATCGCCTCCGACCCCAAGCCCTCGGCGGCGACCACCAAGAAGCCGGCCAAGCCCGCCGCCATCGGCCGCCTGCCGCGCTTCACCGGCGACGCGTCGCCGGTGGCCGGCACGCTCACCGACCAGCAGGCGGGGATCACCCTGGCGCGGCTCGGCGCCCCCTGGCGGCAGGACCAGCGGCCCGGCATGCCCGCCTCCTACGGCTTCACGACCCGCCAGTACCTCCCGGCGGGTACGGACTCCACGGGCAAGACCCAGTTCGCGCAGCTGATGTCGGGCCCGCTCTCCCAGCGCCTGAAGAGCAAGTACACCTCGCCGGAGAACCTCGCACCGGTGATCAACGCGGTGGCCTCCAGCGGGCGCAACAAGTTCTTCCCCGAGGGCAACACCGCCCGCAAGACCGCCCAGCAGACCCTGTCGGTGAACGGCCTGCCCGGTCAGCTCGCGGCGTACGAGATCACCTCGGGCGACTCGAAGACGACCATGGTCGTGGCGGCGGTGAGCACCGGGGCCGACCTGCCCTCGATCGTCTACATGTCGGTGCCGGACAGCAAGAAGGAGTTGCTCCCCGACGTCAACACCGTCTTCAAGTCGATCCGCGCGGCGGGACAGTGACCGAAACCACCGGAGAGCCCTAGAAGGCGCACTCCATCCGCTTGATCCCGTTGATGAAACTGGAGTGGAGCCGCTCGGGGGCGCCGCCCTCGATCCGCGGGACGCGGCGGAGCAACTCACGGAACATCACGGTGATCTCGCGGCGGGCGAGGTGGGCGCCCAGGCAGAAGTGCGGCCCAGGGCCGCCGAAGCCGATGTGGGGGTTGGGGCTGCGGGTGATGTCGAAGCGGAGCGGGTCGGCGAAGACGCGCTCGTCGCGGTTGGCGGCCCAGTAGTAGAACACCACCTTCTCGCCCGCGCGATAGAGGTGGCCGTTCATCTCGTGGTCGCGGGTGACCTTGCGCCGCATGTAGTTGACCGGCGAGGCGAGGCGGACGATCTCCTCGACGGCACCGGGAAGGCGACCGTCGAGGTCCTGGAGCAGCAG
>NZ_JBPJSR010000016.1:0-230983 GCF_051390675.1 Streptosporangium heterodermiicola
GGCCAGGGCTCTCCTGGGCGGTGGCGCCGCCCAGGACGGGGGTGAGCCGGCCGTCCACGATCACCGCGGTCACCACCCCGGCCGGGAACGCCGCCGCTCCGCCGCTCGTGCCGAGTCCTGCCAGCCTTCCTGTGAAGGTCCGCGCGACCGCGACCCCCAGCACGTACGGCCCGGCGAAGAGCACCACCACGAGGAGCCCGGCGATCACCCATCCCGGCGAGCGGGGGAACCCGAGCCCCAGCCTGATCAGGGTGGCTCCGTCGTTGGCTCCGCTGATCAGCACGAAGAGGACCGCCACCACGGCGAACGCCGCTGTCCACCCCGTCACAGGTAGGGCCGCTGATCACGTTTGGCCTCGCCGTAGTGTTCACGTGCGGCCCGGGTCCCGGCCAGTCCAGACACCTCGGCGATGGGGACGTCCCACCAGGCCTGGGCGCCGGACCCGCCGCCGGGGACGGTCTCGACGTGGACGACCGTGGTGCGCGCGGACGCCACCGCCTTGACCAGCGCGGCGCGCGGCGCCTCGCGCGCGGCGACGTAACCGGCGTCGAAGCGCCGCTGGAAGCCGATGTGAACGGCGACGCCGCCACGTCTGACCGCTTCGCGGACCCGCTGGGTCTCCGCCACGGTCGGGGCCGCGGGTTTCTCGCAGAACGCCGGCACTCCCCGGTCGCATGCCCGCAGCAGCGCCTCCGCGTGGGTGGAGGTCGGGGTCGCGATCACCACCGCGTCCGCGTCGAAGGGGTCTCCGACCCTGGCGCCGAGCCGTCCCGCTACCTCCTCGGCTCTGGTGAGGTCCGCGTCGGAGACGACGAGGTCGTCGACGAGAGTCGAGAGGGTGGTGGCATGGAACATGCCTATCCGACCAAGGCCCAGCAAACCCACACGCATGGCGGCTCCTGTAACAGGGGCCTCCAGTTCTAGATGAACGAAAAGTGAACCGTCAATAGTTTGTCCTGACATTCTGACTATCTATCATCATCACCGTACTGAAGCCGGGAGCGGCGTCGTGCTCAGCGCTCCACGAGGGTGACCTCAAGGGAGTAGTGGGAGGCGCGGTAGACGTGTGAGCCGTGCTCGACGGCCCTGCCCTGGTCGTCGTAGGTCGTGCGGACCATGGTGAGCAGCGGGCAGGCGCGGCGTTCGTTCAGCAGCCGCGCCTCGGCCGGGGTGGCGGCGCGGGCGCTGATCCGCTGGTTCGCGACCCGCATCCGGACGCCGGACAGGCGCAGCAGCTCGTAGAGCCCGCGAGACTCCAGGGTCTCGGCCGTCAGGGGCGTCAGCCCCAGGGGCAGCCAGTTGTGCAGCAGGGCGAGCGGCTCCCCCAGCGCGTATCTGAGCCGCTCCAGCCGGAGCACCGCGGCGCCCGGCGCGACTCCGAGGGCCTCGGCGATGCTCTCCTCGGCGGCGACGGTGTCGATGGACAGCACCCTGGTCATCGGCTTCTGCCCTGCCCTGCGCAGGTCGTCATAGAGGCTGGTGAGCTCGACCGCCCGCTTGACCTGGCCGTGTACGACCTGGGTGCCGACGCCGCGTTTGCGGACCAGCAGCCCCTTGTCGACGAGGTACTGGATGGCCTGGCGGATGGTCGGGCGTGAAAGCCCCAGCCGGTCGGCGAGCTGGATCTCGTTGTCGAGCCGGGCGCCCGGGAGCAGCTCGCCCGTCTGTATCGCCTCCGCGATCCGCTCGGCCACCTGGAAGTACAGGGGAACCGGGCTCGACCGGTCGAGGTCGATGTCCAATCTCGTCGCAGTCACCGTCGGATGATATCTGACGTCAGAATGTCCTGACCAATGGCCGATTCGGGTCGGCTCGCCGGTCTCCCGTCCGGTAACGAGGGCGTGTCGGGTGTACCTTAAAAGTAAGAATGTCTTGACAATCTGTTCACATGATGTTCATTGTTGACCCCACCGTGGCGCCGAGTCGGGGTGCTTGGCGGCGCCTGCGACCCCGATGGGCGGAAGGAGTGACGCTACCGTGTGGCGTACTAGAAAGATCATCCCTGTGGCGCTGCTGGCACTCGCCGCCGCGGCCTGCGCGCCCTCCACGGCCACCGGCGCCCCTTCGCCGGCGACGACCGCCCGGCAGCCGCTGCCCGCACCCTCGCTCGACGCGAACCTCGACCTGGACACGCTGGTCGCCGCCGCGAAGAAGGAGGGCGGTGTGCTGGTCTGCGACTCCAGCGGCGACATCGAAGAGGTGGCCAAGGCGTTCACCGCGAAGTACGGCGTCAAGATGGAAGGGGTTAAGCCGGACACCCCGCAGACCGCCGAGAAGATGATCAGAGAGCATGCCGCCGACAACATCACGATCGACGCGGCGATGTACGGCGATGTACGAGGACGGCGGCGTGCTGGTGGGCCAGCTGATCCCGCAGGGGGTGGCGCGGACCTGGGTGCCCGGCGACCTCAGGGACCAGATCCCGGCCGAGAACCAGAACCCGCTGCTCGCGCTGTCGAAGGCCACGGTCTTCGCCTACAACGTGCGGGCGCCGGGGGAGCCGGGGGAGCAGGTGACGGTCACCCGGCCCCTGGCCCTCGCCTCCCGGCCCTCATCCCTCATCCTTCGCCCCCCGTCCTTCGACCCCCGGCCCCCGACCTCCGGCCACCCTGGCCCGGCCCGCTCTCGGGCCGGGCCAGGGTGATGTGGGCGGCCTGATCGATGTCGGCACGGCCGGTGAGAACGCCCCGGCCGGGGAGTGCCGAACCGGTTGATTCCCGCTGAGTCCCGGTGTTCGTCCGTGCCGATCGGCGAGCCGCCGCGTTACCGCGGCGGCGTTCCCATTTCCTCGGCGCGTGCCCGGCGCGGACACCGGGTCCCCGTCGCCCCGTGGCGGGTCTTCGCCGTCTCCCGCACCTCCGCGCGACCTCGGCCGCGAGCGCGGCGGATCGGGAGCGCGGCCGGATCGGGAGCGTCGTTCGGATCCCGATCCGGGACCGGGTCGCACACGGTGTACCCGTGTACCCGTGTACCCGTGTACCCGTGTACCCGTGTACCCGTGTACCCGTACGCGCGTCCGGACGGGGGCGCCTCCGCGAGCGCCGGCCTGTTCCGGCACGCCTGGGAGGCGCCGGCGCCGGATGCGGCAGGCGTCCACACCAGAACCATCCGCGGTCAGGCGCTGCCCGCCGTAGCCCGGGTCCGTGCCGGAGGTGCACTCGTCCGCCACCGGGTCGTAGGTGCCGGGCACGCCGTACTCGCGGACCTTGTCCACCAGCACGGGGGGCCCGGTGAGGTCCGCGCGCATCCGCCAGATGCCGACGTCCTCCTGGGCCGCGTAGAGGACGTCCTTCTCCTGGTCCACGACCATGCCCTCGACCTGCGGCTCCCGGCCCGGCTCGTCACAGGGGGTCCAGCTCCGGCCGTTCGGCAGGGTGAACGACGGCGGCAGGTTCAGGGTCTTGACGAGCTGGCGGATCGGCGGCCGGTCGCGTGCCCGGCGGGCCGGGGCGGAGCTCGCGGCGGTCGCACCGGCCGAGGCGTCGCACCGGCCGAGGCGTTCGGCGGCGCGGCGGGGCACACTCACGGACGGATCCGCCGGTATCCGGAGTTCCCGTGCGCCCCCCAAGCGCCGGTGGGTGGTTCTAACCTTCTGTCATGAACAGCGATTTCGACTTCCTGCACGGCAGCTGGGACATCGAGAACCGTAGGCTCCTCGCACCCCTGAGCGGGAGGGACGAGTGGGAGGAGTTTCCCAGCGTCGCCGTCTGCCAGGGTTTCTTCGACGGCGCGGGCGTCTTCGACGAGATCACCTTCCCCACCAAGGGCTTCAAGGGGGTGTCGATAAGGACCTTCGACGTCGAGCGCGAGCTGTGGGCGATCTACTGGATCAACAGTGAGACCGGAGTCCTCCACAACCCCGTCTTCGGCGCGTTCGCCGACGGGAAGGGGGTGTTCAACGGCGACGAGACCCACGAGGGCACGCCCATCCGGATGCGCTACACATGGTCGGAGATCACACCGACATCGGCCCTGTGGGAGCAGGCGTTCTCCGCCGACGGAGAGAAGACCTGGGAGACCAACTGGACGATGAGGCACACCCGCCGCGCGTGACACGGCGCAGGGCAGGGTGGGTGGAGGGCGGAATCGGTCGCCCCCCACCCCCGGCCCTGGGAGCGTGGGCCGCCGTCCGGCATTCGGGGGACGGAGCCGGACAGCGATGAATCTATGCGTCCACCTACAGGATGTATGCGTAGAAATGCATGCTTACTGCAGGCAGAACTCGTTGCCCTCGGGATCGGTCATGACGGTCCAGTACTCGCCGTACTCCTCCACCGTCCGCACCTCGACGGCCCCCAGGGCGGCGAGCCGTCCCGCCTCCGCCTCCACGAGCTTGCGGCGCTCCTCCAACGACGTATCGGGCGAGCCGCTCACGTTGAGGTCCAGGTGGACGCGGTTCTTGGCGATCTTGCCCTCGGACACGCGCTGGAAGTAGAAGCGGGGCCGCCCCTCGGCCGGGTCCACGATGGCCGACCGGCTGGAACGCCTCTCCTCGGGGATGCCCTAGCCTCCTCCCACGCCTCCCAGCTGTCGAACCCCTCGGGGGGCGGCTGGAGGCGGTAACCGAGGGCCTCGGCCCAGAAGGCGGCGAGCGACGGCGGATCGTTGGCGTCGAAAGTGATCTGGATCTCCATGGAGACCCCTATGCCCACTCGGCGAGGATTCTGGCCTCCTTCTCGGGATCGATGCCGTGCCTGCCGAACACCCGCTCCGCCGGGGGGACGTCGCGGAGCCACGCCCAGGTGTCACGTACGGTCTCGGCGACCGGGCGGCAGGTGAGCCCGGTCGCGAGGGCCTTCGCCGACGACGGCGACCAGACGGCGGCGAAGTCGGGACTGTCCGGGGCCCAGAGCGGGAACTCCGTCCACGGCTGCACCTCCCGGTCGAGCAGGAACCGGTCGTCGGCCCAGACGAACTCGGCGTCGGAGCCGGTCACCGCGCGGCACTCGGCGAGCCAGCCGCCGTAGGTGATGTTGCCCGGCACCCCGCTGGCGAGGAAGCGGTCGGCCTTCCCTGCCTCGGTGCGGTCGAGGACGAACGCGGCGAGGTCGCGCACGTCGATGACCTGCATCGCGCGGCCGGGGTCGCCCGGTGCCAGCACCCGCCCGCCCCGGGAGATCCGGTCCAGCCACCACGGCAGGCGGCCCACGCCCTCGTACGGGCCCAGGATGAGACCCGGCTGGATGATCAGGGCCTCACCCTCGAAGCCCTCCTCCACCGCTCGCTCGCACCCCGCCTTGAGCGCGCCGTACTCGCCGTCCTCCGGCCCCGCGTCCGGCGCGCACTCGAACCGCGGTGAGCTCTCGTCGCACTCCTTGGTGGGGAAGTCGGCTATCGCCGAGATGCTGGAGACGTACGTGTAGACGCCCGCCCGGCCGTTGAGCCTGCGCACCGACTCGCCGACGAGCTTCGGGACCCTGCCGATGACGTCGATGACGGCGTCCCACTCCCGGCCCTCCACCAGGCGGTCCAGGTCGGCCGCCACCCCGCGGTCGCCCTTCACCGCCTCCGCGCCCGGCAGGTCCACCCCGCTGAGCCCCCGGTTGAACGTCGTGACCTCGTGCCCGCGCCGCAGCGCCTCTTCCGTGACCGCCCGGCCGACGAAGACCGAGCCACCGATGACCAGTATTCTCATAGCGCCTCATCCTGCGCGCCCGGCCGGTGCGTGACCACAGGCTTTCACCCGTGGCGCAAGCCATCCGCTCAGAGCGGACGGCTTGCGATCGGAGGATGCTCCAGCAGGTGCACCCGGGCGGTGCCGATGTCGAAGTACAGGCCGACCAGCTCCAGGTGCCCGGCGCGGAACAGCCGGTCCACCTGCGGATAGGTCCGCAGGTTCTCCAGCTGCTGGATCACGTTGACCCGGCACAGGCGGTCCAGCGGCCCGTCGTCCTCACCGGCGCTCTCTCCCTCGATGAACCGCGCCAGGGTGTGGTTGCCGTGGCGCATCCAGCGGCCGAACGCGGGCAGGCCCGCCGCCTTCTCACCCCCGCTGAGCAGCGCGGCCATCGCCCCGCAGCCCGAGTGCCCGCAGACCGTGATGGTGCGGACGTTGAGCGCGCCCGTGGCGTACTCGATCGCCGCCGCCACCGAGTCGTCCGCCGGCACCGACCCCAGCCGGGGCACCAGGTTGCCGAGGTTGCGGACGGTGAACAGGTCGCCGGGGCCGCTGGCGGTGATCAGGTTCGGCACGATGCGGGAGTCGGCGCAGGTGATGAAGAGATGCGAGGGCTCCTGCCCGCGCGCCAGGTCGTGCAGGAGGGGACGGACCAGCGGGGCCGTACGCCGGTGGAACTCCCGCGCCCCGGCCAGCAGGTCGGGCACGGCGGGACTGGTGGGACTGGTGGGACTGGTGGGACTGGCGGGAGTGTCGTCGCGGGGCGCGTGCCGGGCGGCGACCAGCGGCCGGCGGCTCGTCCGCTGCCCGTTCCGCCGGTGGGACCAGGGCAGCCACCACCGGTCGGGAGCGCGCGGCGGCGTCTTGGCGGGGAACACCCGGACCCCGCTGGCCGCCATGGAGTACCACTCGTCGTGGATCTCGTCGATGTTCACGGTCCCGCCGGCGCGTTCGTACTCGTTGCGCCAGTCGTGGATCGCCTCGAAGGCCGCGTTGTCCATGAAGTCGATGTTCAGGTCGAGGTCGACCGAGGCCCCCGCGGGGATGGCACGCAGCTCGGAGGTGAGCGTGGGCACCCCCAGGAAGGTCAGCGAGCCGGCGATCACCACGTGCCAGTGGCCGTCGGCCTCGGCCATGGCCCGCACGGTCACCCGGGTGAGGCGGCGCAACGCGAACAGCGCGGCGAGGCCGAGCCCGACCAGCACGCCCTCGGCGAGACCGAGCAGCACCACCCCGGCCATCGTGACGACGTACACCGGGACCTCGCTGTGGCCGCGCAGGTTGCGCAGGTGCCCCATGTTGACCATCTGCACGCCGATGAACACCAGGAGCGCGGCCAGCGCCTCCATCGGGATCAGCGCGATCATCCACCCCAGCCCGACCGCGAACAGCAGGATCCAGACCCCGTGCATGATCGTGGACCAGCGGCTGCGGGCCCCGGCGCGGACGTTGGTGGTGCTGCGGACGATGACCCCGGCCACCGGCAGCCCGCCCAGCGCGCCGGTCACCATGTTGGCCAGGCCCTGACCGGTGAGCTCCCTGTCGAGGTCGGAGCGCCTGCCGTCGTGCAGCTTGTCGACGGCCACCGAGCACAGCAGCGACTCCACCCCGGCGAGCAGGGCCACGAGCAGCACCGCCCCGATGATCCCGTGCCAGTCGCCCTGGGGCCAGACCGGAGCGGCCCAGGAGTCCAGGCTGGCCGACAGGTCGATCCGGGTGACCTCCCAGCCGAGCGCCCAGGCGGTCACCGAGGCGACGAACAGGGCCGCCAGCGGCGCGGGGAGGGTCCGCAGCCGCTGCGGCAGACGGGTCCAGGCGACCAGGACCGCGATGGTCAGCAGGCCGGCGAAGACCGCGTGCGTGTGGTTGTGGATGATCTGCTGGGGCAGCTCGATCAGGTTCTCGATCGCTGAGCGCTGCGGGCTCCCGCCGAGCACCACGTGCAGCTGGGAGAGGGCGATCACCACGCCCACCCCGGCCAGCATGCCGTGGACCACGGCGGGAGAGACCGCCAGCGCCGAACGGGCCACCCGGCAGACGCCCAGCAGCAGTTGCAGGGCGCCCGCGAGCAGAGTGATCATGCAGGTGGCCCGCCAGCCGTACGTGATCACGAGGTCGGCCACCACCAGGGAGAGCCCTGCCGCGGGCCCGCTCACCTGGACGACGGAGCCGCCCAGGAAGCCCGCCACCACGCCGCCCACCACACCGGCGATGAGGCCCGCCGCCAGTGGCGCCCCCGAGGCGACCGCGATGCCCAGCGAGAGGGGCACGGCCACCAGGAAGACCACCAGGGAGGCGGGCAGGTCATGCCGCAGCACGGAGCCGATGCCACCCGCTGTCAGAACACCGTCGCTCTTCGTGTCCGTCTCCATGGGGCAGACCTTACGGTGCTGCCCCATGCCATCCGGGCGTTTACCCGAGGCCTTTACGGAGGACGGAGAGAATCAGCGGTAATAGTCGGGGTAGTCGGGCTCCTGAGCCCGGTGGTGGTTGCCCCGCGAGCCGGCCCGGCCCCGCGCGTCGGTGCCGGTGGCCGCGGCCTCGGGGGCCGGTGCCGTGCCGTAGAGCTCGCCGTAGCTCGGCCAGCTCGCCGCGTCACTCCCGTTGGGAGCGCCGGGCTCAGGCCAGGCGGCCGGGCTGGCGGGGCTCGCCTGCCTGGGCTCGTAGCCGTATCCGCCCGCCGCCGCCCCGCCCCGCGGGTCGGCCGGACGGTTCGGGGAGTTGGGGGTGGGGGAGAAGGTCCGGGAGGGCCCGGTCGAGGTGGAGACGGCCGGGCTCGGGCCGGTGATCGCGTCGTCCTCGATGGTGGCCCAGCCCGAGCTGACCTCGTACGAGCCGGTGGTCGGAGCGTTGTAGACCGGCGTCTGGTACGAGGAGTAGGACGGGCCGGGGTCGTCGAGGATGTCGGCGGTGTTGGCGGTGTTGGCCGCGGGCCAGCCACCCGAGGAGGGGTTCGTGGCCTGGGCCCACGGGTTGTCCGCCGGGCCGCCGGTGCCGGGAGGCTGCGGTGGGGTGCGGTAGGAGGCGGCGAGAGGGTCGGGCATCGCGGGGAAGCCACCGCTGGTCGTGGGCCCCATCGGCGGCATCGGGGCGCCGATGGCACCGCCGCCACCGGGACGGCCGCCGGTCGGGCCGGGGCGGGTGCCGGGAGCGCCGTTGCCGTTCGCCGGGGAGGCGGCGCCGCTGGGCCGGGAGCCCGCGCCGTTCGCCGCGGAACCCGCGCCGCGACGGGCGTAGGAGCCGCCGAGCGGGTCGTTCAGCGGATCGGGCCTGGACGGGCCGCTCTGGGCGGACCGGGGCGAGCCGCCCTGGGGGGACGGGGCGGCCGGCTGCGAGGGCGCCCTGTTGCCGCCGCGACGGGAGCTCGCCCGGGAGGGGCGGGCCTCACCGAAGGCGCCGGGGGTGGGAGCCGCGAAGGTCACGGTCTTCTGCTCGGCGAGCGAGGCGGCCGTGGGAGCCGGGTTCGGCTGGACCGGGGCGACCAGGTCGGAGAGACCGGAGGGCAGCGAGGCGGAGGCGATGGCCGGCTCGGAGGCGGGCCTGGCCGGTGGGGCCGGGGGCCGCTGCGGGGTGGCGCGGGGCGGCTGGGGCCTGGTCGGCAGCGGAGCCTGCACGGTCACCGCGTCGGGGTCGGCCTTCTGGCCCTCCTGCTCGACGGGACGGCTCGCGCCCATCCGAGCCGCCAAGGACCCTCCGAAACCGCCCTCGTCAGCCTGGAGCCGCGTCCAGTAGTCGTCGTCGTAGTCGTCCACCTGGCCGAACTCGTTCAGCCCGCGCTTGCCCCGGGAGCTCGGCGGCCGCGGCTGGCGCGGCGGCTTCGGCTCGTCGAACGGGGTGAGGTCGGGGGTGAAATGGTTCATCTTCGGTTCTCTGGTGGCGAAGTCGTCGCTGGACATGGTCGGAGTCAGCGCCTCCTTCTCCGCCATCTCTCGTAGACGCTCCGCGGGGAGTGCGCTCTCCCTGCGGTTCATCGACCGCATTCCCAGTGCCACGACGACGAGCACGAGGAGCACGACGGCGACCAGGCTTACTACGACCGCGATCATTGCACCACCCTCAAGGCCATGGCCTTACAGCGGCGCCGGTGAGATCGCGCGGCCATCGACGCGACCTGCCCCCATGCATCACCTGCGCTTGGACATTGGATCTGATTGTGTCGGACCACTATGAGCGTTGTCACACCCTAAGTGAAGAATTGGTAACCATTACTACCTCCGGTGTTTGGCCAGTCACTCGATGTGCGCCGCGGTGAGCCGTCCCCAGGCGATCGTCTTGTCCGCGATGCTCTTCAAGGTCTCGTTGAGGAGAGTCCCCTTACGAAGATCGACCTTGCCGTCCAGCGCGTAGACAGTGAAACGATAGTTCTCCTGGGCGTCGCACGGAGGGCTATAGCCCACCTTGCCGCTCGTCGTGCTCCCTTCCACGGCTCCCACCGGGACGCTACCCTCCGGTAGCTCGTTAGTCCGCGGATCGATGTCGAAAACGACCCAGTTCACCTCGCCGCCGGTCCGGGAGTTGTTGTCCACCACGATTGCGACGGACTTCGTTCCCTCCGGCACGCGAGACCAGCGGAGCGGCGGGTTACCGGCCGAACCCTTGCACGAGTAGTCGGACGGCAGGGGGCCGCCGTCTTTGACCTGAGAGCTGGAGACGCTGATCGGCTCCAGCTGCAACCGCTCCGTGGAGGCCATGCCGCTCGCCATCCCGCAGCCTGAGGACATGACGACGAGCGCCGCGGCCACCGCCACTTTCGAGGTGTGCCGCGGGCGGCGCGTAGACGTTTTCGGCTGCCCCATGCCCGATGATGCTACGCGGGTCTGGAAGATGTGCAGACCGGATCGCGAGGTTCTGCCGCAGGGAAAAAGTCTGAAATAGCAGGAAATCGAGGGGCGGAAGGGGTTGGAGTGACTTCCAAAACGAGTTTCACCCACCGGCCGGGCCGCCACCCGCTGGACCGCCCATCCGCCGAGTCGCCCACCCGCCGGGTGCCTGTCCGCCGAGCCGCTCACCGGCCGGGCCGCCCGTCCATCGAGTGGTCATCCGCCGGGCCGCCGGGTGCCTGTCCGCCGAGCTCCCGCCGGCCGGGCCGCCCACGGGACCGGCGGGCCCGAGGTCTCAGTCGCCGCCCAGCTCCCGGTAGGGCTTCCTGAGCAGGTCGACCAGCGGGATGTGCCGTACCTTGACCGCGGGCGGTTCGAGGGTCCGCAGCAGCAGGTCGGCCGGGGCTCCGGTGGGGTCGGGCCGGGGCCGCAGGCGGTTCAGGGAGACGGCGGGGGAGTAGAAGTCCCCGACCCGCTCGTCGAAGGTCCGTTCCCCGGCAGTCCCTTCGTCTCCGGCCTGCCCGTCTCCGGTCCCCTCCTCTCCGGTCCGCTTCTCGAAGGCCCGCTCGTCTTCGGTCTGCTCACCCCCGGTCCGCTCCTCGGAAGTTCGCTCGCTCCCGGTTCGCTCCTCGAAGGCCCGCCCCTCGGGGGTTCGCCCGTCCCGCGGCCTGTCGCCGGATCCGGTGTCGTCCATGTCAGCTCACCGCCCCGGGGCCGAGCCGGAACAGTTCGCGCAGCTGGTCGGTGGACAGGTCGGTGATCCAGTCCTCGCCGGTGCCGACCACGCTCTGGGCCAGGGCCTTCTTGCGTTCGATCATCTCGTCGATCCGCTCCTCCAGCGTGTCAAGGCAGATGAACTTTCTGACCTGGACGTTTCTGGTCTGGCCGATCCGGAAGGCCCGGTCGGTCGCCTGGTCCTCCACCGCCGGGTTCCACCAGCGGTCGAGGTGAATCACGTGGGTGGCGGCGGTCAGGTTCAGGCCGACCCCGGCCGCCTTGAGCGAGAGCAGGAACACCATCGGCTCGTCATCGCCCTGGAAGCGCTCGACCAGCTCGTCGCGCCTGCGTTTGGGCAGCCCGCCGTGCAGCCACAACACCGGCCGGTCCAGATGGGCGGCCAGATACGGCTGCAACAGGGCGCCGAACGCGGCGTACTGGGTGAAGACCAGCGCCTTGTCGCCCTCCTCGACGATCTCCTCGGCCAGCTCCTCTAGCCGGGCCAGCTTGCCCGACCGGCCCGCCAGCCGCGAACCGTCCTTCAGCAGCTGGGCCGGGTGGTTGCAGACCTGCTTGAGCTTCGTCATGGTCGCCAGCACGTTGCCACGCCGCTCGACGCCCGTGGAGGCGTCGATCCTTCCCAGCATCTCGCCGGCCACGGCCCTGTACAGCTCGGCCTGCTCGGGGGTGAGCGTGCACCAGACCTTCATCTCCTGTTTCTCCGGCAGGTCGGAGATGATCGAGCGGTCGGTCTTGAGCCGCCGCAGCACGAACGGGCCGGTGGCCCGCTTCAGCGCCGCGGTGGCGTCGGGGTCGCGCCGCGTCTCGATCGGCTCCTGGTATCGGGTCCTGAACCGCCTGGCCGGGCCGAGCAGGCCGGGATTGCAGAACTCCATGATCGACCAGAGCTCCGCCAGATGGTTCTCCACCGGCGTGCCCGTCAGGGCCAGCCGGGTGCGGGCGGGAATGGACCGCACCGCCCTGGACTGCTGCGCCGAGCTGTTCTTGATCGCCTGCGCCTCGTCGCAGACCACCCGCTCCCACCCCAGTCCCGCGAGCGCCCCCAGGTCACGCAGCGCGGTGCCGTACGTGGTGACGACCAGGTCGGCCTCCCGTACGGCGGCGGCCAGCTCCTCGTCGCGCCTGCGCGTGCCGCCGTGGTGGACGTGGACACGGAGCGACGGGGCGAACCTGGACGCCTCCTTCTGCCAGTTGCCGATGAGTGACATCGGGCAGACCAGCAGCGTCGGGGCGGGCGTGCCGGTCTCGCGTTCGGACAGCAGGAGCGAGAGGGTCGAGATGGTCTTCCCGAGGCCCATGTCGTCGGCGAGGATGCCTCCCAGGCCGAGCCCGGACAGGAAGCTCAGCCAGGACAGGCCGCGCTCCTGGTAGGGGCGGAGGGATCCGCGCAGCGCCCGGGGCGTGGCGACCGGGGTGAGACGGCGGTCGGCCTCGCCCGAGAGAAGGTCGCCCAGCAGGCCGTCCGCGTCGACCGCGATCAGCGGCAGCCTCTCGTCGCCGCCCTCCACGACCTCGCGGATCACCTCGCCGACGGTCCTCTCGCCGCCGCCGCGCTGCTCGATCACCTTCAGGGCGGCCTTGACCTGCTGGTCGTCCAGCTCGACCCAGCGGCCCTTGACCCGGACGAGGGGGATGCGGAGCCCGGCCAGCGCGGTCAGTTCCTCCGCGCTGATCGTGTGGTCGCCGACGGCGACGTCCAGCCGGACGCTCACCCGCCCGCCGAGGCCGAACCCCTCACCGTCGCCGCCCTCACCGTCCCCACTGCTCTCGCCGCTCTCGCCGGTGAGCGTGCGGGTGGTCAGTTTCAGGCCCAGCCCCTGGCGTCCGGCCCAGGCCGGCAGCCGTACGCCGTATCCCGCCGCCCTGAGCATGGGCGCGCCGTTGCGGAGGAACGAGAACGCCCACGCCGTCTCGACCGTGAGGGCGACCGGCTCGGGAGCGCGCAGCGCGACGTGGAGGTCGGGATGGAGGCGTACGGCCCGTCCGAGGTCGGCGCGGATCAGCTCCCCGGGCCGCTCGGGCAGCCACGGCGCCCGCTCGCCGGCCCGGATCCGCTCGGCCGACAGATACCGGACGGGCTCGCGGTCCGCACGCCCCCGGCCGGTCCCGCCCTCCTCGTCGCTTGCGCCGTTTCCGCGTTCCCGGCCTCCCGGGAGCTTCCCGCTGCCTTCGTGTTCCCGGTCTCCGTGGGGCTTACCGCCGTTTTCCGGTTCACGGTCCCCTGGATGCTCCCAGCCGCTTTCGTGTTCCCGGTCTCCCGGACGGTCCCCGCCGCCTGCTCGTTCACGGTCTCCGGGATGCCCTTCGCCGCCTTCGTGTCTCCGGTCTCCCATATGCTCTTCGCCGCTGTCGCCTCCCCCGCCGGGGACGGCGTCCAGGTCGTCCGCCGGGGCGAGGCCGAACTCGACCCGCCAGGAGTCGCCGTCGTCGGCGGGCTCGATCAGCCGGAAGCAGACCCTGACCGGTCCGCCCAGCTCGTGCGCCGAGTCGAACCAGCCGGTCAGGGCCTCGCCGAGCGCCGTGGCCTCGTCCTGTCTCGCAGCGGGGAGCGAGGCGTCCTCGCCGGTCAGCGCGTACAGCCAGCGGTCGGGCAGGGCGGTCCTGAGGCCGGGACGGTTGCCGAGGATCAGGCGGCCGGGCAGTGACAGCCGCGCCGCGCCGTCGACCAGGCCGTCCAGAGCCTCTCCCAGCACCTCTCCCGCCGGTCTCTCGCGGACCACCGCCCTGCACACCGGCGGCATCGCGCCGGCGAGACCTGGCAGCGCGGCGAGGTCGGCGCCGGTCGGCACCGGGCGCCAGCGGGCCGCGTGGACCTCTCCCTCCAGGACGAGCTGCGGCAGGATCCGGCCGCGCCTGACCAGGCCGCGAGCGTGCTCGGCGACCACGGCGAGGTAGCGCAGCGAGAGCGCGGGCTCCCACGCCAGGTCCTCGGCATCCCCAATATCCCCGGCATCCCCGGCGCCGCCCGCACTCCCGGCCCCGCGACCGGCGCCGGGACCGGTGCCGAGATCGGTGGGGACGGGGCCGAGGTCCGACAGCGAGCCGAGCAGGCGGAGCGCGCCGGCCGGTCGGAAGAGCAGGGCGGGGACCCGCCAGCCGGAGATCCTCGGATTCCGGGCCCGGCTCGCCAGACCGGACTCGGGAGAGGGCAGCGGGCCAGAGGCCGAACCGGGGAGCAGGACGACCAGCTCGCGCTCGACGGCCGTGGTGTTCGTCGGGTTCGTCGGGTTCGTCGGGTTCGTCGGGTTCGTCAGGGTCGCGACGGTCCCGGTGCCCGTGACGCCTGGGATTCGCGCGACGGAGGGGGTGCCCGGGGCGGCAGGGATACCCGTGGCGGCCCCCTGAGGGGCCGCCACGGCCTCGCGGCCCCCGCCCGCACCTCGGGGGAGGGTCTCCCTCGAAACTTCGCTTAGCGGCTCATTCAGGGCTTCTATTGATAAATCCCCCAAAATGCCACCGAGGACGGTGGCCAGCGCGGCCGCGGACGCCGCGAAGGGGTGTGGGCGCAGGGCGGCACGGGAGACGGAGGCGGGGGTCTGGGCGGTGTCCTCCGCCCAGACCCCCACGAGCCCGTCCACCCACACGCCATGGACCACGAGCACGTGACCACCCCTAGTTCTTCGTTCGTCCGGCGGGCGTCACCCCCGAGCCCGGCCTGCCGACAGACTAGACGTGGCTGCGGAATGCGCGGATCGCCAGCGGGGCGAAGACGACGGCGAATCCCACGGCCCAGAGCAGCGAGAAGAAGGTGGCCTGGCCGACGTCGCCACCGATGAGAAGGCCGCGGATGGCGTCCGCCAGATGCGTGACCGGGTTGATGTCCGACCAGGTCTTCAGCCAGGACGGGAAGGTGGCCGAGGGCACCAGCGCGCTGCTGGTGAAGGTGAGCGGCATCATCGTGGAGAAGGAGATCATCTGCACCTTCTCGGGACTGGAGGCCTTCAGGCCGATCAGCACCGACATCCAGGACATGGCCAGGGCGACCACGACCAGCAGGGCCAGCGCCCCCAGCAGGCCGAAGACGCTGGTCGTCACCCGGAAGCCCAGCACCATGCCGAAACCGATAAGCAGGGCGAACGCCCACACCTGCTTGACGGTGTCGGCGATGATGCGCCCCGACAGGGGCGCGGTGCGGGCGATGGGCAGGCTGCGCAGCCGGTCGAAGACGCCCTTGGTGATGTCGGTGTTGAGGCCGATGGCGGTCGAAAGCGTGTAGAACAGGGCGTTCTGCACGAGCAGGCCGGGCAGGGCGAACTGCAGGTAGTCGCCGGTGGAGCCGGAGATGGCGCCGCCGAAGACGTAGGTGAACAGCAGCAGGAACATGATGGGCTGGATGCTCAGATCCAGCAGCTCCCACGGGTTGTGCTTGATCTGGACCAGACTGCGCCAGGCCAAGGTCATGGTCTGCTGCAGGGTGGCCAGGGGAGTGACGCGCTTGGCGGCCACCTGCGGGATGGTCGTCGTCAGCGTGGTCATGCGAAGGCCTCTTCTTTCCGGGGGGTGCCCTCGTCGTCGGGGCTGCCCTCGTCGTCCGGCAACCGGCCGGTGAGGGAGAGGAACACCTCGTCCAGGCTGGACTTGCGCAGCGCGAGCTCCGAGGCGACGACGCCCTGGTCGTCGAGGAGGCGCACGATCGCGGGGACGACGGCGGGGTCGTGGACGGAGGCGGTGGCCCTGCCCCCGTTGAGGTCGGGCGTCTCGCCCAGCACGTCGGCCATGATCTTGCCGACCAGGTCGAGGTGCCCGGCCTCCAGGGGGCGCACCTCCAGGACCTGCGCGCCGGTGGTCGCCTTGAGCTGGTCCGAGGTGCCGGAGGCGATGACCTTCCCGTGGTCGAAGACGACGATGTCGTCGGCGAGCTGGTCGGCCTCCTCCAGATACTGGGTGGTGAGCAGCACCGTGACGCCGTCCGCCATCAGGCCGCGCACCACGCTCCACAGCTCGGTGCGGCTGCGCGGGTCGAGCCCGGTGGTGGGCTCGTCGAGGAAGAGCACCTGGGGGCGGCCGACCAGGCTGGCGGCCAGGTCGAGACGGCGGCGCATGCCGCCGGAGTAGGTCTTGGTGGCACGCCCCCCGGCGTCGGACAGGTCGAAGCGCTTCAGCAACTCGCTCGCGCGTGCCCGGGAGTCGGCACGCGTCATGCCCAGCAGGCGGCCGATCATCATCAGGTTCTCGACACCGGTGAGCATCTCGTCGACGGCGGCGTACTGGCCCGTCAGGCCGATCAGCGAGCGCACCTGGTGTGCCTGGCGCGTCACGTCGTAGCCGCCGACGCTGGCGGTGCCGGCGTCGGGACGCAGCAGGGTCGCCAGGACCCGCACCGCGGTGGTCTTTCCCGCTCCGTTGGGGCCCAGCACGCCCAGCAACCGCCCCTGCGGCACGACGAGATCCACCCCGTCCAGCGCGCGGGTCTCCCCGTAGCGCTTCACCAGACCCTCGGCCTGGATCGCATAGGTCATCATTCGCGCCTCTCGGTAATCATCGGACCCCCAGCATGCCCTGTGGCACCGACACTTTTCGCGCCCCAGCAGGGGCGGAGGCGAGGGAACGCCCTCCGGTCGCCGGCGAACGACCGGGAGCCGCCTTCCGGCGTACCCGGGCACCCGCCCCCGCGCCCGCCGCGCCGCCTTCTCCCGCCGCACCGTCTCTCCCCGGTGCGCCTGCTCCCCGCCGCACCGTCTTCCCCGTGGCGCCTGCTCCCCGTCGAGCGGCCTCCCCGGTGCGCCGCTTCCCCGGTGCTCGGTGGAGTTTTCCGTGAGGTGGCCGGAACGCCCGCCGGGACAAGAGCGTTTAGGCTGACAGCGTGAGCGACCGAGCCGATGAGCACAGCGCCGCTGAACACAGCGTCGCCTCCGAGGAGGCCAGGGCGGCCGGTCTGCCGGGTGGGCGCCGCGCCGGCGCTCCCGGGCGAGCCGGAGTCTCCCTGCGCGCCCCCGCCAACCCGGTCTCCCGCAAGGCCATCGCGTTGTGGCTGCTGGAGGGGCTGTTCTGGTCCGTTTTCCTGGTCGGGGGCTCCTTCTTCCTCGCCAGGTGGATCGACGACGACCGGTGGTCCTGGCTCCCCGGGTGGGCGCTCGACAACATCTGGTGGCTGCCGTGGCTGATGGTTCTGCTCCTGATCCCGGGCACGCTTATCGAGCCGTTCTGGCGGTACGCCGTGCACCGGTGGGAGTTCAGCGGGGACGTCGTCTACGCCCGTTCCGGGTGGCTCAGCAGGGAATGGGTGTTCGTCCCCGTCAGCAGGATCCAGACGGTCGACAAGGCGCAGGGCTGGTTCGAGCGCATGCTCGGCCTGGCCACGGTCGAGATCCGCACCGCCTCCCACGCGGGCTCGTCCACCATCAAGGGTCTTGAGTACGAGGTCGCCGCCGAGCTGGCCGAGGGCCTCGCCCGCCGCGCGGAAGAGCTCAGGGACGACGCGACGTGACCGAATCCTCCCCCGATCCCAGCCGTCCACCGGCAGGCCGTCCCCCCGCAGACGGCCCACCCGCCGGACACGCGCCTGACGGGCCCCCGCACACGCCCGGCGGTGGCGGGCCTGGATCCCCCCGTACGCCCGGTGGTGACGTGGCCGATACGGGAGCCGTACCGGAAGGGGGCCCGCCGGTGGAGAGGACGCCGACGGAGAGGCCCCTGCGGCTCAGCCCGAAGGTGCTGCTGACCGACCCGATCCGGATGCTGCCCTCGCTCCTCCTGCCGCTGGTCGGTGTCCTGTTCCTCGGCGGCTTCTCCCTCGGATCGTTCGGGTGGGCGGCGACGGCCGTCGTCGGCTCCGTCGTGTTCGCGGCCGTGCGCTGGCTCACCTTCACCTACCAGATCGTCGGCGACCGTCTGGAACTCACCCGGTCGCTGATCAGCAGGTCGGTGCGGACGATCCCGCTGGAGCGGATCCGCGGCGTCGACGTCAGCGCCCCGCCGCTGCACCGCCTGCTCGGCATCGCCGTCCTGCGGATCGACACCGGCGCGGGCGGGGACGAGAAGCAGGAGGGCGAGCTCGACGGGGTCACCGTCGAGGAGGGGGAGCGGCTCAAGGCCGTGCTGCTCTGGCACGCCCGCGCCCGGACGGCGAGACGCGTCCAGGCGCGCGGGGCGGCTCCGGCGGACGCCTCTGTCTCCGCCACCCCGCCCGACGAACTCACCGCGGGCACGTCCGCCGCGCCCGCCGGATCCTCCACCCGCCACGAGGTGGGCGACACGACCCCCGAGCGGGTGTTCTTCGTGATGCCGAGGAAGTGGCTCGCGTACGGTCCCCTCTCCGGCGCCTACCTGCTGACCCCGTTCGCGCTGGTGGCCGGTGCCGTGGGCCTGGCGTTCCAGTGGGGCAGCGAGTTCAGGATCGACAGGCGGGTCGTGGTGGGCGCGGGGGAGTGGATCTGGGAGCACCCGCCCCTGCTCGTCGCGGCCCTGGTGCTGCTGGTCCTCGCCATGCCGGTGATCGCTGTGATCATGTACGCGGTGTTCAACTGGGACTTCACCCTCCGCGCCAGCGAGGGATACCTGATCGCCGGGCGCGGTCTGATCACGCGCAGGAGCGTGTCGCTGGAGCGGCGCAGGGTGCGGGGGTTCGAGTTCGTCGAGGGACCGGCCGAGCGCCGGGCGGGGCTCGGCCGCGCGTGGGCGATCGTGACCGGTCTCGGCGACTCGGAGACCCGGGGCCAGCTGATGCCCGTCGCCCCGAGGGACATCGTGCTCGACGTGGTGGGCGAGGCGATCGGCCCGATCGCCACCGGGCTGCGGCCGCACCCGCCGGCGGCGCGCAGGCGCAGGCTGTTCCGGGCGATCTTCCCCTGGCTGGTGATCGCCGCCTTCACGGTGACGGCCGCCCTGCTGTGGTCCGGGCTCTGGTGGGTGCTCGCGGTGCCGGCCCTGCTCCTCGCGCTGCTGGGCGTACCGCTCGGCCTCGACCGCTACCGGTCCCTCGGCCACACGTACGACGGGAGCCGCCTGTCGGTCCGGTCGGGGTCGCTGCGGCGGTCCCAGGCGGTGGTGGAGCGGCGGGCCGTGGTCGGCTGGACCCTGAGCCAGACCTGGTTCCAGCGCCGCGCCGGTCTGCTGACCGTGACCGCGGGCGTGGGGGCGGGCACCGGCGGCTACGCGGCCCTCGACGTCGGCGAGGCCGAGGGGCCCGCCTTCGCCGCCGAGGTCACCCCCGCCTGGCTCGCCCCGTTCCTCGTCACGGACACCTCCGGCGCTCCGGACGCCGTTCCCGCCCCGGACGCCCCCGGGGGCGGCTGACACACGACGAGGCGGGGGTGACCGGTGTCCCGGTCACCCCCGCCCGGCGTCGGTGCGGTCAGTCCTGGCGGCGAGCGCCGAACATGATCTCGTCCCAGGTGGGCACGGACGCGCGCCGTCCCCGGGACTTCTTGGCAGGCCGCGCCGGAGCCGGTGCCGGCTTCGGCGGCTCCGCGGGCTTCTCCGCCGCGGGCTTGTCGACCTTGGTCTCCTGCATGGCCCCCGTGTCCCCCTGTGTCTCTTGCCTGCCCGGCTCGGCCTTGGCCCGCTCGTCCACGCTGACGCGCGCCGCCGGTACAGCTATCGAACCCTCCTGGGCCGATCCGGTCTCCGGCGCGGGTTCGGAGGCGGGGGTCTCCTTCACCGCGACGGTCTTCTCCGCTTCCGCGGAAGCCTGCTCGACGGCCTTTCCGGCGGCGGGGGACCGCCGGTCCGCGGCGTCGGACGGGGTGGCGGCCTGAGCGACCCGGGCGACCCGGGCGGCCTCGGCCGGCTCCGTTGTGGCCGCGGCGGGGGACGCCGAGGGCTTCGCGACCTCGGCGACCTCCGGTGCCCGTACGACCTCAGGCGCCTTCGCCACCGCGGGCTCGGCCACGGGCTCGGCCACTGTCTCCGGCCCGGCGACCGCCGCTCCGGGGGGAGCGGCCGGTCCCCGCTCGGGAGACGGCTCCCGGGGGAGGGCCTGTTCCGGGGCGGTGCCGGATCCGTGCGCGGCGGGCGCCGGTTCGGGCGCGGTCACCACAGGCGGTTCGGGCGCGGTCGCCACGGACGGTCCGGCCGCCACCACGGGCGGCTCGGCCACCGTCGCGGCGGGCTGCGGAGCGGAGACGGGCCGCGGCACGGCGGGCTGCGGCGCGACGGGCGCCGGGGGCTCCGGCTCAGGCGCGGTGCGCGGCTCGTACGCGGCCGGTGTGACCGGTTCGTACGCGGCCGGCTCGTACGTGACGGGCTCGTGCGCCACCGGGGCGACCGGCTCGTACGGGGGTGGGTACGGGGCGAGGGGCTCGGGCAGCACGGGCTCGGGAGGCCTGACCCGCGCGGCGGGATCGGGCCCCTGGGCCGCGGGAGCGGCGGGCTCCGGGGCCCGCTCCTGCTGGTATCCGGCCGGGTCGGGAGCGCGCAGCGGCGGCACCGACACCCTCGGCGCCTCGTACCCGGCGGGGAGCGGGGGCATGGGCGGCTGCTGGTAGGCGGCCGGGGACGGCGACGGCGCCGAGGGCACGGCCGGCACCGAGGGCACCGGGGGCGCGGCGGTCTCGGCCTGCGCGTAGGCGGGCCGGGGCTGGGCCGGGGTCTCGTGCCGCAGGACCGAGGGGAAGGCCACCGGCGGCTGGCTCAGCGGCTCGGGCGCCAGCGGCGGCACCGGCGCGAGCTTGGCCACGCGCGGCACGAACGGCGTGACCGTGGTGTCCTCGAACGGCTCGACGTCCTCGCCGCTGGACAGCCGCAGGGCCTCGTCGTCGTGGGGCGTGATGTGTCGCCGGCGCGGGTCGAAGAGCCACTCGGCGTTGCGCGTGTGACCGTTCCACACGAACCCGAGCTTGATGCGCCACAGGTTGTCGTCCCGCTTGGCGGAGTCCCACTCGATCTCGTCGGCGGGAACGCCACGGCGGGTCAGCCGCTCGGCGACCAGGTCGCCGAGGGTGGGACCGGGAGCGGAGTCGCCGGGCAGGCGTACGGCGCAGCGCTGCGCCTGCTGTGCCATGTACTCACGTTCCTGGAGCACGGGACCCTCGAACCATCGCACGCGCTCGACCGGGATTCCCGCCGTGTTGGCGATCTCCTCCGCGGTCTCGCCGGCACGGATCCGGGCCTGGATCTCCTTGGGGCGCAACGGACTCTCCACTTCGATCTCGTACTGGCCGAGACGGGAGAAGTTGCCGCGGACGGCAGCACGGAGCCGGTCGTCGACGGGCAGCGTGAACCGGGTACCCCGGCCGGCTGTCGCCAGCACGAGATAGGTCCCGTCCTCACTCACCGCGACGAGTCGGAGCTCCTGCATGCGAGTCCCTTCGTCGTCGTGCTCAATCTTCCCCCGGACCCTTGAGTCTCTCGCGTGTGCCGGTTGCCTGCCAGCACCGTACCCGGCATGTCCGAACATCGCCTTCCTGGATGGGGCTCGCAGCGATGTGACGCCGGTCACATTTGCTCCATTCATCTAATTACAGGGCACCGGGCTGGAGCAGCAACTTCGGGGTCCTCAAGGGATTCTCACGGATAACTCCGGGAACCGCTGCGGACTTCCACCAAGAACCGGGAGATGGCGGTGAGGCCGGTCCGCCGGTCCGGGGAGGGTATGCCGCGATCGCGGCGTTGTGCGGAGGCCGGTCGTCGCGGTCCGTGACGAGGTCCGTGAGGACGGGACGCGGCGGCGGCTGACATGGACGGCGGGAGAAGGTCATCTCCAGCGGACTCCCTCGGGGTCGAGCGGGCGCGGGCGTCTGCGAATCTGCCCCTCGTACGCGTCCGGGGAACGACGGGACACGCGGACGCGTCACTCTTCGAGCGAGCCTTTGCGCCACCCTTTACCGAAAGCTGGCGAGAAGCGGCCGATTCGGGGGAACGGGGCCGGGTGGTCAAGGGGGTCGGGGGCGGCCGCGGGAATCGGCGCCGCGCCGTCTCAGGCCACCGCGAAAATGCGGCCGGGGGAGACCGGAGGGCGCCGTCCCTCAACCAAGGACGGTGTCGAGGTGGTCGTTGCCGAAGACGCGCCCCGGGTCGAGAGCATCCCGTACCGCTGTGAAGTCCGCGAAACGGGGATAGACCGTCGCGAGGTAGGCCGCGTCGCGGGTGTGCAACTTGCCCCAGTGCGGCCGGCCGCCGAGCCTCGTCATGATCTCCTCGACGCCCTCGAAGTAGGCCGGGTTCGGGGTCGGCCGGTAGACGTGGCAGGCGAGATAGGCCGAGTCCCTGCCGTAGGCGGTGGACAGCCAGGCGTCCGAGGCCGGGGTGACCCGCACCTCGACGGGGAAGCTGATCCTCCAGTCCCGCCGGTCCAGCAGGTCGCGGACCTCGCGGAGGACCTGGCCGAGGTGCTCGCGGGGGATGGCGTACTCCATCTCCAGGAAGCGCACCTCCCGCACGCTGGTGAAGACCCTGTGCGAGGCGTAAGTGTGGGCCGAGGCCGACAGGGTCGCGGCCGAGAGGGCGTTGAGCCGGGGGATGGCGCCCGGGTAACGGCCGCCGACGCCGCACAGCGCGCCGAACAGGGTGTTCTCCATGAAGCGGTTGTCGAACCAGTGCCTGAACGCGCTCGGCGGCCTGGCCGGTCCCGGGTCGCGGTTGTTGCGCTTGGTCAGGCAGGCGTCGGTGTGCGGCATCCAGAAGAAGTCGAGGTGCTCGTTGCCGGCGACGAGTGTGTCGAGGGAGCCGAGGATCGCGGTCAGCGTCATCGGCTCCCGCACGCTGCGCAGCAGGAAGGCGGGCTCCACCCGGAAGGTCACCGCGGTCACCACGCCGAGCGCGCCCAGGCTCACCCTGGCGGCGTCGAACAGGTCCTTCTCGGCCACCCCGCGGATCTTCCCGTCGCCGTCGCCGCGGACCGTGACGATCTCGCCGTCGGCGAGGACCATCTCCAGCGCGAGCACCTGGTCGGCCATCCCGCCGACGTCCCTGCCGGTGCCGTGGGTGCCGGTCTGGATGGCCCCGGACACGGTCTGGGCGTCGATGTCGCCCATGTTGGCGAGGGCCAGGCCCCTGCGGTGCAGCTCCCGGTTGAGCGCGCCGACCGTCGTCCCGGCCTCGGCCGTCACCCAGCCGTCGCCGGCCTCGCGGATCCCGGTCAGCGCGCCGGGCCGCAGCAGGAGGCCGTCGGTGAGCGCCACCGGGGTGAACGAGTGGCCGGTGCCGGTCATCCGCACCCGGCGGCCCGACGCGGCGGCGTCCCGTACGGCCCGCGAGACCTCCTCGGCGGAGGCTGGCGCGCGGACCTCCGCGGGGGAGGCGGACTGGTTCCCGGCCCAGTTGCGGAAGGTCTCGCCCATGGTCGCTCCTGCCCCGCGGGCGGCGCCCGGCCGTCCGGGGGGCGCCGACGCCCGCTCGCGGGGGCGTCCCGCCCACGGTCAGGTGGGCCACCGCCGGTTCACGTTCGGTCCACGTCGGTTCTTGTCGGTTCGTGTTCGCGTGTTTCGCCAGCGAATATGAACGATACTCACGATCGCTGCCGGGCAACAGGGGTTCGCAACCAGGCGGAGCCGCCGACGCCGACCGCCACGGCGAGCAGGGCGCAGGCGAAGGAGAACCCGTAGGCGTTGGAGGCGCCGAACGCGTCGGTGAGCCTTCCCCCCGCCCACGCGCCGATCGCCACGCCGAACCCGACCGAGGTCGAGATCCACGCCATGCCCTCGGTGAGCAGGCCCGCCGGGACCAGCCGCTCGGTCAGGCTGTAGCCGGTGATGATGGTCGGGGAGATGGCCAGCCCGGCCAGGAACAGCGCGCCCGCCATGAGCCCGAGGTCGCCGATGAGCGTGATCGGGGTCAGGCCCGCCGCGAACACCGCGAGCGAGCGGACGAACCTGCTGCTCAGCGGGATGCTCCACTGCCGCGAGCCGTACCAGAGACCGGAGACCAGGCTCCCGCCGGCGAACGAGGCGAGCAGCAGCCCGGCCATGGGCTTGGCGCCCCGCTCGTCGGCGAACGCGACCGTGATCAGGTCGACCGAGCCGAACACCGCCCCCATCGCGAGGAACGCGCACGACATCAGGGCGACGCCGGGGATGGTGATCGGGGTGCCGGAGCCGGCCTGCCTGGGACGGACGGGCGGCTCCGTGCCGCGCTGCAGCGCGAAGGCGACGGTGCCCGCGACCGTGCAGGTCAGAGCCACGATCAGGCCCGCGTACGGGTTGACCAGGGTGGCCAGGGCGGTGACCAGCGCCGGGCCCGCGACGAAGATGACCTCGTCGGCGACCGACTCGAAGGAGAACGCGGTGTGCAGCCTCCCCGACCCGGCCAGCAGGTGCGACCAGCGGGCCCGCACGAGCGAGCCGAGCGAGAGCGCGGTCGCGCCGAGCACGACGCCGGTGGCGAAGAGGGTCCAGAGAGGGGCGCCGTAATGGGCGCAGAGCATCAGGCCGGTCAGCGTGGCGCCGTGCGTCAGGGTGAGCGGGACGACTACTCTGGCCTGGCCGAACCTGTCCACCAGGCGCCCCGACAGCGGGGCCGCGACGGCCAAGGAGACGTTGACGGTGGCCGCGACCGCGCCCGCAGTCGCGTAGGAGTCGGTGAGCGCCTCGATGAGCAGGATGATGCCGATGCCGAGCATCGACATGGGCATCCGCCCGACGAACCCCGCGACGACGAAACCCTTGACGCCGGGCGTGCTGAGGAGCCCCCGGTACGGCCCGACCACCGATCATCTCCTTGCCGCTCCGCGCGCGTGGAGCAGGCCGACGATTTCGCACGAAGCCGCTGATCGGCAAGTGATTTTCCGGGCAACGGCTCACAGCACGGTCTGTTGGAGCTAACGTGAGCGCGGTGTCACGTCTTTCCGGCTTGCGGTTGTTCGTCCCAGTAGCAGTGGTCATCACCGCTCTCCTCGCCCTCGGCGGCGTCGCGCTCGCGATGATCAACGCCGCTCGCCCCGCCGTTCCCGTGGCCTCCGCGGACTCCGCGGCCTCCGGCGAGAGCGCCGTCGTGGAGTCCCGCATCCGGGACCTGTCGGCGATCGCCCCGGTGGCCGACCCTCCCGCGGTCCCGGTGGGTACGGCGAACCCGAACCCGAACCCGGATCCCGACCCTCAGCCCGGAGACGACCCGGCCGCGCAGAACCCATCCGCGCAGAGCCTATCCGCGCAGAACCCGGACCCGCGGGGTTCGGGCCTGTGGGACTCCGCCTCCCAGGGGCCGACCCCCGGCCCCGGGGCCGGAGAGACCCCCGGGCCGGGGGTGACGGGCGCCCCCGGGCTCACCCCCACCCCGCCCCGGCTGATGGTCATCTCCCCCTCGACGCTGACCGAGCAGACCAAGGAGGACATCTCCCGGCTCAAGTACGTCCAGAAGATCGACTCCTTCGACGGCGGGGCGGTCAAGGTGTCCGGGATCGGGCTCAACCTCATCGCGGTCGACCCGGCCCGCTTCCGCGCGTGGGCGCCCAGGGCCGTCGCCGAACAGCAGGGGATCTGGAACGCCCTCGCCAAGGGCGAGTTCGTCGCCGACAGCGCGGCTGTACGCCGCCTCGGCCTGGTCCTCGGCTCGGAGTACCAGGTGGACGGCGGCCCCCGGCTGCGGGCCGCGGCCTCCGCCGGGTTCGGCCTGCCCGGCGTGGACGGCATCGTGGGGGAGGAGACCGGCCGCAGGCTGGGCCTGCTGCCGGGCGTGGCGCTGCTCGTGCACAGCTCGGAGAAGGCCGCCGGCGTCCTCAGGACACGGGTGGGCAGGCTGCTGGGCCCGGGTTCCCAGGTGGTCGCCGTCGGCGGTCCCCGTACGGCGAAACCCACCCTGAGGCCCACCACCGCCGGGACGGCCGGGAAGACGGGCACCGGCCGGGTGCGGCAGGCCACGGTCGGCAGGCCGGGCAGCTATCTGGAGCTCTACCGCAAGGCGGCCGGGGTCTGCCCGGGGCTCTCCTGGACGGTCCTGGCCGCGATCGGCCAGGTGGAGAGCTCGCACGGGCGCAACAACGGCCCCTCCTCGGCGGGCGCGCAGGGACCGATGCAGTTCATGCCCGCCACCTGGAAGGCCTACGGCGTGGACGGCGACGCCGACGGTGTCGCCGACATCTGGAACCCGTACGACGCGGTGCCCGGCGCGGCCAACTATCTGTGCGCCAACGGCGCGGGCCGGGGCGGCAAGAAGCTGGAGAAGGCCATCTGGTTCTACAACCACTCCTGGTCGTACGTCGCCAAGGTCATGGGCATCTCCCGCGGCTACGCCGCCGCCTACCCCTGACGCGCGATCACCCTCGGCGCGGCGGGGCCGGGCAGCAGGTGGCCGCGCACCCGGCGGGCTCGGGCTCGGCGAGCAGCTCCCCGACCATCGAGACGAAACGCGGGTGGGTCCCGGCCGTGGCCGCCCTGGCCAGCGGCAGGCCGATCTTCCTCGCCGTCTCCGCGGCCTCCACGTCGAGGTCGTAGACGACCTCCATGTGGTCGGAGACGAAGCCGATCGGCACCAGCACCACCGCCGGGGCGTCGACCTCCAGCAGGTGGTCGCAGACGTCGGGCTCCAGCCACGGGATGTGCGGGGCGCCGCTCCGGCTCTGCCAGACCAGGTCCCACGCCCCGTCAGCCTTGTCACCACCGGAGCCGCCGTCGCCGCGCACCTCGGCGGTGACCAGCGCCGCCGCCCGGCGCAGCTGCGCCTCGTACGCCCCGCCGCCGGGCCCGGCCGTCGCGGCCATCGAGGCCGGGATGCTGTGCGCGGTGAAGACCAGCCGCGCGGAGTCCCCGAGCCCGGCGGGCAGCCGGTCCAGGGCCTCGCGGGTGTGGTCGGCCATCGCCGCGACGAACCCGGGGTGGTCGAAGTAGTGCCGGAGCTTGACGACCTCGGGGGCCCCCTCGACCGCGGCCCTGGCGAGCGCGATGTCGTCGAGGTACTGGCGGCAGGCCGAGTACGAGCCGTAGGCGGAGGTGACGAAGGCCGCCGCCCTGCGTACGCCGTCCGACGCCATCCGGCGGAGCGTGTCCTCCAGGTAGGGGTGCCAGTTGCGGTTGCCCCAGTAGACCGGGAGGCCGACGGTCGGCTCCACGGCCGCGATCAGGTCGCGGCACTGCTGGTTGATCGGGCTGGCCCCGCCGAAGCGCTGGTAGTGCGCCTCGACCTCCAGCAGCCGCTCTCGCGGGATCCCCCTGCCCCGGACCACGTTCTCCAGGAACGGCATCACGTCGTCCGGCTTCTCCGGTCCCCCGAACGAGACGACGAGAAGCGCGTCGTAATTCCCCATGCCATTCATCAAACCGCATGCCGGGGTGTCCTCTCGCATCCTCACCTTGAGTGGTTCGTTATCAACAAGGTTTGTGGATGCATGTTCGGATGCATGTTCGGAGACGATCGCCGGGGTAAGTTCGAAACCGTGACCCCTTTTAACGACATCCGCGATTATGTCGGCGTGCCGCGGGTGGCATCCCTGCGGCTGTCCCCCGACGGAGCGCGCCTGGTCAGCGTGGTGCAGGCGCTTAATCCCGACGGGAGATCCTACGGGACCTCCCTGTGGGAGATCCCTCTCGACGGCCGCGGGCCGTACCGGCTGACCAGATCCGTCAAGGGCGAGGCCGGGGCCGTGTTCACGCGGGAGGGCGACCTGCTCTTCGGCTCGCGCCGGCCCGACCCGACCGTCAAGGAGGCGGACGAGGAGGTTCCCGCGCTCTGGCTGCTGCCCGCCACGGGAGGCGAGGCCCGGCAGATCGCCTCCCGGCCGGGAGGCGTCGCCGGATTCGTGACCGGCGGCAGGACCGTGGTCTTCGGCTCCGACGTGCTCCCCGGCGACGAGGCGGGCGAGGCCGAGCGGCGCAAGACCCGCAAGGACGCCGGGATCAGCGCGATCCTGCACGAGAGCTACCCGGTGCGTTACTGGGATCACGACCTCGGCCCCGGGGAGCCACGGCTGTTCGCGGGCACCTTGGGCGACGGCGAGCGGCTGACCGAGGTCAGGGACCTCACCCCGCAGCCGGGCAAGGCGCTGTCCAGCCACAGCGCGTACGACGTGACACCCGACGGCTCCACGGTCGTGACGACCTGGGGCGTCTCGATGCCGCAGGGCGAGCTCCGCTTCGAGCTGGTCGCCATCGACACGGCCACCGGCGGCGACCGGCGGGTCCTGGCCGCCGCGGACGACCACGACTTCGACGGGCCGGTCAGGATCTCCCCCGACGGGCGCCTGGTCGCGTGCGTCAGGAACAACCACGCCGACATCGACCGGATCCCCGAGAGCACCCTGTGGATCGTCGACCTGGCCACCGGGGAGGGGCACCCGGCGGGTGGCGCGCTCTGGCCGTCCGACGTCGTCTGGGCGCCCGACTCCGGCTCGCTGTTCGTGGTCGCCGACGACCACGGCCGCCGCCCGATCTTCGAGGTCCCGGCCGGCGGGGCCGCGCCGGAGCGGCTCACCTCCGACGACGCCGCCTACTCCTCGCTCAACGTCGCGCCCGACGGTGCCGTCTACGCGCTGCGCAGCGCCGTGGACGCGCCCGCGGTCCCGGTCAGGGTGGCCCCGGACGGCACGGTCGCGAAGCTGACCTCCCCCGCGCCCGAGCTGGAGCCGCCCGGCACGCTCACCGAGGTCACCGCGACCGCCGACGACGGCACGGAGATCAGGGCCTGGCTGGCGCTGCCGGAGGGCGCCTCGGCGGAGAACCCCGCCCCGCTCCTGCTGTGGATCCACGGCGGCCCGCTGTCCAGCTGGAACGACTGGTCCTGGCGCTGGAACCCGTGGATCATGGCCCAGCACGGTTACGCCGTGCTGCTGCCGGATCCGTGCCTGTCCACCGGCTACGGGCCGGACATGATCCGGCGCGGCTGGGCCGACTGGGGCCCGCGCACCCACGCCGACCTGATGGCGATCACCGACGCCGCCCTGGAGCTGCCCCAGGTCGACCCGGCCAGGACCGCCGCGATGGGCGGCTCGTTCGGCGGCTACATGGCCAACTGGGTCGCCGGGCACACCGGCAGGTTCAGGGCGATCGTCACCCACGCCTCGCTCTGGAACCTCGACCAGTTCGCGGGCACCACCGACGCGTCCATGTACTGGCAGCGCGAGTTCGGCTCCCCGGGGACCGGCCTGTACTCCAAGCTCTCCCCGCACCTGTCGCTGGCGAACATCACCACCCCGATGCTGGTCGTCCACGGCGACAAGGACTACCGGGTGCCCATCGGGGAGGCGCTGCGCCTGTGGTGGGACCTGCAGCGCTCGGAGGTGGAGTCGAAGTTCCTGTACTTCCCCGACGAGAACCACTGGGTGCTCAAGCCGGGCAACGCGGTCGTCTGGTACGAGACCGTCCTGGCCTTCCTCGACCAGCACGTCCTCGGGCGAGAGTGGAAGCGCCCGGAGTCGCTGTCGTGAGCCCGGCGCGGCGAGCGGGGGCGCCGCGCGCCGGGAACGGCGACGGAGGGACCCGGATCGGCGGGACGGGAGGGGAATGCCGTACCGTCCGGCTGGGCATGGGGGACGGCGGCGGGTGCCGTCGCGGACCCGGGGGAGCGTGTGAGGAGTGAGGAGCGGATCGTGGACAGCGCCGTGACCTTCGGCCGGCTGGCGGAGGAGATCGCCAGGGAGGCCGGCGAGATGCTGCTGGCCAAGCGACCGGCCCGCCCCGAGGTGCTGGCCACCAAGTCCAGTCCCACCGACGTGGTGACCGCCCTCGACCGGGCCTCGGAGGAGCTCATCCGCGACCGGATCAAGGCGGTCAGGCCCGACGACGCGATCCTCGGCGAGGAGGGCGGTCCCACCGGCGAGGGCAGGGTCCGCTGGGTCGTCGACCCGATCGACGGGACGGTCAACTTCCTGTACGGCGTGCCCGAGTGGGCGGTCAGCATCGCGGTCGAGGTGGACGGCGAGGTGATCGCGGGAGTGGTCAACGTCGTGCCCCGCGGCGAGGTGTTCACCGCCGTCAGGGGCGGGGGCGCGTGGCTGGCGGGGGAGCGGCTGAGCTGCAACACCGGCGTGCCGCTGGAGCGGGCGCTGATCGCCACCGGGTTCGGTTACGAGAGCGGGCGGCGCGAGGTGCAGGCGGAGGTGCTCCGCCACGTGCTGCCCCGGGTGCGCGACATCCGCAGGGGCGGCTCGGCCGCCTCCGACCTGTGCTCGGTGGCGGCGGGGCGGGTGGACGGCTACTACGAGCGCGGCCCCCAGTACTGGGACTACGGGGCCGGTGGCCTCATCGCCGCCGAGGCCGGGGCCAGGGTCGGCGGTCTGGAGGGCAGGCCGGCCAATCCCGGCCTCACCCTGTGCGCGGCACCCGGCCTGTTCGAGGAGCTGCACGACCTGCTGCTCCCGCTCGGCCCGGAACGCGACGCCTGACCCCGGTGACGACGCCTGACCCCAGGCCTGACCTCAGGGACAGGGCGAGGGCACCGGGGGCACCGGGGGCACCGGGGGCACCGGGGGCACCGGGGGCACCGGGGGCACTGGGAGCACCGAGGGCACTGGGGGCACTGGGGGCACTGGGAGCCCTGAGGCGCCGGGGCACGAAAAAGCCCCCCGGCGGTGGCCGGGGGGCTCCCTCCCATCAGCGCTGGATGGGGACACCGTTGTCTGTGGCTAGACGGCGGAGATCCTCGATCTCGGCGGTGAAGGTGTCGGCGAGGTAATCGTCGCCGGAGGTCCTGGCCTCCTGCAGATTCCTGTATGCCTGGTCGAGGCGGTGTTCGATCGTTGTGGTGAACTCGCCCATCTCACCTTCTTTCTCACGGACTCAGGGACGGAAGGTACCGCGATAGAGACTGGAACCGGCTGTACCCAGGGTGAACCACGAGCTAAACCTGTGTGTTTCCGACATCACACGGAGTGCCCCTTCTCGTGTGAGGGCCTTACCGTGTGCTTACAGGTGGTGAGGGGAGAATGGGGAGCCGTCCCAGCGGTTGCTCAGGGAATGTGACGGGAGGTGCCATAAGCCGTGCGAGTGCTTGTGGTTGAGGATGAGCGGGTGCTCGCCGACGCGATCGCGACCGGGCTCCGGCGCGAGGCGATGGCCGTGGACGTGGCCTACGACGGCGCGGGGGCGCTGGAGCGGACGGGATACATCGACTACGACGTCGTCGTCCTGGACAGGGACCTGCCCAAGGTCCACGGCGACGAGGTCTGCCGCCGCCTGGTGGCCTCCCGCACCGCGTCCAGGATCCTCATGCTGACCGCCTCGGGCGACGTCGACGACAAGGTGGAGGGGCTGGGGCTGGGGGCCGACGACTACCTGGCCAAGCCCTTCGTGTTCGTCGAGCTCGTCGCGCGGGTGCGGGCGCTGGGCCGCCGGTCCGCCCCGGCGCTGCCGCCGGTGCTGGAGCGCTCGGGGGTCCGCCTGGACCCGGGCAAGCGGCTGGTGACCAGGGACGGCGGGGAGATCGCGCTCACCAAGAAGGAGTTCGCGGTCCTGGAGGAGCTGATGCGCGCCGAGGGCGCGGTCGTCAGCCAGGAGGACCTGCTGGACAAGGCGTGGGACGAGAACATCGACCCGTTCACCAACGTGGTGCGCGTCACCATGATGACGCTGAGGAAGAAGCTGGGCGAGCCTCAGGTGATCGAGACGGTGCCCGGGGTCGGGTACAAGTTGTGAGCGCTCCGGCAGGCGGGGGAGAGGAACGCCCGACGTTCGTCCCGGTGGGCGAGAACCTTGAGTCGGTGCCGACCCACCCGATGATCAGTCCCCACTCCGAGCGGGGCGCCTGGAAGAGCGAGCGGCTGGAGTCCGGGCCCGCCGGGAAGGAGGGCGGGGCGGCCGAGCGGCCCCCGCCGCCGACCGGCCCGCCCGCGTGGGACGGGCCGCCCCCGGTGGGTGCCGCCCCGGTCTCGCGGACCCCCCTGGACCGGGTGCGGGCGATCCTGGACCGGCTCAGCATCAGGTGGCGGCTCACCCTCACCTACGCCGCGCTGTTCTTCATCGCCGGGGCCCTGCTGATGGCCGTGATCTACCTGATGGTGGGCTGGGCGCTCTCCTCGGGGTGGCCGCCCTTCCCGTACGACGAGCTGCGGGAGCTCGTGGGGCCGGAGGCGGCGGCCATCTTCAAGCAGCAGTGGTACTGGCAGCAGCACGCCGCGATCTCCGGGGCGCAGCGGGAGCTGCTGGCCCGTGCCCTGCTGGCCCTGCTGGGGGTCGGCATCCTGGCCGTCATCATCGGCTACATCGTCGCCGACCGGGCGCTCAAGCCGATCCAGCAGATGACCGCCACGGCCCGCAAGCTGTCGAGCTCCACGCTCGCCCACGAGCGGATCGACCTCAAGGGGCCCGACGACGAGCTGAAGGAGCTGGCCGACACCTTCGACGCGATGCTCACCAGGCTCAATGTGGCCTTCGACACACAACGAAGATTCGTGGCCAACGCCTCGCACGAGTTGCGCACCCCCCTGACGATCAACCGGACGGTCCTGGAGATCGCCCTGGGCGATCCCGAGGCGTCGGGTGACCTGAAGGCGCTGGGCCGCACCCTCCTGGAGGTCAACGCCCGCAACGAGCGCCTGATCGAGGGCCTGTTGCTGCTGGCCCGCAGCGAGCGCGAGCTGAGCGTACGCAAGCCGGTGGACATGAAGGACGTGGCCGAGACGGTAGTCGACCAGCTCGCCGCGCGGGCCGAGGAGGCCGGGGTCACCGTGGTCGCCGAGCTGAGAAGCGCCGAGACCATCGGCGATCCGGTGCTTCTCGAACGCTGCGTGGCCAATTTGGTGGAGAACGCTATAAAGCACAATCTTTCCGATTCCGGACGTCTGTGGGTCAGGGCGGGAATGGTGGAGGGTGCCTTGGTTGTTCAGGTGGCCAACACGGGGCCGCATGTGCCCGCGTACGAGGTGAACAGCCTTTTCGAGCCGTTCCGGCGGCTCAACGCCGACCGGGTCGACTCGGACAAGGGCGCGGGGCTCGGGCTGTCCATCGTCCGCGCGGTCGTGCGCGCCCACGGGGGCAACGTGACCGCCGTACCCAGGGACGGAGGCGGTCTGGTGGTCACGGTGCGACTTCGGTCACGTTGATCCGGCGGGGGGCGTCTCGTTCACGCCGTACATGTGGTTGGATGTGCCGTCGAACACGGTGGTGCATGCCGCCGATGCTGTGGTTTACGCCATATTTGGCTAACCGTGGCCATTGGCAGTACGTCCCTCACGTGTAGGGAGGTTCAGTGACCATTCCGGCGGGGTACCGAAGCAGGAATCTCTCTGGCGGATCGGGCACAAGTCGTGCCTCTCGAACGTTACACACGCGCGAGTGAGCGCAGACAGATAGATGAGGGGGATGGAGCAGACCGATGGCTACCGATTACGACAGCCCACGCAAGACCGACGACGACCTCAGCGAGGACAGTCTTCAGGAACTGCAGGCCCGCCGTACCGACAAGTCCTCGGGCAGCATCGACATCGACGAGACGGATCTCGCCGAGTCGCTCGAACTGCCGGGCGCGGACCTGTCAAACGAGGAGCTCTCGCTCCGGGTGATTCCTCGTCAGGCCGACGAGTTCACCTGCGCGCGCTGCTTCCTGGTGCACCACCGCAGTCAACTCGCCGTTGAGAAGAACGGCCAGCAGATCTGCCGGGAATGCGCGGCTTGAGATGATTCCGATGGCCTGTCCGAGGTGTGCCCTTCCAGGTATGGGTAGGGCCTCAGGACAGCCTTGAGGAGGTTCCGAGACATGACGTCAGAGAACAGGCAGACCGGTGCCGCGCCGGACGACTCCACGGCCGAGGAGTCGGACGGCGCGCCTGATCGCGAAGTGACCGCGGACGGTGATCCCGGTCACAGGGTGGCCGCGGACGGCGGGTCTGGTCACGGAGCGGCCACGGCCGGCGGGTCCGGCCGGAAGGTGCCCGTGGACGACGGTCCCGATCACGAGGCGGACGACCGGGCCGAGCGGGAAGTGGCCGAGATCGTCGGCAGGCTCGCCGAACCGGGCGACATGGACGGGGCCGAGCGGCGGAAGCTGCTCGGCCGTCTCACGAAGTCGCTGGCCCGGGGGGCGAAGAGGGCCAAGGCGTCGGGCGAGAGCCGGGGCCGCTGGCTGACCGACGTGTTCATGGCCGTGGCGCCCCGCATCCCCATCCGCGACCTCCAGACCCTTTCCGAGCATCACCACGGTCTCACCTCCGAGGCGCTCGCCGACGACCTGGTGCGCACCGCGACCAAGGCGACCATGGCGGTCGGGGCCATCGGCGGGGCCGTCGCCGCCGCCGAGTTCGCCGCCCCGCCCCTCCTGCTCTCCGCCCCCGCCCAGCTCGTGGCCGAGACCCTCGTCGTGGCCGCGATCGAGGTGAAGCTCATCGCCGAGCTCCACGAGGTGTACGGGATCCAGGTGCCGGGCACCGGCTCCCAGCGGGCGATGGCCTTCGCGATGGCCTGGTCCAAGCAGCGCGGCGTCGACCCCATGGCCCCCGGGACGATGACCGTCGCCCTGGGCACCGCGGCCAAGACCGCCCTGCGCAACAGGCTGATGCGCACCCTCGGGCGGCACCTCACCACCTTCGGGCCGTTCCTCACGGGCGCCGTGGCCGGAGGGTTCCTCAACCGCGCCGCCACGAAGAAGCTCGGCGAGGTCGTACGGGCCGATCTGAGGATCCACCGCGCCCTCCCACCTGGCAAGTCATAGAAACCTCTCAGACGGGTAGTTAATCCAGTAAGCCCCCGACTACCTGGAGGAATCTGTGCTGGGCCGCAGCGCATTTGTGATCGTCGCCAACCGTCTCCCCGTCGACCGAGTCGGGGAGGACATGTGGCGGCGTAGCCCCGGCGGCCTCGTCACCGCGATCGCCCCCGTCCTGCAGCGCAGGGAGGGGGCCTGGGTCGGCTGGCACGGCGCACCCGACGAGAGCCTCGAACCATTCGAACACGACGGCATGCAGCTCGTCCCCGTCCCGCTGTCCGAATCCGAGGTCGAGCTCTACTACGAGGGCTTCTCCAACGGCACCCTCTGGCCGCTCTACCACGACGTGGTCGCCGCCCCCGCCTACTCCCGGGTCACCTGGGAGGCCTACCGCACCGTCAACGAGCGCTTCGCCGAGGCCGCCGCCGAGGAGGCCGCGGAGAACGCCGTCGTGTGGATCCAGGACTACCAGCTCCAGCTGGTCCCGGCCATGCTGCGCAAGCTCCGCCCCGACCTGCGTATCGGCTTCTTCCTGCACATCCCGTTCCCGCCGGTCGAGCTGTTCTCCCAGCTGCCGTGGCGGCGCGAGATCGTCGAGGGACTGCTCGGCGCGGACATGGTGGGGTTCCAGCGTCCCGGCGGCGCGTCCAACTTCATCCGGCTCTGCCGCCGCCTGCTTGGCCTCCAGCACCACAAGCACGAGATCCACGTGGAGGACCGGGTGGTGCGCGCCGGGGCGTTCCCCATCTCCGTCGACTTCGGCGAGCTCGACTCCCTGGTCAGGGAGCCGCACATCATCTCCAGGGCCAGGGAGATCCGCGCGGAGCTGGGCGACCCCGAGTGCATGCTGCTCGGCGTCGACAGGCTCGACTACACCAAGGGCATCGGCCAGCGCCTGAAGGCGTTCGGCGAGCTGCTCTCCGAGGGGGCGATCAAGCCGGGCGAGGCGGCGTTCGTGCAGATCGCCACGCCGAGCAGGGAGCGCGTCGAGGAGTACATGCGGCTGCGCGACTCGATCGAGCTCCAGGTCGGCCGGATCAACGGCGAGCAGGGCGAACTCGGGCAGCAGCCCGTGCAGTACATGCACCAGTCGTACGGCAGGGACGAGCTCGCCGCGCTCTACCTGGCGGCGGACGTGATGGTGGTGACGCCGCTGCGCGACGGGATGAACCTGGTCGCCAAGGAGTACATCGCCTGCCGCAACGACCTGCGCGGAGCCCTGGTGCTCAGCGAGTTCGCCGGGGCGGCCGACGAGCTGCGCCAGGCGTTCATGGTCAACCCCTACGACGTCGACGGCCTCAAACGGGCGATGCTGACCGCGATGCGGGCCACCCCGCACGACCTGTCGCGCCGGATGCGGTCGCTGCGCCGCAGGGTGTCCACCTACGACGTGGACCGCTGGGCGAAGGAGTTCCTCACCTCGCTGGAGTCCTCGGGATCCTCGGGTTCCCCGGGATCTTCGGGGTCCCCGGTGTCGGCAGAGGCCCAGGGTTCCCAGGAGTCCCAGGAGTCCTCAGGGGCCTCCTGATCGTCGGCGTCCCCGGTGCCGCCCGTCACGGGCGGCACCGGGGACGCCCGTTTTCCCCGCTCCCTTTGTCGCCCGTGCGGCACGGATCGCCGTACGGACGTGACGCGCGGGGGTTCCGGCGGCGACGATGACTCACATGGCCGAGCGCGGGCCAGCGGACTACCGTCGATCTAGAGCCGGTCGGGGTACCCGGCGGGGCTCACCGGAAGGGTGACGCGAATGGACATCGCGGAGATCGGAGCCGAGTTACAGGGGTACGCGGAGGACATCCGCCTGGCGACCGGGACGCCCGGCGGGGTGATCGGGATATCGGACGGCTCCGAGACGGCCGAGGTGGCGTGCGGGTGGGGCGACCTCGCGCGGCGGGAACCGATGACCGCGGGCCTCGCGTTCCCCGGCGGGAGCCTGAGCAAGATCTACATCTCCCTCGCGGTGGCGCTCCTGGTGGAGCGCGGGACGCTCGACGTCGACGCGCCGCTGACGAAGTACATCGAGGTGGCGAACCCCCTCGGCGGTGACCCGCTCACCGTCGCGCACCTGCTGACCCACCGTGCCGGGCTGGCGCTGGACACCTACGACGCCGTCATCGGCACCTCGCAGGACGAGGCGACGGCGCTCGTCCAGGAACTGTACGGCCCGGAGTACGGGCAGGTGCGGCAGCGGTGGGTCGCTCCGGCCGGGGAGGTGTTCGCGTACTCCAGTCTCGGCATGGCGCTCGTCGCCGCCGTGGTCGAGCGGCTGGCCGGTGTGCCGTTCGCGACGTTCGTCGCCGACGAGATCGCCGCCCCGGCCGGGCTCGCCGCCACGTCGTGGCCCGGTGGTCCCGGCTGGGGCCGCGGCGGGCGCATGACGGGATACATGGGGTTCGGCGACCAGGCGGTGCCGACGCCGGTCATCGGCTCGCGGTGCGCGTCCAGCACGGGGGTCGTGACGACGGTCGGGGACCAGAACCGCCTGATGACGCACCTCCTGGGAGGAGGGGGCGCGCTCCTGGGCCCGGAGACCCTGCGGTGGCTGACGGCGTCGCGGGTGGAGTACACGTTCCAGGGCCGTCCCGTCGGGATGCACCTGGGGGCCGGGGTCCAGCTCCGCGACGTGGGCACGCGGGAGTTCGCGGTGGGCCACAACGCCGCGTACCCGTTCGGCTGGTGGTCGGTGTCGTGGACGTACCCGGGGCTCGGGCTGGCCGTGACCGCCGCGGGCAACCGGTGGGACATGCGGCAGTACATGGAGATCGAGCCGACGTGGGCGTGGCAGGTCGCCCGGGAGGCGGCACGGCTGCGGGCCGGGGGCGCGCCCCGGCATCCGGGCGGGCGCTCGCGGTCCTACGTCGCCGGGATGGTGACCGGCGGGCGGCTGCACGGCCTCCTCGGCGTCGGGCAGCGGATCGGCGAGGAGGAGCTCACCGGGATGATCGCGGGGACACGGCGGGTCGGACGCGGCGAGCCCTGGACCGGCGAGGACTTCGCCGACGGGCTGCGCGCGATGGAGTCCGCGCGCACGCCGGACGAGATCCGGGCGCGGATCGCCGCCGAGGACGGGCTGGCGGCGGCCGTCGACCTCACCGCCCTCGCGTGGGGCGAGCGGCGCGGCGGGTCCATGATGGTGATCAGGGACTTCGCGTAGCCGGGCCCGTACGGGCACCCGGCTGCCGCCGTCCGGCGCGGCCGGGACCCCGGCGCGCCCGACGGCGGGGCTCCGGCGCGGCCTCCGGCCGGCGCGGCCGATGATCGAGGCGGTGAGCCGGGGATGCCCAAGCCCCGGCCGAGGGCCTCAGGCCGGATCCGGACCTCACGGCCGGGGGCCCAGGGCGGAGCCGGGGCCTGGCCTCGGCCGGGGCGCCCGCCGCGCGTTCACCGGCGGCGGGGCACGGCCCTCGCCGTCAGGTGGTGACGTCCCTGGCCGCGTCCTTCACGGCCTTCCACGCGTTGTAGCGCTTCCTGGCGGTGCGGGCGACCACGATCTGCGTCACCTGCATGCCGACCCCCATCACCACGGCGTAGCCGATCGCCTCGCCGAGGCTGATCTCCAGGGACTCGTTGTCGACGGGCGGCTTCTTGCCGGTGGTCTTCTCCCAGGCGAAACCGATGGCCTTCTTCGCCCCCCACGCGGTGGCGAGGCCCAGGAGGCCACCGATGGCCCTCCACGCCATGTCCTGCTTCTCTGTCTTGTCGGCCATGTGGTCCTCCCGTTCGCGGTTCGCCCCAAGAACACTAGTCTCCCCGAGCGTCGCATCGCGTGAAGCCATACCATAGGGAGGCATGACACAACAGCGACCGCGCCCTGCGCCCATGCCCGAGAAACCGACTCTCGATGGCCTGGAAGCCGTATGGTCGGGCCGCTGGGAGACCGAGGGGACCTACCGTTTCGACAGGTCGCGCACGCGTGCGGAGATCTACTCGATCGACACCCCGCCGCCGACCGTCTCCGGTTCCCTCCACGTCGGCCACGTCTTCTCCTACACCCACACCGACACGATCGCCCGCTTCCGGCGCATGCGCGGGCGCGAGGTCTTCTACCCCATGGGCTGGGACGACAACGGCCTGCCCACCGAGCGCCGGGTGCAGAACCACTTCGGCGTGCGCTGTGACCCGTCCATCGCCTACGACCCCTCGTTCGAGCCCCCCGCGAAGCCCGACCCCAAGCGGCAGATCCCGATCTCGCGCGGAAACTTCATCGAGCTGTGCGAGCGGCTCACCGCCGAGGACGAGAAGGTCTTCGAGGAGCTCTGGCGCCGCCTGGGCCTGTCGGTCGACTGGTCGCTGACGTACGCCACCATCGGCGACGCCGCGCGGACCGCGTCCCAGCGCGCCTTCCTGCGCAACCTGGCCAGGGGGGAGGCGTACGTGGCGCAGGCGCCCACGCTGTGGGACGTCACCTTCCGCACCGCCGTCGCCCAGGCCGAGCTGGAGGACCGCGAGTGGCCCGGCGCCTTCCACCGGCTGGGCTTCAGCCTGTCGGAGGAGCAGCGGGCCAGGGGGTTCGGTGACCGGGTCTGGATCGAGACGACCCGCCCCGAGCTGCTGCCCGCCTGCGTCGCGCTCGTCGCCCACCCCGACGACGAACGCTACCGGCCCCTGTTCGGCACCACGGTCAGGACGCCGCTGTTCGGCGTCGAGGTGCCGGTGCTCGCCCACCACCTGGCCGAGCCGGACAAGGGCTCGGGCATCGCGATGATCTGCACCTTCGGCGACGTCACCGACGTCGTCTGGTGGCGCGAGCTCGACCTGCCCACCCGCGCCGTCATCGGCTGGGACGGCAGGCTGCTGCCGGACGCGCCCGAGGGCGTGCCGGGGGAGCCGTACGCGGAGCTGGCGGGCAGGACCGTGCACGGCGCCCGCGAGCGGATCGTGGAGCTGCTGCGCGCGTCGGGCGACATGGAGGGCGAGCCGCGGGCCGTGCGGCGCGCGGTGAAGTTCTACGAGAAGGGCGACCGGCCCCTGGAGATCGTCACCACCCGCCAGTGGTACATCCGCAACGGCGGGCGCGACCTCGCCCTGCGCGACGCGCTCCTGACGCGCGGCGCGGAGCTGTCCTGGCACCCGCCGCACATGCGGGTCCGCTACGACAGCTGGGTGCAGGGCCTGGCGGGCGACTGGCTGATCTCCCGGCAGCGGTTCTTCGGCGTGCCCATCCCGGTCTGGTACCCCCTGGACGGCGAGGGCGAGCCCGACCGCTCCGCGCCGATCGCGCCGCCCGAGTCCGCGCTGCCGATCGACCCGTCCGCCGACGTCCCGCCCGGCTACACCGAGGACCAGCGCGGCAAGCCCGGTGGTTTCATCGGAGACCCGGACGTCATGGACACCTGGGCGACCTCCTCGCTGACGCCGCAGATCGCCGGGGGCTGGGAGCGCGACCGGGACCTGTTCGAGCGGGTCTTCCCGATGGACCTGCGCCCGCAGGCCCACGAGATCATCCGGACCTGGCTGTTCTCCACCGTGGTCCGCGCCCATCTGGAGCAGGGCACCCTGCCCTGGAGCGACGTCGCGATCTCCGGGTGGATCCTCGACCCCGACCGCAAGAAGATGTCCAAGTCCCGGGGCAACGTGGTCACCCCGCTCGGCCTGCTGGAGCAGTACGGCTCCGACGCGGTCCGCTACTGGGCGGCCGGTGGCCGTCCGGGCACCGACACGGCGTTCGACACCGGCCAGATCAAGGTCGGCCGCCGGCTGGCCATCAAGATCCTGAACGCCTCCAGGTTCGTCCTGGGCCTGGGCGAGGGGGGCGGGGAGGTCACCGAGCCGATCGACCTGTCGATGCTGGCCCGGCTGTCGGAGGTGGTCCACGAGGCCACCGAGGCGTTCGAGGGCTACGACTACACCCGCGCCCTGGAGCGGACCGAGCGGTTCTTCTGGGAGTTCTGCGACGACTACCTGGAGCTGGTCAAGGCCAGGGCCTACGACGACGCGAACGACGGGGACGACGGGGACGGGGCGAACGACGGGGACGGGGCGGGGGAGGCGAGCGCGGCGGCGCGTTCGGCGCACGCGGCGCTGCGCGAGGCGCTCGACGTCATGCTCCGGCTGTTCGCCCCGTTCCTGCCCTTCGTCACCGAGGAGGTCTGGTCCTGGTGGCGCGAGGGCTCGGTGCACCGGGCCGCCTGGCCCGAGGCGGGCGGGCGGGGAGGCGACCCCGAGCTGCTGCCCGTGGTGGCCGCCGTCCTCGGCCGGGTCCGCAAGGCCAAGTCCGACGCGCGCCTCTCCATGCGCGCGGAGGTCTCCCGGCTGACCGTCACCGGCGCGGGCGTCGGCCTCGTGCGCCTGGCGCAGGACGACCTGTGCGGCGCGGGCGTCATCGACGAGTTCGTGCTCCAGGAGGGCGAGGGGGACCTGCTGGTGGAGGTCGCCCTCACCTGACCCCGGGCGCGCACGCGAATCTGTCCTCGCCGTCGGGGAATCCTGCCGTACGGTCGAGGTAGGAAAGAGAGGAGGACAGGCATGCCGCCAGGATGTGGCAACTGCAGCTGCTACCTCGAAGACAGGGTGATCTCCCGCCCGCCGGACGAGCGCTGATCTCGGCCGGGTGAGCGCCCGTCCCTGACCGGGCGGGCGTTCACCCCGGTCGTCCGGGTGGCCCTCACCGCCACCTTCACCGCCGCCTTCGCAGGTGGGCGCGGCCCCGTTGGGCGTCGCCGGACGGGCCGTCGCTTTTCGTGTCCTCGCGATAACCCTCGCGCATTTCCCTTCCCGGCGTGACAGTCTGGATTATGTGATCTCCGATCGGGAACGCCTGACCAGCCTGGTGCCTCGCACGTTGCTGCGCATCGCGATGTGGAGCCTCTGCCTGATCATCATCGGCTGGGCGGTCTTCTACTTCGCGCAGTTCATCGCGACGTTGCGGATCGTGGTGCTGCCGGTGGCCATCGCGCTCCTGCTGACCGCGCTGCTGTTCCCGCTCACCCGGCGGTTCGGCGCGATGGGCATGCGGCCCATCTACGCGACCTGGCTCACGATGATCATCGCGCTCACCGTGCTCGGCGGCACCGGCTGGATCATCGGGGTGCGCGCCAACGACGAGTTCCCCGGCCTCGTCGACCAGGTGCGCCAGACGGCCAAGACGGTGGAGAACTGGCTCTACACCGGGCCGCTGCACCTGCAGCCGACCCAGATCACCAGCTGGGTCGACGAGATCGGCAAGCAGATCACCACCCAGCGCAACCAGATCACCCAGACGGTCCTCACCGGCGCCACGGTGGCGCTGGAGGTGCTGGCCTCGATCGTGCTGCTGCTGTTCGTGACGTTCTTCCTGCTCAAGGACGGCGACCGGATCTGGTCGTGGTTCCTGAGGGGCTTCGGCGACGTCGCGCCCCGCGTCGACAAGGCCGGGCGGGCCGCCTGGGTGACGCTCTCGCACTACGTGCAGGGCACGGTCGCGGTGGCCGCCGTGCACGGCGTGATCATGGGCATCGTGCTCGCGGGGATGGGCGTGCCGCTCTGGGCGCCGCTCGCGGTGATGATCTTCCTGGCCAGCTTCATCCCCATCGTCGGCATCTTCTTCGCCGGTTCCGTGGCCACCCTGGTCACCCTCGGCGCCAAGGGCCCGATCTACGCCCTGATCTTCCTCGGCATCCTGCTCGTGGAGCAGCAGCTGGAGAACCACGTGCTGCAGCCGCTGATCGTCGGCAGGGTGCTCCACTTCCACCCGCTGGCGATCATCCTGGTGCTGGCGGTGGGCGGCATCCTGGCGGGCATCGCCGGGGCCGCCGTGGCGGTGCCGGTGGCCGCCGTCATCTACCGGGCGCTGCCCGAGCTCGCCGGCCGCTCCCATCTGGCGCTGCCACCGGCCCCGCCCCATCCCGATCCCGGGAGCCCCGACGATCCTGGGAGCCCCGGCGATCCCGGCGGCCCAGGTGGTCCCGGCGATCCGGGTCCCGATCCCGGTGGCCCGGCACCGGCGGGGGCGGCGGGAAAGCCGGTGAATGAGGAATCACCGCAGCCCAGGGGGTAACGTTCTGCCCCGTGACCCGTTCCGCCCTGACCACCCCCCCGCCGGACGCGACCCGCCCGGGCCCGCTTCCCGGCGCGCCCGCTCCCGGCACCCCGCTCGGCCCCCACTACAGCCGCTGCTTCGGCTGCGGCGCCGGACACCCGAACGGCCTGCACCTGACCGCCCTCACCCCCGACGGGATCTCGGTGGTCGCCGAGTTCACCGTGGAGGAGACCCACCAGGGCGCGCCAGGCCTGGCGCACGGTGGCGTGCTCGCAGCGGCGATGGACGAGGTCATCGGCATGTCCGTGTGGCTCTTCCAGCGCCCCTACGTCACCGGCCGGCTGGAGACCGACTATCTCGCGCCGGTTCCGGTCGGAACCGTCCTGCACATGCGCGCCTGGTGCAACGGCATGTCCGGCCGGAAGGCGTACCTTGAGGCTGAGGGCCGGATCGGTTCCCCGGACGGGCCGGTCGCCGTGCGGGCCGCGGCGCTCTTCATCGAGGTGGCCATGGAGCATTTCGCCAAGCACGGTGACATCCAGACGATCGCCGACGAGCACCACGAGTACGAGGTGAACCCGTGACCCACACCGTCGAGGTGTTGATCCACCGGCTCGACGCCGACCTGCCGCCGCCCTCGTACGCCCACCCGGGCGACGCGGGCGCGGATCTCCACGCCGCCGAGGACGTCGAGCTCCTCCCCGGGGAGCGGGCCGTGGTCGGCACCGGGCTCGCGATCGCCCTGCCCGACGGGTACGCCGCGTTCGTCCACCCGCGCTCGGGCCTGGCCTCCAGGCACGGCGTGACGCTCGTCAACGCGCCCGGCACCGTCGACGCGGGATACCGGGGCGAGATCAGGGTGACGCTGATCAACACCGACGCCAAGGACGCCGTACGGCTGCGCAGGGGGGACCGCATCGCGCAGCTGGTGATCCAGAAGGTGGAGAAGGCGGCGTTCCACGAGGTGGACCGGTTGCCGGGTTCGGCGCGAGGCGCCGGCGGGTTCGGGTCCACCGGCCGCTGACAGGGAGTGAACCCGGCGAGGCGGGCGTGACGGCCGGTGGTGACCGGGGGCCGGGGCGCGTCCCCGGCTCGCGGGGCCGCCGCCGCGCCCGGCGGGGGACGAGTGACCAGTGAATCTTCAAGGAGCGTGAGGAAAGTGTTCGGACGTAACCGTCGTGAGAAGTCCCCGGCAGCCAAGGCCGTGGTGGAGGAGGTCGAGCGGGTCCCGTCGCGGGAGTCGGGGCCGTGGGACGCCGACGAGCCCCACCCCGAGCGGGAGCGGGTCGACCTCGGGGGCATGCGCCTGCCGGTCGACGCCGGGTTCGAGGTGCAGCTCAACCTGGCCGGTGACCAGATCGTCGGCGCGGTCGTCCTGTTCGAGGGGAGCGCCCTGCAGGTGCACGCCTTCGCGGCGCCCAAGCGGAGCGGGATCTGGGACGAGGTCAGGGCCGAGCTGGCCGAGGGGGTCAAGGGCGCCGGGGGCACCGCCGAGGAGCGCGAGGGGCCGTTCGGCGTCGAGCTGGCCGCCAGGATCCCCGCCGAGGGCGGCGAGCAGCCGGTCCGCTACCTCGGGGTCGACGGGCCGCGCTGGTTCCTGCGCGCGGTGATCAGCGGGAAGGCCGCGGAGGACGCCGAGGTCGCCGCGACGCTGGAGGGTGTCGTCCGCGACATAGTCGTGGTACGCGGCGACGAGCCGATGGCCCCCAAGGAGGCGATCGAGCTCCGGCTCCCGCCCGAGGCCAGGCAGGCCGCGGAGCAGCAGGCCGCCGGGGGCGACGTGCCCGACCTCAACCCGTTCGACCGGGGGCCGGAGATCGCCGAGATCCGCTGACGGGGCGGATCGCGTACGCTGGTTCGACTCGTGTGTGAAGGAGAGGTCCGTGGGTTCTCAGGAGCCGCATAAACAGAGCGGTTTGCGGGGATTCTTCCGCCGGTTGACCGCCGGTCAGGCCGAATTGGAGGCCGACGAGCTCCAGCAGGACCTCGACCGTCACGGTGCCACGCCCATCGTCTCGTGCGGCATGCGCCGCCGCTTCTGCGTGACGGGCACGCTGCGGACGGTGACGCTGCGCCCTCGCGGGGGCGCCCCGGCGCTGGAGGCCGAGCTTTACGATGGTTCCGATGTGATCGACCTGATATGGCTGGGCCGCAGGAAGATCGCGGGTATCGAGCCGGGACGTCTGGTGCTGGCGGAAGGGCTCGTCAGCGTGCAGGATGGCCGCAAAGTCATGTTCAATCCGAGATACGAGCTGCGCCCAGCGGGCGGTGCGTGAGTGATTGACGATCACGAGACGGTGAGCGAGAAGATGACCACCACCGGCGAGACAGCCGCGCACGACACGGTCGAGGCCGCGATCCGCAGCCAGCTTGCCAAGGCCTTCGGCGGAGTGCGGGGCGTCATCGAGGCGGCCGTGCCCACCATCGCCTTCACCGGCATGTGGATCACCACCTCGGACCTGAAACAGTCCCTGATCGTCAGCATCTCGGCCGCGGTGCTGCTGCTCGTCGTGCGGCTGCTGCAGCGCTCGACGCCGCAGTTCGTGGTCAACAGCCTGATCGGCATCGGCATCGGCGCGTTCTTCGCCTCCCGCACCGGCCAGGCCGAGGACGTCTTCCTGCCGGGCATCCTCTACAACGCCGGATACTCCGTGGTGATGCTGCTGTCGATCGTCACCCGATGGCCGGTGGTGGGCTTCCTCATCGGGTCCGTCACCGGCGACCCGACCGCGTGGCGCGCGGATCCGGCCGTGGTGAGGCTGTGCACCAAACTCACCTGGCTGCTGATGATCCCGTGCGTGGTCCGGGTGGCGGTGCAGCTCCCCGTCTACCTGATCGGCCGGGACGACGCCGTCGCCGAGCTGGGCATCCTCAAGATCGCGATGGGCTGGCCGCTCCAGGTCGCGGCACTCGCCGCGATGGTGTGGCTGCTGGCCAAGGGCAGGACCCCGGTGCGGCCCGCGGTCTCCTGACCGGCGGGCCCCTCGGCCTCGATCTTGGTCCTCCGGCCCGGTTTAGGGAACGGCCTCAGGATCGCCGCCCTCCGCGCCTTCGCGGAGGGCTTCCCGGTTCGCCGTCTCCGAGGCCGTCCTCAGGGCCGTCGCCTTCGCGTTCACTTCCGTACCCCTCCTCCCGGAACTCCCGGAATCGCGGCCGGGGGAGGCGTACGGGGGCCGGGAGGTCCCGGCTCAGTGGGGCGTGCGGTGCGGGGACAGGAGCTCGGCGAGCTCCTCCTCCACCTCCTGGCTGGCCACGAACATCAGCTCGTCACCGGCCTCCAGCGGGTCGTCGGCGGTGGGCACCAGCACCCGGCCCTCGCGCAGGATCGCGACCAGGGCGGTGTCGTTGGGCCACGGCACCGAGCCGGCGCGCTGGCCGACGACCGGGGCGTCCTCGGGCAGGGTGAGCTCGACCAGGTTGGCCTGGCCCTGGCGGAAGGTCATCAGCCGGACCAGGTCGCCGACGCTGACCGCCTCCTCGACCAGCGCGCTCAGCAGGCGCGGGGTCGAGACGGCCACGTCGACGCCCCACGACTCGTTGAACAGCCACTCGTTCTTGGGGTGGTTGATCCTGGCGACCACGCGCGGCACGCCGTACTCCGTCTTGGCGAGCAGCGAGACCACGAGGTTGACCTTGTCGTCGCCGCTGGCGGCGACGACCACGTGGCACTCGGCCAGGCCCGCCTCGTCCAGCGAGGAGATCTCGCAGGCGTCGGCGAGCAGCCACTCCGCCCGCGGCACCGTATCGATCTTGATGGCCTTGGGGTCGATGTCGACGAGCAGGACCTCGTGGCCGTTCTCCAGGAGTTCGGCGGCGATCGACCGGCCGACCGCTCCCGCGCCGGCGATGGTGACGCGCATCAGTGCTCCTCCTCCGGCGCCCCGGACAGCACCTTGTTGATGCGGTCCATGTCGGCCTCGACCGCCATGACGTGCAGCACGTCGCCCTCCTGCACCACCGAGTCGTTCCTGGGCAGCAGGGTGTCGCCGATCCGGTTGATGAACGCCAGGCGGGTGCCCGCCGCCGCCTCCAGATCCCTCGTCGGGGTGCCGATCCAGCCGGGGTGGTACGCGACCTCCGCGAGGACCACGCACCCGCTGGGGTCGCGCCAGAGCGGCTCGGCGCCCTCGGGCAGGACGCGGCGCAGGATCTGGTCGGCGGTCCAGCGGACCGTGGCCACGGTGGGGATGCCCAGCCGCTGGTAGACCTCGGCGCGCCGGGAGTCGTAGATCCTCGCCACGACGTTGTCCACGCCGAACGTCTCGCGGGCGACCCTGGCGGAGATGATGTTCGAGTTGTCGCCGCTGCTCACCGCCACGTAGGCGCCCGCGGCCTCGATGCCCGCCTCTTCCAGGACGTCCCGGTCGAAGCCGATCCCGGTCACCCTGCGACCCCTGAACCCCGCCCGCAGGCGGCGGAACGCCTGTGGGTCACGGTCGATGATCGCGACCGAGTGGCCGCTGTCCTCAAGGATGTGCGCCAGGGTCGAACCGACCCGGCCACACCCCATGATCACGATATGCATGCTCCCCCGCCGGTCGCTGTGAGGCGGATCTTGATCCCGATGTATTCAGCCAGTATGGACCGCCCCGGGAGTGCCGCGTGAGTGGGGCCGAGTAATAACGGCTAGCATCTGCAGACGTGTCGAAGGTGACGGACCTTGTCAAACGCCTTTTCATCGGGCGGGCGCTGCGCAGCACGCAGTTGCACGAGCAGCTGCTCCCCAAGCGCATCGCGCTGCCCGTCTTCGCGAGCGACGCCCTCTCGTCCGTGGCCTACGCCCCGCAGGAGATCCTGGTCATCCTCTCCCTCGCGGGGGTCTCCTTCTACCACTTCAGCCCCTGGGTCGCCGTCGCCGTCGTCGTGGTGATGCTCACCGTCGTGGCGTCGTACCGGCAGAACGTGCACGCCTACCCCAGCGGGGGTGGCGACTACGAGGTCGCCACCGTCAACCTCGGCCCGAACGCGGGCCTGACCGTCGCCAGTGCCCTGATGGTCGACTACGTGCTGACCGTCGCGGTCTCGGTCGCCAACGGCGTCGACTACGTGGGCGCCACCATCCCGTACGTCGCCGAGCACAAGCCGCTGGTCGCGATCGTCATCGTGGTGCTGCTGACGATCGTCAACCTGCGCGGGATCCGGGAGTCGGGCGCGGCCTTCGCGATCCCCACCTACGCCTTCATGTTCGCCGTCCTCGGCCTGGTCGCGTGGGGCGGTTTCCGGGTGCTCGTCCTCGGCGACGAGCTGCACGCGCCCACCTCGGGGTACGAGATCGTCGCCGAGCAGTCCGACCTGACCTCCTTCGCGGCGGCCTTCCTGATCCTGCGGGCGTTCTCCTCCGGTTGCGCGGCCCTCACCGGCGTCGAGGCGATCAGCAACGGCGTGCCCGCCTTCCGCAAGCCCAAGAGCAGGAACGCCGCGAACACCCTGCTGATGATGGGCCTGGTCTCGGTGACCATGTTCGTCGGCATCATCACCCTGGGGCTCGCCTCGGGCGTCAAGGTCGCCGACCCCGCCGTCGCCTACCGCGACGTCCTGATCGACGGCCGGCCCGCCGGGCCCGGCTACTACCAGCAGCCGATCATCGCCCAGGTGGCCGACGCGGTCTTCGGCAACGGCTCGCTCCCCTTCTTCGTCATCGCCGCCGTCACCGCGCTGATCCTGTTCCTGGCCGCCAACACCGCCTTCAACGGCTTCCCGGTGCTCGGCTCGATCCTGGCCCAGGACCGCTACCTGCCCCGCCAGCTGCACACCCGGGGAGACCGGCTCGCCTTCTCCAACGGCATCGTGATCCTCGCCGCCGGGGCCTGCCTGCTGCTGTGGGGCTTCGACGCCGACGTCAGCCGCCTGCTCAACCTCTACATCGTGGGCGTCTTCGTGTCGTTCACGCTGAGCCAGATCGGCATGGTCAGGCACTGGACCCGGCACCTGAGGACCGAGACCGACCTGAAGGTCCGGCACCAGATGCACCGCTCGCGGACCATCAACTCCTTCGGCGGCGTGATGACCGGCGTGGTGCTGGTGGTGGTGCTGCTCACCAAGTTCACCCACGGGGCGTGGATCGTCTGCGTGGCCATGCCGGTGCTGTTCCTGATGATGAAGGGCATCCACCGCCACTACGAGAACGTGGCCGCCGAGCTCGCCGTCGCCGAGGACTCCCAGGTGGACGAGTCGATGCTGCCCGCGCGCAACCACGCCATCGTCCTGGTCTCCAAGATCCACAAGCCGACCCTGCGCGCCCTCGCCTACGCCCGCGCCACCCGCCCCTCCAAGCTGGAGGCGATCACCGTGGGGGTGGAGGGCCCCGAGGCCAGGGCGCTGCAGGAGGAGTGGGAACGGCGCGGCATCCCGGTGCCGCTGAAGATGCTCGACTCGCCCTACCGCGAGATCACCCGGCCGATCCTGGAGTACGTCAAGTCGCTGCGCCGCCGCTCGCCCCGCGACGTGGTGAGCGTCTACATCCCCGAGTACGTCGTCGGCCACTGGTGGGAGCACATCCTGCACAACCAGAGCGCGCTGCGGCTGAAGGGCCGCCTGCTGTTCCAGCCCGGCGTGATGGTCATCAGCGTGCCCTGGCAGCTGCACTCCTCCGACCGGCTCAAGGGCCGCCCCGAGCCCTTCGCGCCGGGCGCCGTACGCCGTCCGCGCCCCGAGGCGGCACGGGACGAGGACGTCAAGGCATAACCTTTCGTATGCGCTCCTGACGCGAGGAGGCTCGACCGACGACGGATTTTCCCTTGGGGGCAACGACCATGGCCATCGAACTGACGGTAGGACCGGTTGCGCACGGTGGCTGGTGCGTCGCCCGCCACGACGGCCGGGTCGTCTTCGTACGGCACGCGCTGCCCGGTGAGCGGGTCACCGCCGAGGTCACCGAGGAGACCTCCCATTTCCTGCGGGCCGACGCGGTCGAGATCCTGGAGCCCTCCGCCGACCGGGTGACCCCGCCGTGCCCGTTCGCGGGGCCCGGCCGCTGCGGCGGCTGCGACTGGCAGCACGCCTCCCTCGACGCCCAGCGCCGCCTGAAGGCCGACGTGGTGGCCGAGCAGCTCAAGCGGCTGGCCTCGATCGACTGGAAGGGCACCGTCGAGGAGGTCCCCGGAGCCCCCGACGGGCTCGGCTGGCGCACCCGCGTCCAGTTCGCCGTCGACCGCGAGGGCGGCCTGGGCCTGCGCCGCCACCGCTCCCACGACATCGAGCCGGTGGACGCCTGCCTGATCGCCCACCCCGAGGTGGAGAACGTCGGCGCCGAGGTCATGAACTGGCGTAACGCCTCCTCGGTCGAGGTCATCGCCTCCAGCACCGGCGACCAGGCGGTCGTGGTCGCGCCCAAGCCCCGGCGCACGGTGGCCGTGCCCGACCTCGACACGAGCGTGGCCGTCTTCGTCGACGAGGGCAAGGGCCGCAGCCGCGTCGTCCACGGCCGCAACCACCTCGTCGAGCGCGTCGCCGAGCGCGACTTCCAGGTCACCGGCAGCGGCTTCTGGCAGGTGCATCCCGGCGCCGCCGCCACCCTGCTCGACGCCGTCCTGGAGTTCGCCGCCCCGCGGCCTGGCGAGTGGGCCCTCGACCTCTACTGCGGCGTCGGCCTGTTCGCCGCCGGGCTGGCCGAGGCGGTCGGTCCCGAGGGGGCCGTGTTCGGCGTCGAGTCCGAGTCCGTGGCGGTCCGCGACGCCGAGCGCAACCTCCGCGACCTGCCCCAGGCCCGCTTCGCCAGGGGACGGGTGGAGAACGCCCTCGACCGCTTCGGCATCGAGCGCGCTGACCTGGTCGTCGTCGACCCGCCCAGGGCGGGCCTGGGCCGCGACGTCGTCGACAGCCTGACCACCCTCCAGGCGACCCGGATCGTGTACGTCTCCTGCGACCCGGCCACCCTCGCCCGCGACCTGGCCTGGTTCGCCGAGCGGGGCTACCGCCTCGCCGATCTGCGCGCTTTCGACGCCTTCCCGATGACCCACCACGTGGAGTGCGTGGCACACCTGGTCAGCGAGACGATCTAGCGGTCGACCTGGAGAAATGCGAACAGTGGTGTTTCGTCGAACCTAGGGACCCTCCCCGTCGAACCAAGATCATGACGCATGATCTTGGAGGCGGGGTGGAACCTCGTGCCGCGCTCGTGATGGGGGGCGTCCGGGTCGGCGGCGCACTTGGTTGGCCGCTGGTTGAGTGGGCCTTGGCGGGGCCCGCGCCGAGCGGCTTGTCGACGCGGTGATTGTCGCCTGGGCGTGGTTCCCCGCTCGCAAGGTCGTCACCCCTGTCGCCGCCCTCCCCGGGACGACCGTGGCCGGCCTCTCGTGGAGAAGGCGAGCGGCCCGTACCCCCTGTGACGCAGGAGGTACGGGCCGCTCGCCTGATTCGCGAGGGATTGGAATCGGGAGAGTGAGGGCCCTGCGTCGGGATCGGGTGCGGGGCTCTTCTCCGTTTCGGAGCCCGCCGTCGAATTCGTCACCCTGGGCTCCCGGCATGGCACGCAGAGCCAAAGAGTGCGCTCCCCCTGATCGCCGCCCTAACCGTCGCAGGGATCGTCTACGTCCTCACCACCGACCCCCGCCCCCGCAGCCGCCGACTCCCGCGGCCGGCCCGTCGCCTCGGCCGGACGCCGCCGTGCGAGCGTTCTACGCCGAGCTCCGGCAGATGCCGCGGCCGGTCCACGAAGAAGCCCCGTCGCTCTCCTCCGGAGCGCCGGTACCGCTCGCCTGCGGGGCCGCGTACTTTCTCACCACGAACCTGGCGGGACTGCGGCCGGAGTGGCGCGAGATGGCCCGTACGGGTGGGCGGGGCGGCGCCGAGGAGACGCTTGGGGCGCGAGGGGCGGGTCGGCTCCGTGCCGACCGGCCTTCGGCCGGGGGGAGAGCGTGAGGCCGGTGGTGTGACGACCGGTCCTACCGGTTTCCCGGCGCGCTCGCGTCGTGGACCAGCAGGGCGATCTGGACCCGGTTGTTGAGATCCAGCCGGGTCAGGATCCGGGACACGTGCGTCTTCACCGTCGGCAGCGCCAGATGCAGCTCCCGCGCGATCTCCGCGTTGGAGCGGCCGCGCCCGACCGCGAGGGCCACCTCCCGCTCCCGCTCGGCCAGCAGCGCCAGCCGGGCACGGGCGGCGGCGGCCCGGTCTCCCTGTTCGGAGCCGTCCGTGACCTGCTCGATGAGACGGCGGGTGACGGCGGGGGAGAGGACCGGATCTCCGGCGGACACCGTCCGGACGGCCGTGACGATGTCCCGCGGCGGGGTGTCCTTGAGGAGGAACCCGGCCGCGCCGGCCCGCAGCGCCCGCAGCACGTGCGCGTCGGTGTGGAAGGTGGTCAGCACCAGCACCTCCGGGGCGCCGGGAAGGGCCCGGAGCCTCTCGGTCGCGGCCAGCCCGTCGACGCCCGGCATCCGGATGTCCATCAACACCAGGTCGGGTCCGTACGCGGTGACCAGAGCTGGGACCTCGGCCCCGTCGGCGGCCTCCGCGACGATCTCGATGTCCGGGGCGCCGCCCAGCATCAGGCGCAGCCCGGCTCGCACGATCGCGTCGTCGTCGACCAGCAGGACGCGGATCACCTCATCCCCCTCCCGTGCCGCCGGACGCCTGCCCCGCGACGGGTCCCGTGCCGCCGAACCGCTGGCCCGCGACGGATTCCGTGCCGCTGGACTTCTGGCCCGCGACGGGCGCGATGTCCGTCGCGGGCCAGGGTAGCCAGGCGCGGACCAGGAAACCACCGTCGGCGGGACCGGCCGTCAGCTCACCGCCCGCCAGGCGAGCCCGTTCGGCCAGCCCGACCAGCCCCTGCCCGCGGCCTCCGCCCCCGTTCGCCCTGACGCCTTCGTCTCCGTGCGCGCCTACGTTCTCGCCCCGGCTCGTCTTGATACCTCTGACTCCGTACGCGTCGATGTTTTCGGCCCGGTTCGCTCTGGCGCTTTCGCGTCCGTCCACGCCGGAGGTCAGGGGCGGGGTCGGGGTCGGGCCGGACGGTGGCGCGTTGCGGACCTCCACCACGAGACCGTCCGCCGGGCTCCCGGTCACCTCCACCGTGACCGCCGCGCCGGGCGCGTGCTTGCGCGCGTTGGTCAGCGCCTCCTGGACGATCCGGTACGCCGTACGCCCGACCACGGGCGGTGGCACCGGCCCTCGCGGTGGTCCGGTCAGCTCGATCCGGCCGCCCGTCGCCCGCGCCTCCGCCACCAGCCTGGCCAGGTCCGCCAGTTCCGGCTGCGGACGCTCACCCTCCTCCGGCCCGGCCCGCAGCACCCCGATCACCTCGCGCAGGTCGCGCAGCGCCAGGTGGGCGCTCTCCCGGATCACCCCGGCGGCCCGCGCCACCTCCTCCTCGGGCGCGCCCGGGTTGAACTCCAGCGCTCCCGCGTGGACGCTCAGCAGCGACAGCCGATGGCCGAGCACGTCGTGCATCTCGCGGGCGATCTCCTCCCGCGTCTCCCGCCGGACCCACTCGGCCCGCAACTCCGCGTCCGCCTCGGCCAGTTCGGCGCGCTCGCGCAGCGAGGCGATCAGCTGCCGCCTGGAGCGTCTGAACAGCCCCCACCCGACGGCCCCGGCGATCAGCGCGAAGTACGTCAGCGCCGAACCCGCGCGGTCGTCGGGCAGCTCCGCCAGCCGCCACAGGAAGACGGGCAGGGGTGCGAAGGCCAGCGCGGCCACCCACGCCGTGACCCGCCACGGCCGGGTCGCGGCCACCGTGAACACCGCCACCATCGCCGGGCCGGTCAGGTAGTGCGCCTGGGTGCCCGCCAGCAGCAGCGTCACCGCGAGCGGCACCGGCCAGCGCCGCCGCAGGAGCACCGCCGCGCACCCCAGCCCGCCGACCACCTGGTCGACGTCCCGCCACAGGGGGTCGAGGTCATCGGGGATCGGTATGGACTGCGAGCTGACGGCGGCGAAGCAGGCGGCGAAGAGGAACAGCGTCAGGTCGGCGACCCGGTCGCGGCGGGTGCGGTGGACGCGGCGCATACTCCGGGAATCTACGCGGACCCAGCCCGCGACCGGGCGTCCACGCCACGGCCGGATACTTAAGTACGACCCCCGGCCCGCCGTAGGCCGACCTTGGTCAGGACCCGGCCATCTTGAGCCCGATCCGGTGCCCGCTACCGCACGCCTACCGTCGGGCCATGACCTCCACCACCCCGAAGTCCCCGCTGGCGGCCCTGTCGGGCCTTGTCTGCTTCGTCCTCGTCGTCGGCGGCGCGAGCGGCCTCCTGCACGAGTGGTTCGGCTGGATCCACTTCATGGGTTTCGTCCGCTTCCTCGCCCCCGACGGCTACGAGATCTACAGCTACGTCATCATGATCGTCCTCGGCCTCGCGGTGGGCGCGGCCGGCGACGCGGTCACTCGCCGAGGCCGGGGATGACCCGCCGGGCGAACCCACCGGGAGGACCCGCAGAGAGGACCCGCCGGGCGTCCACGGGACGGCCCGTGGAACGGCGCGGACCCGTCGCCCGCTACCCGGACACCTCCTCGGCGGCCCGCTCCACCCGCCGGGTCCGCAGGGCCCAGCGCACGGCCGGTCCGGTGGCGAGGCCGGACACCAGGAACAGGCCGCCGAGCACCAGCCAGCCCGGCGTTCCCCAGGTGAGGATCAGCGTCGTGAGCAGCAGCGGGCCGAGCATCCTGGCGACCGCCGCGCCGGATCCGAAGAAGCCCTGGTACTGCCCCTGCCTGCCGGCCGGGGCGAGGCCGAACCCGATCTCCCAGGAGCCGGAGGCGTGCGTCATCTCGCCGAACACCTGCAGGCAGGCCGCGAGGAGCAGGACGAGCGCGGCGGCCCAGGTCGAGGACCAGGCCGACGACGCCGACGACAGGGCGAACACCGCGCACGCGGCGAGCAGCGTCGCACCCGCCCGCCGTACGGACCTGGCGGCGCTCTCCAGGTCCGTGACCCGCCGGGCCACCCGCACCTGGAACAGCATGACGCCCAGGGTGTTGAGGACCAGCAGGGCGGAGACCGTCCAGCTCGGGGCCTCGGTCCGCTGGACGATCCACAGCGGGATGACCAGGCTGAGCAGCGGCATGTTCAGCAGCGCGACCATGTTGAGCAGGGAGACCAGCGCGTACGGCCTGTCCCTGAGCACCGCCAGCGCCGGTTCGCCCGCCGGTGCGGCCGCGGTGGGCGGCACCGGGGGGAGGCGGAGCAGGATCAGCGCGGAGAGCAGGAAGCTCAGCGCGTCCATCGCGAGGACCGTCAGATAGGCCGCCCGGGTGTCGAGGTGCAGCGCCGCCCCGCCGAGCGCGGCGCCGACCGCGAGCCCGGCGTTGACCGTCGCCTGCAGGTGGGCCCGGATCCGGGTCCGCCGCGCCCTGTCCACCAGACCGGCGAGCAGCGCCTGCCTGGCCGCGGCGAGACCGCACTGCGAGGTCGCGTACAGGCAGGCGGCCACCACGAACACGGGAAAGGAGCGGACGAACAGGAACGAGCCGACCGCGGCGGCCGTGGCGACGGCGAGCAGGGCCGCCGTGCCGCGAGGCCCCCGGCGGTCGGCGAGATGGCCGAGCGGGACGCCCGCCACGAAGCCGACGGCCCAGCCGAGCGTCAGCGCGAAGCCGATCTGGGTCGGCGAGAGTCCCACGATCCGGGTGAAGTAGAGCGCCGAGCACACGTAGTACGCGCCGTCCCCGATGGAGTTGGCCAGTTGCGCGAGGGCGAGGACCCTGGGCGGCCCGGACGAGGGCATGATCCGGCTGAACATGGTGCTCCTTCGTCGGCTGTCCGGACGTCACCGGCCCGGCGCCGTCTCGACATCGGCCCGGCGTCACCTCGGCCGCGCTCCGGCGGCCCCGTACGGAGGGCAACTCTAGGAAGCTCATTGGTCCCATGTAAGATCCAATATGACGAGAATCCACTGGGCCAATGCGAGGGGGCGCGATGGACTTCCACGTGAGCCTCACCGGCCGCGGTGACCTGTCGGCCCGCATCTACCGGCAGCTCCTGGACGCCGTCCTCGACGGACGCCTGCGCCCGGGGGAGCGCCTGGCCCCCACCCGCGAGCTGGCGCGGCGGCTCGACGTGTCGCGCAACACCGTGGCCGTCGCCTACGAGCGGCTCACCGCCGAGGGCGTCCTCGTCGGCAGGGTCGGGGCGGGCACCTTCGTGTGCGCCGAGCCTCTCGCCCGCACCCGTGCCAGGAACGCGCCCGCGGGCGGAGGCGGCGTGCGTCCCCGCCGCCTCTGGCGCTCCCCGGACGCCTCACCGGACGAAGAGAGCGAACCGGACGAAGAGGGGGGAGGGCCGGTCTACGACTTCAGGGTCGGTCTCCCCGACGCGGAGCTGTTCCCGCTCGAAACGTGGCGCAGGCTCGTCGCCCGCGAGCTGCGCCCGGCGCTGGTGCGCTCCGCCGGCTACGGCGCCCCCTCGGGACACGCGGGCCTGCGGGAGGCCATCGCCCGCCACGTCGGCGTCTCCCGCTCGGTGCGGGCGAGCGCCGACGACGTGCTCGTCACGCAGGGGGCCCAGCAGGCGCTCGACCTGATCGGCCGCGTCATGATCGAGCCGGGCTGCCGGGTGGCCGTCGAGGAGCCGGGCTACTCCCGGGCGAGGCTGCTGTTCCGGTCCCTGGGCGCGCGGGTCGTCGGCGTCCCCGTCGACGGCGAGGGCCTGGACGTGGCCGCCCTCCCCGACTCCGCCCGCCTCGTCTACGTCACGCCGTCACACCAGTTCCCGTTGGGTACGCCGATGTCGCTCGGCCGTCGCACCGCGCTGCTCGAATGGGCCGGGCGGCGCGGCGCCGTGGTGATCGAGGACGACTACGACAGCGAGTTCCGCTTCGAGGACCGCCCGCTCGAACCGCTCCAGAGCCTCGACCGCAGCGGTCACGTCATCTACGTCGGCTCCTTCTCCAAGACGATGCTGCCGATGCTGCGACTGGGTTTCCTGATCGCCCCGGCCTCGCTCCAGCCCGCCCTCCGCGCCGCCAAGCGGCTCACCGGCTGGAGCGGCGAGCTTCCCACCCAGGCGGCGCTGGCCGGTTTCATCGACGAGGGTCTTCTGGGGCGGCACATCCGCAAGGCGACGCGCGAGTACGCGGCCCGCCACAGGCGGATCCTCACCATCCTCCGGCGTGACTTCCGTGACTGGCTGGAGCCGGTTCCCTCCGCCGCGGGCCTGCACCTCTGCGCCTACCTGACGCCGGACGCCGGGGTCGACACGGCCCTCGTGACGGCGTACGCGCGGGAGGCGGGCGTCGAGCTGCAGGACCTCGCCGCCTACTACGGCGAGGCCCCCGCGCGGGCGGGACTGGTGCTCGGGTACGGTTCGATCCCCCTTGAGCGGATCGAACCGGGTCTGAGGCGCCTCGCGGAGAACTTCCGCGAGGCCGGGAAATCCCGTTCCCGGAGCTTTCGCGAGGCCGGGAGTCTCCGCGCCGGTGAGAGTCCTCGGAACGTCCGGCAGGACGATCCACGTCCCGCTTAGCGTCCGGCGCTCCACCGCGCCGGCGCGAGGACACGCTTCCCCCGTCCGGGCTTCTGCCGGGAGCCCTTGGCGCGGCTTCGTGCCGGCCCCGCAGGGCGATGGCCGCTTTCATCCACCGGCCTCGTCGGCCTCGTCAGGCTTGTCGAGGTCGGCAGGCTTCGTTGGCGGGGGAGATCAGGCGCGCGTCAGCGGGATCTCCGCCTGCAGCCTGTACGTGTCGCCCGCCGTCGTCCCGGCCCGTAACGTCCCTCCCATCCCGGACACGCGGACGGTGAGGTCGCGGATCCCCGACCCGCCACTCCCGTTCGCCGAGGCCACCGGCCGGTCACCGGCCGCGCCGTCGGCGGGCAGGACCCCGTCGTTCACGATCCTCATCGTCAGCAGGTCGTCCCGGCAGGTCAGCGTGATCTCGCAGTTCTCCGCCCCGCTGTGCCGCAACAGGTTGGCGACCCCTTCGCGCAGCACCATGGCGAGCGTGGTCCGTACGTCCGGCGTCGGCGCGCAGGGCTCCAGCCGCAGGGTCACGTCGATGTCCATCGAGGTCAGCAGGGCCCGCGCGGACGCGATCTCGTCGTCGAGGGACGGCCCACGGTAGGAGGAGGCCACGGCGCGGACGTCGGACAGCGCCTGGCGGGAGATGTCGAGGATCTCGGAGAGCTCCCGGTGAGCCCGCGAGGGATCGCGGCTCAGCAGCCGGTGGGTCAGCTCGGCCTTCAGGGTGACGGCGGACAGCGAGAAGCCGAGCAGGTCGTGCAGGTCGCGGGCGAAGCGCAGGCGTTCGCGGGTGACGGCGAGGTCGGCCAGCCCGGAGCGGGCGTCGTGCAGGTCCTGCACCATCGAGCGGAGCCGGGACAGGGCGAAGACCACCAGGCCGTGGTTGACGGTCACCAGGAAGCCGTAGGTCACGCCGATCGAGTCACCGCCCAGCAGGGAGTGGGCGCCGCCCACGCTCACCATGACGGCGAGGAAGAGGGGCAGGCCGAACCGGGTGGGCAGGGTGAGCAGCAGGCTGCCCGCCAGCAGGCCGGGCAGGCCGAGGTAGGGGTTCTCGAACAGCGCGACGGGCAGGTAGGTGACCACGGCCTGCGCGGCCAGCAGCGCGTAGCCCAGCGGCGACCGTACGCGGGCGGCCGGGCGGCTGAAGAAGCCGAGCACCAGGCCCAGGGAGACGAGCACGCAGGCCTCGGCGACGAACGTGTCACCGAGGCTCATCCGCGCGGTCGCGACGAAGACCGTGGCGTTGACCGCGTAGCCGGTGAACACCGCGGTGGCGACGGCCAGGCCCAGCCGGGGCGCCATGGCGGGGCCGTGCCCGGGGCGCCCGGGGCGCCCGCGTTGCCCGCGTTGCCCGCGCCGCTCGCGCCACGACCCGGCGGCGAGGACGTCGCCCCCGTCGTCCCCGTTGTTCTTTTCGTCCTCGTCGCGCAGCGGGACGACGGCGCGCAGGCGGTAGGTCTCCTCCGGGCCCGCGCCCGCGGTCAGGGTGCCGCCCACCGCCTCGACACGGGACCTGAGGTTGCCGATGCCGTCACCGTGGCCGCCGGGATCGCCCATGTCACGGACACCGTCGTTGACGATCTCGATCGACACGGTGGCCTCGTCGCGGGCGACGGTGACGCCGCAGCTCCCGGCCTCGCTGTGCCGCAACAGGTTGGTGACGCCCTCGCGCAGCACGGTGGCGAGCACGGTACGGATCCGCGGCGGCAGGTCGCCCCGTTCGTACTCCACGGTGACGACGACCTCGGCGGCGGTGAGGACGGAGCGGGCCGAGGCCATCTCGTCGTCGAGGGACAGCTCGCGGTAGGAGGAGGCCACGGCGCGGACGTCGGACAGCGCTTGGCGGGAGACGCCGAGGATCTCGGCCAGCTCCCGCCGGGCCCGCGAGGGATCGCGGGGGAGCAGGCGCCGGGCCAGGTCGGTCTTCAGCGTGACGGCGGACAGCGAGAAGCCGAGCAGGTCGTGCAGGTCGCGGGCGAAGCGCAGGCGTTCGCGGGCCACGGCGAGGTCCGCGAGCTCGGAGCGGGCCTCGTCCAGCTCCCGCACCAGCGACCGCAGCCGGGACAGGCCGTAGACGACGAGGCCGATCACCACGGTCAGGTTCGTGATGTAGACGGCCTCCGCGGGCACGCCGCTGATCTCGTACTGGACGAGCCCGGTGGCCAGCGCGATCACGCCGAACACCGGCCAGCCCGCGAGCGGGCGGAGGACGAGCAGCGCGTCACCGGCGAGGAAGCCCTGCATGCCGGTCCAGCCCCGGCCGTAGAACGCGAGGGGCGCCAGCACCACGACGGCCTGCGCGAGCAACGCCACGTGACCCCACCGGCCGCGCACGTCCGCGCGCGGATCGCTGAACAGGCCCAGCTGCAGGACCATCATCACGACCAGGCAGAACGCGGCCGGTGCGATGTGGCCGAGCGTCGCGCGCGTGGCCACCACGTACTGGACGGCGTTCACGACGAAGCCGGCGAACACCACCGTGACGACGAGGAGCGCCAGCCGGGGAGCGAGCCCGGCCGCCCGGCTGCCGGAGTCGCCTTCCCGCGCCGGCGTGTCGCCTTCCCGCGCCGGTACGTCGCCTTCCCGCGACGGCACGGGGGCGAGGCGTCCTGCCACAGCATGCTCCCAGGTGAAGAGTGGAGGACCGCGTCGGAGCGCAATGCTAACCGGTGCCCCGACGGTGTCCCACCGGTTTTCCCGGCTCGCGCGTCCGGTTCGCACGCCGCGCGGTGCCCGGCCGGTTCTCGACGTAAGGCGTACACGACCGGAGAAGGGCCTTGGCTGTTCGCCGTGGGGCGTGCACGACCGGAGGGGGTAGGGGAGGCCCTCCCGCAAGAGCGGTGCAGGCGTCACTGCTCTCCTACGCTCCGTCGGACAGAGTCGGAGGCGTCATTCGTCCCCCGACCCCTAAGGCGAACCCATGTCTCGGAAGAACCCCCGCCGGTTGCTCGCGGCCGCGCTCGCCGGCGCGCTGGCCCTGTCGGCACTGCCGGTCCTGCCGGGTCCCGCCTTCGCCCACACCGGACCGGAGACACTTCGCCCCGTCTCCCTCCAGGCGCGACTGGACCGGCTCACCGGCGCGGACGGGCTGCCGGGCGCGCTCGCCCACATCCGTGACCGCGACGGCAGGAGCGTCACCGCCGTGTCCGGCACCGCCGAGCGCGGTACCGGGCGGCCGATGGTCGGCGCCGGCGGGAGGTTCAGGATCGGCAGCATGACCAAGCCGGTCATGGCGGTGACCGTGATGCGGCTGGCCGAGCGCGAGAAGATCGACCTGGACGCGCCCGTCGACCGCTACCTGCCCGGCACCGTACGCGGAAAGGGCGCGGGCGCGGCGACGGACGGGCGGAAGATCACGGTGCGCGACCTGCTCCGGCAGACCAGCGGGCTGCCCGAGTACGCCGACGTGGCCGACTGGTCCAAGCTCCCCCAGGACTACCTCGGGCTCGCGCTCGCCAGGAAGCCCACGCCTCTCGGCCGGTTCGCCTACTCCAACACCAACTACCTGGTCGCCGGCATGATCGTGCGCGCCGTGACCGGCCGCGACTTCCGCGAGGTCAGCCGCGACCTGGTGATCGAGCCGCTGGGCATGCGGAACACCTACTGGCCCGCCGACGGCGAGACGGGCGTCCGCGGGACGCACGCGCATACGTACGGCGTGCACCCCGCGAATCCCGGAGCCGGGATCGTCGACCTCACCAGGCTGCCCGGCTACGAGTTCGGCGCCAGCGGTGGCCTGATCTCCACGCCCGGCGACCTCGGCCGGTTCTGGCGAGGGGTGTTCGACGGCGAGGTGCTGTCACGCAAGACGCTGCGGACGATGGTCGGCGCTCCCGTGCCCGTCGGGGAGGAGGGCTGGCCCGCGGACGCCCGGTACGGTCTCGGGATCGCCCGCGCCCGGCTGAGCTGCGGCCCGGCCTGGTTCCACGGCGGTGACGTGCCCGGCGTGTCCGTCATCAGCGGGCGTGACCGGACGGGACGCCAGGCGACCGTCTACACCACGGGCCTCGCGGGTACGGCCGGGCAGCGCGAGCACCTGATCGCCGCCTTCGAGACCGCCCTGTGCGGCCGGGCCCGGTGAGGTCGTGAGGTCCCCTCGCCGCCGCTCTCCGGCGGCCGCCGGACCGGGGGCGCCACGCGCGGGGCGCCGGTCCCGGCTACCGGGGCAGCGGGACCACGTGTCGAACACCGGCTCTCGGCCCCCGAGCCGGGGCACCACGCACCGGACGGCGGCTCCCGGCTACCGGGCCGGTGGGGCCACGCGCCGGGTGCTGGGCGTCGGTTATCGGTTCGGGGGGCGGTAGCCAGGAGCAGGTTTCCGGTTCGGGGGGCGGTAGCCGGGGGCAGGCTCCTGGTTCGGGCTTGAGCCCGCCCCGGACAGGAAGCGTCCGGTGAGGGCGTGCACGCCCATGCCCGCGCTCAGGCCCGCCAGCATCCCGGCGAGCACGCCGGAGCCCATCCCCACGAGTACGCCGACGGCGATCCCGGTGACCAGCCGCGCGAGCACGCCCGCGACCAGGCGCACGGCCGGGCGGGCGGTCAGACAGGCGTCCAGACGGGTGACCAGGCGTGTGGGCACGCCCACGACTACGCCTCGTCCGCCGTGCCGAGGCGCTCCTCCAGCCGTTCGAGCCTGAGCAGGACGGGGCGCAGCTCCTCGCGTACGGCCGCGGACAGGGCGTTCGCCGCGTCGGCGGGCAGGACCTGGGGAGGGGGCGGGGTGGTGGCCTGGGTCTGCGCGCGCAGGTGGACGTATCCGGCGAGCGCGGCCGAGACCGCGTGGCGGGTCAGCCGGTGCTCGGCGCCCAGCTCCCGCAGGATGCGCCCGCCCGCCCCGTCCGGTTCGGCGACCAGCCCGAGGAGCAGGTGCTCGCAGCCGATGTAGTTGTGGCCGAGCGAGGTGGCCTCGGTGACGGTCATCTCCAGGGCCGCCGCCGCGGGCGCCCCGAAGGCGAGCTCCGCCCCGGCGGCGGCCGGGGCCGGGGTGTCGAGGCTGAGCCGGTCCAGGCGCCTCCGTATCTCCTCGGGATCGATCTCCAGGGCACCGAGAACATGGAGCGCCAGGTTGCGTCCCTCGGCGAGTATGCCGCCCAGCAGGTGCTCGGTGCCGACCTCGGCCGTACCCAGGGCGCGCGCCTGGTCCACCGCCAGCTTGACCACCTCCCGTGCCCGCGGGGTGAACTGGGTGAGGCGCGCGGTCAGGTCGTCGAGGTCGGAGGTGTCGAGCGCCGTCTCGCGGATGGCGGTCACCCGCCGGACGGCCTGCTCCAGAGCCCGCTGGCACACGGCGGAGACCGGTACGCCCGCCTTCTTCACCGCCTCGGCCAGCTCGTCGGGCAGGTAGACATTGATCTTCGGCATCGCGTCTCCCCTAAGGGGTTACAGGAGGGTTATAACCCATTCATAACCCCAAAGGAGGCACTTGTCCAGCGCCCGCCCGGCACACGCCCGGATTTCCCGGGCCCGCTCTTCTGAGGCCGCTCTCCCGGATCCGATTCCTGAGGCTGCTCTCCCGGGTTCGCCCTCCCGGGTCCGCTTTCCGAGATTGCTCTCCTGGGTCCGCTTTCCCCGGCTCGCCGAGGTCCGCCTAGCGCGTCGCGCCGGTGAGGAACCGGGTGATGCCGGGGGAGAGGGCCGCGCCCCTGGTGGAGAGCCACGCCAGGCGGTTGCGGCTGGTGAAGGCGGCGAGCCTGCGCGCCTCCAGCCGCGTGAGGTCGCCGGGCCCGGCCAGCACGGGCGTGAGGGCGATCCGGTGCCAGGCGGCGCTCTCGCCCAGGGAACGGGCTATCTGCGGCTGCGCGGCACGGACGGCCGAGGCGATCGGGCGCAGGCGGCTCCCGGTGCCCGAGGCGGTGTCGACGGGCGCCAGGAGGTTGACGGTGGCGATCTCGGCGCCCGCCGCCCGGGTGGCCCGGAGCATCTCCTGATCGGCGGCGGACAGCCCGGCTACGGTGACCGGGAGGGTGAAGCTCACCGTGAGGGAACGGCCCTCACCGGCGGCCTCGCGCTGCAGGGCCGCGATCGCCCTGGCCCGCCGCAGCACGGTGGAGCCGCCCGCCGGGGCGTGGACCTCGAAGTCGATGTACGTGGCGGTGAAGGCGCCGATCGCCCGGCGGTAGGCGGCGGTGAGCCTGCCGAGGTCGGAGCAGGCCGAGGCGAGCTCGCGCCCCGCCGGTCCGCCGAAGGCGAGGCCCGCGTCCCCGCCCGCGGCGCGCAGCGGGGCGAGCCGGTTGGCGACCGGGTTGCCCCCCTGCTCCTGGAGTCCGCCCCACTTGGGGACGCAGCCCTTCCGCCCGGCGGTGAGGTGGCCCAGCGTGAACCAGCGCACGTGGCTCCTCCTGGCCTCCCTGGAAAGGTTGAAGCGCGGCTCGCGGACCGCGTCCACGAACGCCACGAAACCCGAGGGGCGGACGACGACCGGTGAGGGCGAGGGCTCGGCCGCGGGCCCGGGGGCCGTTTGCGAGGGCGTCGCCCCTGACCCGGCCCGTTCGCCGAGGGCGGCCCACTCGCCCTGCGCCCTGGAGGGCAGCAGCCAGATCGCGGCCCCGGTGCCCGTGGCGAGCACGATCGAGGCGAGCACCACGAGGGGGCGGGGCGGGGTGCCGGGCTCACGGACCCGGCGGGTGTCGGGGCGGTCGGTCGTCACAGGCATGTGATCCCCTCCTCGATGACCAAAGGGTGATCGCTGTGAGTGGTCGATCCGCTACCCGTTGCGTCAGAGGCCAGAACGTTAGCAAGCGTTCCCGCCACGGCGCGGGCTTTCTGCGGATGCCGTCCGGAGTGCCCGGATAATGGTTCCCATGAAGTTGAGGATCTTCACTGAACCACAGCAGGGTGCCACATACGACGAGCTGCTGGCGGTCGCGCTGGCCGCGGAGCGGCTGGGGTTCGACGCCTTCTTCCGTTCCGACCACTACATGCGGATCGGCCCCGGCGACCCGGGACCCGGCTCCACCGACGCCTGGACGACCCTGGCGGGCCTGGCCAGGGACACCTCCACGATCCGTCTCGGCACCCTGGTCACGCCGGTCACCTTCCGGCTGCCGGGCCCGCTGGCGATCAGCGTGGCCCAGGTCGACCAGATGAGCGGCGGGCGGGTGGAGCTGGGCCTGGGCACCGGCTGGTACGACGCCGAGCACACCGCGTACGGCATCCCGTTCCCGCCGGTCGGTGAGCGGTTCGGCCGGTTCGAGGAGCAGCTGGAGATACTGGTCGGGCTCTGGACCACGCCCAAGGGGGAGACGTTCTCCTTTGAAGGGGCCCACTACCGGCTGGCCGACTCGCTCGCGCTGCCGAAGCCCGCGCAGAGCCCGAAACCGCCGATCATCATCGGCGGCACCGGCGCCACGCGCACCCCGCGCCTGGTCGCCCGGTTCGCCGACGAGTACAACGTGCCGTTCCGTACGCTGGAGGACGCCTCGGCGGCCTTCGACCGGGTCAGGAAGGCGTGCGAGGCGGAGGGCAGGGAGCCGGTCGTGCTCTCCGTCGCGCAGACCGTCTGCGTCGGTTCCGACGACGCGGAGATCGCGCGGCGGGCCGAGGCGACGGGGCAGGACCTCGCTGCGCTGCGCGCGACGGGCCTGGCCGGCACTCCCGCCGAGGTGATCGAGAAGATCGGCCGGTTCGCCGAGCTGGGCGTCGAGCGGGTCTACCTGCAGGTGCTGGACCTGGACGACCTTGAGCAGCTGGAACTCATCTCGGACGAGATCCTGTCCCACGTGTAGGTCGCGGGCCCGCGCGTCACCGCGCACGAGCGGGCCGTTCCTCCCCGCAGCCCCGCAGCCCCGCAGCCCCGCAGCCCCGTGGCTCCGTCGCCTCGTCGCCTCGTTGTCACGTGATTACGTCGCCGCGTCGCCGCCCGGGCCGGTGGAACGGTTCGGGCGGGCACGCGCCGTTCGGGGGCGAGCCGGTCCGCGACCGGCTCGCCCCCGGCCCTCGCTTTCGGCCCTCGCCCTCCGGCCCTCGCCTTCGGCCTCTCGGTCGAGGGTCGTCCCGGCGGGCGCGCTCGCGGTCCTGGCGCGGTAGCCCGCAGACCAGGGCATGTCGTCCAACGGCGGCCATGTCGGGTTGATTCAGGACCATCGGACGATGGCCGTGTCATGGGTTTTCGGGACGTTAACCGATGGCCGTCCCGGAATGGGTGCGGCACACTGAACCGGGTGTTGCTGACGATCTCCACCACCGCGCGCCCCGCCACGGACCTCGGGTTCCTGCTGCACAAGCACCCCGACCGGGTCCAGGAGTTCGGGCAGTCGTACGGTGTGGCACGTGTCCTCTACCCCGAGGCGAGCGAGGAGCGCTGCACGGCCGCGCTGATGCTCGACGTCGACCCGGTCCGCCTGGTGCGCTCCCGCGACCGGTCCACGCCCGACTACACGCTGGGCCAGTACGTCAACGACCGGCCCTACGCCGCGTCGTCGCTGCTGGCCGTGGCGCTGGCCGACGTGTTCCGTACGGCGCGCACCGGGCGCTGTGCCAGCCGTCCCGAGCTGGCCGCGGGGCCGATGCCGCTGGAGATCACCCTGCCCGTGCTGCCGTGCAAGGGCGGTCCCGAACTCGCGCACCGGCTCTTCGAACCGCTGGGCTGGCGGGTCGAGGCGACCGCCCTGCCCCTGGACGAGGAGTTCCCCGAGTGGGGCGACTCCCGTTACGTGCGGCTGGCGCTGCGCGGGGAGGTCCGCCTGGCCGACGCGCTCAACCAGCTCTACGTGCTGCTCCCGGTGCTCGACGACGCCAAGCACTACTGGGTGGCCCCCGACGAGGTGGACAAGCTGATCAGGGCGGGCGAGTCGTGGCTCGCCGCCCACCCCGACCGGGGCCTGATCACCCGCCGCTACCTCGGCCGCCGCTGGGCCCTCACCCGTACCGCCTTCGCCCGCCTCGCCGAGATCGGCGACGACGTGGAGGAGGACCTCGAACCCCCTGTCGAGGAGGATCCCTCGGCCGACCCCGCCGTGGAGGGCTCCACCGGGGAGGGGCCGACCGGGGGGAGCCTCGTCGAGGAGAGCGCGGGGAGCGCGGGGGATTCCGCTGAGGAAAGGCCTGTCGTGGAGGGTGTCGTCGAGCGGAACGCCGTCACGGAGGGTTTCGTGGCGGGAAGCTCCGCCGTACCGGGGACCGGCCCCTCCGAGAGAGTGCTCGCAACCCCCGCCCCGCCGGACGAGGTCCTTCCGGCCGGTGCGGCCCCTCCCGAGGGGGAGGCTCCTCGGGCCGGATCCGAGGGTGCCGCCAGGCGGCCGTTGAACGCCCTTCGCCTGGAGGCCGTGCTCGCCACGCTGGAGAGGCTGGGGGTGAGCACCGTCATCGACCTCGGGTGCGGTTCCGGCCGTCTGGTCGGAGCGCTGCTCGACCGGTCCCGCTTCACCGGGGTGGCGGGGGTGGACGTGTCCTCCCAGGCGCTCGCGCTCGCGGCCAGGCGCCTGAAACTCGACCGGATGCCGGAGCGCAGGCGGGAGCGGCTGGAGCTGTTCCAGGGCGCGCTGACCTACACCGACGCCCGGTTCGCCGGGTACGACGCCGCTGTGCTGATGGAGGTCGTCGAGCACGTCGACCCGCCACGCCTGGACGCGCTGGAGCGGGTGGTCTTCGGAACCGCCAGGCCGGGACACGTGATCGTCACGACCCCCAACGCCGAGCACAACGTCCGCTACGAGTTCCTGAGCGGTATGCGCCACCCCGACCACCGCTTCGAGTGGACCCGCGCCGAGTTCCGCGCGTGGGCGGCGAAGGTGTGCGCCGAGTACGGCTACCGCGTCGAGTTCCTGCCGGTCGGCGACGACGACCCCGAGGTGGGCGCCCCCACCCAGATGGCCCTGTTCGGCCTCAAGGACGCGAGGGACTTTCCGGGCGCGTCAGACGGCCCCGTCAGTACGGCGGACCGTCCCGGAAACACGGAGGACCGTCCCGGAAACACGGCAGACAGTCCCAGCAGCACGGAGGACCGTCCCGGGAACACGGCAGACGGTCCTGGAAGTACGGCGGACGGGCCCGGGAGTACGGGAGTGCCCGCGGGTGCGGGAGGCGCGGGAGACGCGGGAGGTGGAGATGACTGAGATCGCCGTACCGGAGATGTCGCTGGTCGTGCTCGTCGGGGTGTCCGGCAGCGGCAAGTCGACCTTCGCCGCCAGGCACTTCGCGCCGACCCAGGTGATCTCCTCCGACTTCTGCCGGGGCCTGGTCGCCGACGACGAGAACGACCAGGCCGCCACCCCCGACGCCTTCGACGTGCTCCACTACATCGTCGGCACCCGGCTGCGGCGCGGGCTGCTCACGGTCGTGGACGCCACGAACGTGCAGTGGGAGGCGCGCAAGCAGCTGGTCACGCTCGCGAAGTCGCACAACGTGCTGGTCGACGCGATCGTCCTGGACGTGCCGGAGGAGCTGGCGGTCGCGCGCAACGAGTCCAGGCCCGACCGGGACTTCGGGGCGCGCGTGGTCATCAGGCAGCGCAAGGAGCTGCGCCGTTCCATGAGCCGGATCTCCCGAGACGGCTTCCGCCGGGTCCACGTGCTGCGCGGGGCCGAGGAGATCGAGGCCGCCACGGTCGTCACCGAGAAGGCGTGGACCGACAGGCGCGAGCTGACCGGCCCGTTCGACATCGTGGGCGACGTGCACGGTTGCCGCGCCGAGCTGGAGACGCTGCTGCGCGACCTCGGCTGGGAGGTCGATCCCGGCGGCGCGGGGGCGGTCCACCCCGAGGGCAGGACGGCGGTGTTCGTCGGCGACCTGGTGGACCGGGGGCCCGACTCGCCGGGCGTGCTCCGGCTGGTCATGGGCATGGTCGCGGCCGGGACCGCGCTGTGCGTGTCGGGCAACCACGAGCAGAAGCTGGCCCGCGCGCTCAACGGCCGCAAGGTCAGGGTGGCCCACGGTTTCCAGGAGTCCCTGGACCAGCTGGCCGCCGAGCCGGAGGAGTTCAGGCGGGAGGCACTGGCCTTCATGGACGGGCTGATCAGCCACTACCAGCTCGACGGGGGCAGGCTCGTCGTCGCCCACGCCGGGCTCAAGGAGGACTACCACGGCCGCGCCTCCGGCAGGGTCCGCTCCTTCGCGCTGTACGGCGACACCACCGGCGAGACCGACGAGTACGGCCTGCCGGTGCGCTACCCCTGGGCACGCGAGTACCGGGGCCTGGCCATGGTCGTCTACGGCCACACCCCGGTCCCCGAGACCGAGTGGATCAACAACACGATCTGCCTGGACACCGGGGCGGTCTTCGGCGGGCGGCTCACCGCGCTGCGCTACCCGGAGCGTGAGATCGTCTCGGTGCCCGCCGAGCGCGTCTGGTACGAGTCGGTCAAGCCGTTCACCGCCCCCGGCCACCGCGACCCCGGCCTGCTCTCCGTCGACGACGTCCGGGGCACCCGCCACATCGAGGTGCGCCACGGCGGCGGCCACATCAAGATCCGCGAGGAGAACTCGGCCGCCGCGCTGGAGATCATGAGCCGGTTCGCGGTCGATCCGCGCTGGCTGGTCTACCTCCCGCCGACGATGGCGCCCCCGGAGACCTCCCGTCTCGACGGCTACCTGGAGCACCCGGCCGAGGCGTTCGCCGAGTTCGCGGCGGCCGGGGTGACCCGGGTGGTGTGCGAGGAGAAGCACATGGGCTCGCGGGCGGTGGCCGTGCTGGCCGCCGACCCGGAGGTGGCGGCGGCGCGGTTCGGGATCACCGACGGCGGCGCCGGGGCGGTCTACACCCGCACCGGAAGGCCGTTCTTCGCCGACACCACCGAGCTGGTCGACAGGCTCAGGCGGGTGTGCGCGCCGCTGATGGAGGAGCTGGGGTCGGGCTGGATCGCTCTCGACTGCGAGCTGCTGCCCTGGTCGGCCAAGGCCGAGGGGCTGATCCGCGGCCAGTACGCGTCGGTGGGCGCCGCGGCGCGCACGGTGCTGCCCGAGGCGATCGGCGTGCTGGAAGCGGCGGCCGGGCGCGGTTTGGATGTGGGCGATCTGTTGGACCGCACCCGACGCCGCTCCACCAACGCTGCCCGGTTCAGGCAGGCATATGCACGTTACTGCTGGCCTGTGTCCGGACTTGACGGTCTTCGTCTGGCGCCGTTCCAGATCCTCGCCTGCGAGGGCCGGGCGCCCGCGATCCAGGAGCCGCACTCCTGGCACCTCGACCTGCTGTCCAGGCTCGACGACCCGCTGATCGCGCCCACCCGGCACGTGTTCGCCGACCTGGCCTCGCCGGAGTCGACGGAGGCGGCCACGGCCTGGTGGTCGGCGCTGACCGGCGAGGGCGGTGAGGGCATGGTCGTCAAGCCGCTGGAACCACCCGACGGGAAGAGCCGGGTGCAGCCCGGGGTCAAGGTGCGCGGGCGGGAGTACCTGCGGATCATCTACGGGCCCGACTACACCGAGAGCCTGGACGTGCTGCGCCGCCGGTTCCTGGGCCGCAAGCGCTCGCTGGCCCTGCGCGAGCACGCTCTGGGCCTTGAGGCGCTCTCCCGGCTGGCCGAGGGGGCACCGCTGTGGAGGGTGCACGAGGCGGTCTTCGCCGTCCTGGCACTGGAGTCCGAGCCGGTCGACCCCCGGCTGTAGTTCCCGCCGGTCGGTCCCCGGCCGTACCTCTCACGGGGACGCCGCCGACGGCACCGACGGGAACGGTGCCGGTAGGAACCGTGCGGGTGGGGACGGCCGGTACGCGGCCGTCCCCGGAAGCCCGGGGGCCATGTCTCAAACCCTCCCCCGGGGAAAAGAACCCTCATGGCCAGAACCGCTCCCACGGGCACCTCGGGTGAGAACATCGGGCACGTCGTCTTCATCACCGCCGCGGCGGCGATCGGCGGCTTCCTCTTCGGGTACGACAGCGCCGTCATCAACGGCGCCGTCACCGGGATCGAGAAGAACTTCGACGTCGGCCCGGTCCAGACCGGCTTCGTCGTGGCGATCGCGCTGCTGGGCTCGGCGCTGGGCGCCTGGGTCGCCGGGGGGCTGGCCGACCGCTGGGGGCGCACCAGGGCGATGCAGGTGGCCGCGATCCTGTTCGCGGCCAGCTCCATCGGCCAGGCCCTGCCCTTCGCGCTCTGGGACCTGGCCTTCTGGCGGGTGCTCGCCGGCGTGGGCATCGGCATGGCCTCGGTGATCGGCCCCGCCTACATCGCGGAGGTCGCGCCGCCCGCCTACCGGGGGCGGCTGGGATCCTTCCAGCAGCTCGCGATCGTGCTGGGCATCGCGGTCTCCCAGCTGGCCAACTACGCGATCGCGGAGCGGGCCGGGGGCGACGTCAACAACGAGCTGCTCGGGCTGCAGGCCTGGCAGTGGATGCTCGGCGCCTGCCTGGTCCCCGCCCTGCTCTATCTGGTCTTCGCGACGGTCATCCCCGAGTCGCCGCGCTTCCTCATCGCGGCCGGGAGATCGGACGCGGCACGCGAGGTGCTGTCGGAGGTCGAGGGCGAGGGGACCGACCTGGACGCCCGGGTGGCGGAGATCGAGACCTCGCTGCGCAGCGAGCGCCGGCCCCGCCTGCGCGACCTGCGCGGTTCCCGGTTCGGGCTGATGCCGATCGTCTGGATCGGCATCCTGCTCTCCGTCTTCCAGCAGTTCGTCGGCATCAACGTGATCTTCTACTACTCGGCGTCGCTGTGGCAGTCGGTCGGCATCAACCAGTCGGACTCGCTGCTCATCAGCTTCTCCACCTCGATCATCAACATCGTCGGCACGTTCGTCGCCATCGCGCTGGTCGACAGGATCGGCCGCAGGCCGCTGTTGCTGATCGGCTCCGCGGGCATGACCGTCGCGCTCGCCGTGGCCGCGTGGGCCTTCGGCGCGGGTGTCCCGAGCGGCGACGCGGTCAAGCTGCCCGAGGCGCAGGGCACGGTCGCCCTGATCGCCGCGCACGTCTTCGTGCTGTTCTTCGCGCTGTCGTGGGGTGTGATCGTCTGGGTGCTGCTGGGGGAGATGTTCCCCAACCGTGTCAGGGCCGCCGCCCTCTCGGTGGCCGCCGCCGCCCAGTGGGTGGCCAACTGGCTGATCACCGTCTCGTTCCCGTCGCTGAGCGAGTGGAACCTGGCCGGGGCCTACGTGGGGTACGCCGCCTTCGCCGCGCTCTCCTTCGTCTTCGTGCTGTTCAAGGTGCGGGAGACCAAGGGGAGAAAGCTTGAGGAGATGGGCTAGGTTCGCCTCGTGCCGCCCAGCAGCCTCATGCCACCTGGCAACCCCGTGCCGCCCAGAGGATCCGTGCCGCCGGAGAGACAGGAAAGCGCCCCGCCCGCGAGGCGCGTGACCTCGGGAGCGCGGGTCCCGGCGCGGCCAAGTCGCGCCGAGCTGGAGGCGGCCGGGGGCGGGACGATCGAGGACGTGCTCGGGCCCTCGCTGGACGTGCTGTTCTGCGGGATCAACCCCGGCCTGTACTCCGCGGCCACCGGCCACCACTTCGCCCGCCCAGGCAACCGCTTCTGGCCCGCGCTGCACCGCTCGGGCTTCACCCCCCGGCTGCTCTCGCCCGCCGAGCAGGACCTGCTTCCCTCGTACGGGCTGGGGATCACCAACGTGGTGCCCCGGCCCACCGCGCAGGCGGCGGAACTGTCGGCGGAGGAGTTCCGCGCGGGAGGGGAGCGCCTGGCGGCGCTGGTCGCCGAGGTCCGGCCGAGGGTGCTGGCGGTGGCGGGGGTGACCGCCTACCGGCAGGCGTTCGGCGTGCCCAAGGCCGTGATCGGGCCGCAGGAGAACGAGATCGGCGGCGCGGCGGTGTGGGTGCTGCCCAACCCGAGCGGCCTGAACGCGCACTGGACGCTGGACGGGATCGCGGGGGAGATGCGGAGGCTCCGGGAGTCTCTCGCCTGACCGGCCGCCCTCGCGAACGGTGACGGCCTCAGGGCTTCCAACCGGCTTCGGGGGAGCCTGCCCCCGTTCGCCCGAAGCCGGTTGGAAGCCGGTAAGAAGCGGGTCAGGGCGCGGCCGGGGGGCCGACCCGGCGGGAGCGTGTCCTGGAGCGCCCGCGTCCGCGGCGGAGCGTGCTCAGCACCGCCATCACCAGCCAGGCGAGGAAGATGAACTTGAGCACCCCGAACCCGCCGATCAGCACCCCGACCACCATCACCGGGATGATCAGCGGGAAGAACGGCGGCCCGCCGCGGTGACCCATGTGGTGGTGCCTCCAGCCCTGGTGCCCCTTGGGACGGTGGGGGCCCCAGGGGTGGGCGTGCGCGCGGTGCCGGTGGCCCGGCCCCCACGGACCGCCCGGACCCCACGGCCCTCCGCCCGGCCCCCACGCTCCTCTCCCCGAGCCCCAGGGAGCCCCCGGGCCCCAGGGAGCCCCCGCGCCCCAGGGACCCCGGTCGTCCTCGGACTCCTCCGGCCGGGAGGCGCTCGGGCCGGGCAGGTCCGCGCTCACCCGGGCCAGCTCGCCGCCGGTGCGCGCGGACAGGGTCAGTTCGAGGCGCTCGTCGAGCTCCTCCCGGGTCAGGCGGCCCTGCACGTAGTGCTCGCGCAGGGTCTCCATCGCCGCGTCACGCTCGGCGTCTCCGATACGGAGGTCGTCTCGGGGGGTCATGGTCGGGTCACTCCTCGCCGGTGTCGCCGTCGGCCAAGATCTGGTAGAGCTTGCGACGCGTCTCGACCAGGGTCTGCTTGGCCTGCCGGATCTGCGCGTCGCTGCCGGTCTGCAGGATCTGGAGCATGGCGAACCCCGACTGGCGGGTGATGTCCATCAGCTCCCAGGTGCTGTCGTCGACGTCGGGCGTCATCTCCTCCCACGGGGCTCGGACCTCGTCGGGGTGCTCGGCCACGTAGGCGCGCCCGGCGTCGGTGAGGCTGAAGGTCTTGCGGCCCTCGTTCTCCTCGGCCAGGACCAGGCCCTCGTCGGTGAGCTGCTGCAGGGCCGGGTAGACCGCTCCCGGGCTGGGCTTCCAGCCGCCCTCGCTGCGCCGCTCGATCTCCTGGATGATCTGGTACCCGTTGTGCGAGGACTCGGTGAGCAGGGCGAGGATCGCCGCGCGGACGTCGCCGCGCTTCGCCTTGCGCCCCCTCCCGAACGGCGGGCCGCCGAAGGGCCCTCCGCCGAACGGGCCTCTGCCCCCCCTGCCGCCCCGGCCGGTGTCCCAGGGGAACCCGCCGAAGGGGAAGGGGCCGCGGTGGCCGCGGTGCCGGTGCTCGTGAGGCCCGCCCTCGCGGTGCTCGTGGTGCGTGTGGTGCGGCGCGCGGGGGCCGTGCTCGGGGCCGCCCTCGTGCCACCCGGCGGCCATCTGCCGCCATGCCTCCCTGGCCGCGCGCTTCATCTCGCGCCTCACCTCGGGGGATCCGAATCCGGACCAGGGGGCGCCCATCGCGTTGGACGGTGTCATGTCGTACCTCCACACCGCGATCGTCTTTTGATCGCTCTCGATGCTTCAAAGATATATCGAGAACATTCTGACAGCAACCCCATGTCATGAAATAGTGGTTCTGTGTGATCTGGGGCATCTGTCCGTTAGTGGGGCGAAGACGCTTCCCGGTCCACCGCGTCGCCCGTGTCGCCCGTTTGATCTGGTCGCCCCGCCTGTCCGGTTCGCCGCCTCCCTGGTCCGCTGAGCTGGGGATTCGCCCGGCCCGGAACGGGGCCGCCGAGGCGGGGTGGCCTGTCGCGGGCCTCGGGGGCTTGGTTTTGCCGCCCTTTGCGCCCTTTCCGACTAATCTCACCGAGAGTGATGAGCTCTCACCCCACGTAGAAGTGAGGCAGATCACGTAATTCTTGCCGGATTCTGGAACAAGTACTGAGACCTGCACGTTACAAAGGACGTAGACGGGATTCGTTCCGTGCCGGAAGGGCTGGGGGGTGCTTTCGGCGCGGAACGGTCCCGTCTGTCGTTTCCGCACGTACCTTCTTGATCGCGACGTGATCGCGACCCTCCCGGGTTCGTGTCCGGGCCTCCGGTGAAGATCCCCGGAGAGCACCCCGATCCACCTTCGCTCCACCCCCGGCTCCGCGAGGGCGATCATCGCGTCAGGACGCTTCCAGGCCGCCGTCCCCGGCACCATTCACCCGTTCCATCCGTTCCCCATTCGTAGGAGGATTCGGATGGCAATCACCTCTCGTGAAGGGACGGGGAGATCGAAGCGGACCGTCGTCGCCCTCGGGCGACCCTGGATTCGGCCGGAAACGATCAGCACGCACGCGCGGAGGCCGTCTCGCCCGCGCGACACGCCGACGGCGTGAAATGGCACGGTCCTCCATCTGGAGGAGGCTTTGACGTACAGTCTCCCGAGGTGATCTTGATGGGGGTTTTTGACCGATGATGGGGCATACGCATGCGCTGACGGGTGCGATCGCGTGGCTGGGGGTGGCGCCCGCGCTGGCCGCGCTGCCGCTGCTGACCGAGACGTCCAGGTTCATCGAGACCGGCGTCATGGTCAACGCGCTCAACCCGGCCGAGTTCGTCGCCGGGGCCATCATCTGCGCAGGGGCCGCGATGCTGCCGGACCTCGACCATCCGAGCGCGACGATCGCGCAGACGTTCGGGCCGGTCACCTGGGGGCTGAGCAAGGCGGTCTCGTGGCTCGCCGGAGGCCACCGCAACGCCACCCACTCGCTGGTGTTCGCGATCGCGACGGGCTTCGGCGCCCACTACCTGGCCAACACCTACCCGATCGGCCGCGACATCCTGGTGATCCTGCTCATCGGCCTGGCGCTGCGGTCGATCGGCATCGGCATCCCGGGCAAGAAGTTCGCCTCGGCGATGCTCAACGTCGGCATGACGGCCGGGCTGTTCGTGGTGTTCCGCAGCGACAACGTGGGATACGCCTGGCTGGGGCTCGCGGTCGCGATCGGGTGCCTCACCCACGTCGTGGGTGACTGCTGCACCGAGAAGGGCTGCCCGGTGCTCTGGCCGATGCGGCAGAAGTGGCTGCTGCCGTGGAAGATCGGCATCAAGACGGGCCGCGCCTTCGAGCAGAAGTTTCTCGCCCCGGTACTTTCCGTCGTCGTTCTCGGGCTGCTGTACCTCCGCCTCGCTCCGCAGTGATCATACTGGGGAGTAATTTGATGTCGAGATACCCGGAGGGATATCTTGATATCGAGACATCCGCCGCAACCTGTGAGTGACCTGCAAGTTAGGCATACCTAACGGTCGGGGGCGCTCGGGCGGTGCGGCAGGATTCAATCGCGCCCTATGTGCCGGCGCGCCAGACATCAGGTGATGAGGGAGGCGAACCGTGTCCGCCAACAGCTTCGGCAGTCGTGACACGCTCCGCGTCGGTGACGCGGGGTACGAGATCTACCGGCTGGACGCCGTGGAGGGGTCGGGACGTCTCCCGTACAGCCTGAAGATCCTGCTTGAGAACCTTCTCCGCACGGAGGACGGCGCGAACATCACCGCCGACCACATCCGCGCGATCGGCCAGTGGGACCCGAAGGCGGCCCCGAACGTGGAGATCCAGTTCACGCCGGCCCGCGTGATCATGCAGGACTTCACCGGCGTCCCGTGCGTCGTCGACCTGGCGACCATGCGCGAGGCCGTCCGCGACCTCGGCGGCGACCCCGCCAGGATCAACCCGCTCGCCCCGGCCGAGATGGTCATCGACCACTCGGTCATCGTCGACTTCTTCGGCGGCGCCGACTCCTTCCAGCGCAACGTCGACCGGGAGTACGAGCGCAACCGCGAGCGTTACCAGTTCCTGCGCTGGGGCCAGACCGCCTTCGACGAGTTCAAGGTCGTCCCGCCGGGCACCGGCATCGTGCACCAGGTCAACATCGAGCACCTGGCCCGCGTCGTGATGGTCCGCGACGGGAAGGCGTACCCGGACACCTGCGTCGGCACCGACTCCCACACCACCATGGAGAACGGCATCGGCGTCCTGGGCTGGGGCGTCGGCGGCATCGAGGCCGAGGCCGCGATGCTCGGCCAGCCGATCTCCATGCTCATCCCGCGCGTGGTCGGTTTCAAGCTGACCGGCAGGCTCCCCGCCGGTGCCACCGCCACCGACCTGGTGCTCACGATCACCGAGATGCTCCGCAAGCACGGCGTCGTCGGCAAGTTCGTGGAGTTCTACGGCGACGGCGTCTCCAGCGTGCCGCTGGCCAACCGGGCCACGATCGGCAACATGAGCCCCGAGTTCGGCTCCACCTGCGCGATCTTCCCGATCGACGGCCAGACGATCGACTACCTCACGCTGACCGGCCGCTCCGCCGAGCAGGTGGCCCTGGTCGAGGCCTACGCCAAGGCCCAGGGCATGTGGCTCGACCCCGAGGCCGAGGAGCCGGTCTTCTCCGAGTACATCGAGCTGGACCTGTCGACGGTCGTCCCGTCGATCGCCGGCCCCAAGCGGCCCCAGGACCGCATCGCGCTGTCGGACGCCAAGAGCGCCTGGCGCGCGGCCGTCAAGGACTACGTGTCGAGCGAGCAGGGCCCGCTCGACGAGGCGTCCGGCGAGTCGTTCCCGGCCTCCGACTCCCCGGCGGTCTCCCACGACGACAACGGCGACAAGCCGCACCCGGCCGATCTCAACGGCGAGCGCCCGCACAAGGTCGTCCAGGTCACGCTGGCCGACGGCACCGGCTTCGAGATCGACCACGGCGTGGTCACCATCGCCGCGATCACCAGCTGCACCAACACCTCCAACCCGTACGTCATGATGGGCGCCGCGCTGCTCGCCAGGAACGCGGTCGAGAAGGGCCTGACCCGCAAGCCGTGGGTGAAGACCTCGCTCGCCCCCGGCTCGCAGGTCGTCACCGGCTACTTCGAGCGCTCCGGCCTGCAGCCGTACCTCGACAAGATCGGTTTCAACCTGGTCGGCTACGGCTGCACCACCTGCATCGGCAACTCGGGCCCGCTGCAGGAGGAGATCTCCGCCGCCATCCAGGAGAACGACCTCGCGGTCACCGCCGTGCTGTCGGGCAACCGCAACTTCGAGGGCCGGATCAACCCCGACGTCAAGATGAACTACCTGGCCTCGCCGCCGCTGGTCGTCGCCTACGCCCTCGCGGGCACCATGGACCTCGACCTGAACAACGAGCCGCTGGGGACGGGCTCGGACGGGAAGCCGGTGTTCCTCGCCGACATCTGGCCGGCGCCCGAGGAGATCGCGGCGGTCGTCGCCTCCTCGATCGACCAGGAGATGTTCCTGCACGACTACGCCGACGTGTTCAAGGGCGACGAGACCTGGCGCTCGCTGCCGATCCCGACCGGCAACACCTTCGAGTGGGACCCCGACTCGACCTACGTCCGCAAGGCCCCCTACTTCGAGGGCATGCCGCCCGAGCCGGAGCCGGTGACCGACATCTCCGGGGCCCGGGTGCTCGCGAAGCTGGGCGACTCGGTCACCACCGACCACATCTCCCCGGCCGGCGCGATCAAGGTCGGCACCCCCGCCGCCGACTACCTGAAGGAGCACGGCGTCGGGGTCAAGGACTTCAACTCCTACGGCTCGCGCCGGGGCAACCACGAGGTCATGATCCGCGGCACCTTCGCCAACATCCGGCTGAGGAACCTGCTGCTCGACGGCGTGGAGGGCGGCTACACCCGCGACTTCACCCTCGACGGCGGGCCGCAGTCCTTCATCTACGACGCCTCGGCCAACTACCAGGCCGCGGGCGTCCCGCTCGTGGTCCTGGCCGGCAAGGAGTACGGCTCGGGCTCCTCGCGCGACTGGGCGGCCAAGGGCACCGCGCTGCTCGGCGTCCGCGCCGTCATCGCCGAGTCCTACGAGCGCATCCACCGTTCCAACCTCATCGGCATGGGCGTGCTGCCGCTGCAGTTCCCCGAGGGGGAGACGGCGCGGTCGCTCGGCCTGACCGGCGAGGAGACCTTCGACGTCACCGGCGTCGTGGCCCTCAACGAGGGCGGCGTCCCGCGGACCGTGACGGTCAGGGCCGACGACAAGGAGTTCCAGGCCGTCGTGCGCATCGACACCCCCGGAGAGGCCGACTACTACCGGCACGGGGGCATCATGCAGTACGTCCTGCGCTCCCTGCTCGCCAAGAGCTGAGCGGGGGGGCGAGGCCGCACGTAAGCCTCGCCCGCTTGGGGGCACACCCCAGACGAGAACCGCCCGGCGGGACACCATCCCGCCGGGCGGTTCCGTGCTTTCCGGGGACTTTCACGCGGCCCCGGCACCTGGGATTCCGGCGGATTCCCGGGGAGCCTTCGGGCGGGGGCCGTACCGTTTCCGGAAAAAGGCAGCTCAGAGCCGCGAACCCGGCAATGGCGGGGGGATCGGGAGGGGAAGGGGCCGCCGGGACCCGAGGCGGTTAAGGGCGCGTTTCTGGATTGTTACCGGCCACAACAAACTTTACCTCTGGAGGGTCTGGCGCTCCAGGCCAACGGCGGAATACGTTGCCGCAAACAACATTCAACGGAACGGTGAGCCGAGACCCGGCACAGCCGTACCCGCGAATTCGGCATGCCGCACGTCCGTACCCCCCAATTTCGAAGAAAGGACCCGTGCACCATGCGCAAGGGGATCCTCAGCCTTACCGCCGCCGCCGCGGCGATGACCCTCGGCCTCACCGCTTGCGGGAGCGACAGCCCCGAGACCAGCGCTTCGAGCAGTGCCGCCCCTGCGGAGAGCACGGCCGCCGCCGCGGGCAAGGTCGGCGTCATCCTTCCCGACAGCAAGTCCTCCGCCCGCTGGGAGACCGCGGACCGCAAGTACCTGGAGGAGGCGTTCAAGGCCGCGGGTGTCGCCTACGACATCCAGAACGCCCAGGGCGACAAGACCCAGTTCCAGACCATCGCCGACCAGATGATCACCAACGGCGCCACGGTCCTGATGATCGTCAACCTTGACAGCGGCACCGGCAAGGCCGTGCTCGACAAGGCCAAGGGGCAGGGCGTCGCCACCATCGACTACGACCGCCTCACCCTCAACGGTGGCGCCCAGTACTACGTCAGCTTCGACAACACCAAGGTCGGCACCCTGCAGGGTGAGGGCCTGGTGAAGTGCCTGACCGACAAGAAGGCCGAGAAGCCGATCGTCGCCGAGCTCAACGGCTCGCCGACCGACAACAACGCCACGCTGTTCAAGAACGGCTACGACGGCGTGCTCAAGGCCAAGTACGACTCCGGCGACTACGTCAAGGGCCCGGACCAGTCCGTCCCCGACTGGGACAACGCCCAGGCCGGCACGATCTTCGAGCAGATGCTCACCGAGCAGCCGAAGATCGCCGGCGTCCTGGCCGCCAACGACGGTCTCGGCAACGCCGCCATCTCGGTCCTGAAGAAGAACAACCTGAACGGCAAGGTCCCGGTCACCGGCCAGGACGCCACCGTGCAGGGCCTGCAGAACATCCTCGCCGGCGACCAGTGCATGACGGTCTACAAGGCGATCAAGAAGGAGGCCGACGCGGCCGCCGAGCTCGCCATCGGCCTGGCCAAGGGCGAGAAGCCCGCGGCGACCGGGAGCGTCAAGGACACCGAGAGCGGCGCCGACGTGCCCGCCGTCCTCCTCGACCCGCAGCCGATCTTCTTCGACAGTGTCAAGGACGTCGTCGCCGACGGCTTCGTGACCAAGGACGAGCTGTGCACCGGCGAGTTCGCCGACAAGTGCACCGAGGCCGGAATCCAGTAGGGCGCGGAGGGCGCGGCCGGTCGTTCCCCCCGGCCGGCCGCGCCCTCGCGCTCGATCGCGGCACACCTCATCCCGCGCGCCGGGAGACGCGGCAGGCGGACGTCTCCCGGCGCGCGGGGCGGGACGCCGCCCGCAGGCGCCCGAGCCGCGCGAGCTTCGCCGCGCGAAATGAACACAGGGAGCACAACCCCATGACCCCCGCACTGGAACTCCGCGGGATCGACAAGAGTTTCGGTCCCGTACAGGTCCTGCACGACGTCTCCCTCTCCGCGTACGCGGGAGAGGTGACCGCGCTGGTCGGCGACAACGGCGCAGGCAAGTCCACCCTCGTCAAGTGCGTCGGAGGCATCCACTCGATCGACTCCGGCGAGTATCTCTTCGACGGCAAGCCCGTCCAGATCGGCAGCCCGCGCGACGCGGCCGACCTGGGCATCGAGATCGTCTACCAGGACCTCGCGCTCTGCGACAACCTCGACATCGTCCAGAACATGTTCCTCGGCCGCGAGCACAAGCGCGGCATCGTCCTCGACGAGGACACGATGGAGGAGATGGCGGCCAGGACCCTGGAGAGCCTGTCGGTCAGGACCGTCAAGTCCATCCGCCAGCTCGTCGCCAGCCTCTCCGGCGGCCAGCGCCAGACGGTGGCCATCGCCAAGGCCGTGCTGTGGAACAGCAAGGTCGTCATCCTCGACGAGCCGACCGCCGCCCTCGGCGTCGCCCAGACGGCGCAGGTGCTGGAACTGGTCAGGCGCCTCGCCGACCAGGGCCTCGCCGTCGTCCTGATCTCGCACAACATGAACGACGTCTTCGCCGTGTCCGACCGGATCGCCACCCTCTACCTCGGCCGGATGGCGGCCCAGGTCAAGACCTCGGACGTCACGCACGCGCAGGTCGTCGAACTGATCACCTCCGGCCGCAGCGGGGACCTCGGCCTCACCAACGGAGTCACCGTATGACCGCCACGATCTCACCGAAGACCGTACACGAGGCACCCTCGATCAGGACCAACGTCCGCGGCTACGCCGAGAGGGTACGCGGCGGCGACATGGGCGCGCTGCCCGCGGTGTTCGGCCTCGTGGTGCTCTGCACGATCTTCGCCATCCTGCGGCCCTCCTTCCTCACCTCGGGCAACTTCGCCAACCTGTTCACCCAGGGCGCCGCGGTCACCGTGATCGCCATGGGCCTGGTCTTCGTGCTGCTCCTCGGCGAGATCGACCTGTCGGCGGGTTACGCCAGCGGCGTCTGCGCCGCGGTGCTCGCGATCATGCTCAGCAGCCAGGGACTGCCCTGGTACGTGGCGGTGGGCGCGGCGATCCTCACCGGCGTGGTGATCGGCACCTCGATCGGCGCCGTCGTCGCGAAGCTCGGCATCCCGTCGTTCGTGGTGACGCTCGCGGCCTTCCTCGCCTTCCAGGGACTGGTCCTGCTGCTCGTCAAGGGCGGCACCATCGTCGCCATCCGTGACGAGACCATCCTGTCGATCGCCAACAAGAACCTCCCGCCCACGCTGGGCTGGATCCTGCTGGCCGTGGGCGTCGCCGCCTACGCCGGACTCCAGCTGCTGCGTGCCCGCAAGCGCGCCGCCCGGGGCCTCACCTCCGACCCGATCTCGCTGATCGCGGTCAGGGTCGGCGCCCTCGCGCTGCTCGGCGGCCTCGCCGTCTACTTCCTCAACATCGAGCGCAGCCGCAACGTCGCCGTCGTCTCCCTGGCGGGCGTGCCGCTCGTGGTGCCCATCATCGTGGTGCTGCTGCTGATCCTGACGTTCGTGCTGCGCCGCACGGCGTACGGGCGCCACCTGTACGCGGTCGGCGGCAACGCCGAGGCCGCGCGCCGGGCGGGCATCAACGTCGACCGGATGAAGATCAGCGCCTTCGTGATCTGTTCCTCCATGGCCGCCGTCGGCGGCATCATCGCCGCCTCGCGGGCCAGCTCGGTCGACCCCAACACCGGCGGCAGCAACGTGCTGCTCTACGCGGTCGGCGCCGCCGTCATCGGCGGCACCAGCCTGTTCGGCGGCAAGGGACGGGTGCTGGACGCCATCCTCGGCGGTGCCGTGGTCGCGGTCATCGAGAACGGCATGGGCCTGATGGGCTACAGCTCCGGAGTGAAGTTCATGGTGACCGGATCGGTCCTGTTGCTGGCCGCCATGGTGGACGCTTTGTCCCGCAAGCGGGCGGCCGCCACTGGTCTAAGGTGATCAGCGACTCCGATTCACCGAAGGAACATCACGTCATGCGGGCAGGCCCCTCCCAGGAGGAGATCAGGCGTCACAACCTCGGGGCCCTGCTACGGCACGTCCATCTGAGCGGCCCCACCTCGCGTGCGGAACTCACCAACCGGATGGGCCTCAACCGCAGTACCATCATGGCCCTCACCGCCGACCTGACCGCCGCGGGACTGGTCAGGGAGGAACTCCCCAGGGAGACGGGCCGGGCCGGACGCCCGTCCCTGGTGGTCCGCCCGGAGTCGGCGCGGGTCTACGTGTTCGCCCTCGACGTGGGCGTCGACCGGCTGGTCGCCGCCCGCGTCGGCCTGGGCGGCACCATCCTCGACCGCCGCGAGACGGCACGGCGGCGCGGGGACTTCTCCCTGGAGGAGATCGTCGGCCCGCTCGCCGCCTTCGTACGGCAGATGCACCGCAGGACCCGCCCCGACACGGTGTGCGTCGGGGTGGCGGCGGCCTTCTCCGGGGGAGTGGGACGCGGCGACGGGGTCGTCAGGTTCGGGCCCAACATGGTCACCGTGGACGACGTGCCGTTCGCCGACGAGATGACCCGGCGGCTGGCCTTCGGCCTGCCGATCACCGTCGGCAACGACGCCAACCTCGCGGCCCTCGCCGAGCAGACCCGGGGCGTCGGCGTCGGCTGCCGCGACCTCGTCTACCTCCACGGTGACGTCGGCATCGGCGGGGGAGTGATCGTCAACGGCCAGTTGCTCGGCGGTCACCTGGGCTTCGGCGGCGAGGTCGGGCACATGATCGTCAACCCTGACAAGGGGCGGCTCTGCGGGTGCGGCTCGCACGGCTGCCTGGAGGCGGAGGTCGGGGAGCGCGCCTTCCTGGAGGCCGCGGGCCGGTTCGGCTCCCGGGTCGGCAGGGACGCCGTCCGCGCCGCGGTCGACGCCGCCGACCGGGGGGACGTCGTCGCGCAGGCGGCCCTGAGCCGCGTCGGCGACTGGCTCGGCCTGGGCGTCTCCAACCTCGTCAACCTGTTCAACCCCGAGATGGTCGTCTTCGGGGGCACGCTCAGGGAGATCTACCTCGGCTCCGCCGCGCAGGTCCGCAGCCGCCTCGCCCTCGACGCCCTGCCTCCGTGCCGCGAGCACCTGCGCCTGCGCACCTCGGCCCTCGGCGATGACGCCACCCTCGTCGGCGCCGCCGAACTGGCCTTCTCCCAGGTCCTCGCGGACCCCCTCGAAGTCCTCGCCCGCGCGGGCTCCTGATCCTCCCGCGCCGTTCCGGCGGCGGTGAGGGGCGGGGCGTGCCCGCTGCCCGGGACGGGGGCGTTCCGATCCGCGGCGGTTCGCGGCGATCCGGATTCTTGGACGATCGGTGTGTCGTGGTTTTTGTAGTGTTCTGTGGCGATTCGCGGGGTGTCGCGCCGTCGGCACCCGGAGCTCGCGGGTGCCGACGGGGGCGCGGGGTTACTTCACGAGACCGGCGACCAGGTTGCGCAGCTCGATGTGACCGGCCTTGAGCTCGGCGACGTCACCCTCGACGCGCTTCACGGAGAGCTCCAGGTTGCCGACGGAGCGCTTGACCACGGAGAGCTCCTCGCGGAGCTCGGCGTGCCCGGTTCGCATCTCGGCGCGGAGCTCGTCTTGACCGGCGCGCAGTTCGTCCTGTCCGGTTCGGAGTTTGTCCATCTCCGTCCGTATTCCAGACATCTCCGTCCGGATCCCGGACACCTCCGTTCGCAGGTCGGTCAGGACCTCGACGATCCCGGTGTTGATCACCTTGCTCTCCTCGTTCTCCAGGCGGAGCTTGGCGACGTCCGTTTCCAGGACGCGCAGGCGGGTGTCCGTGGTGCTCATGTCTGTCTTCTCTCCTTGCCGTCGACCAGCGGGGGGACCGAGCCTGGTTCCGTGGCGAGGAGGACGCTCACGGGGAGGGTTTCAGGCGGCGTCGCCAGGTTACCGGCTGTCACGAGATCGTCGCCACCCGTGTTCGCGTTTCCCGGGGAGATCGTCCGGGCCGGGCGGGCGGGGAGATGGGTACCCTCCGGAGGACAGGGCTTACACCGGGTGGAAAAAACGACCACCCGCCGCGCGTCCTGGGGACGGCGGCGGGTGGTCGTGGAAAACGGAGATCGGCCGGTCAGGTGACTCAGGCGACGCGGCCGGAGGGGGCCGACCAGGTGTTGCAGCCGGACGGGGAGCCCGCGTCGAAGCCGCGCTCCATCCAGTAGGCCTGGCTGCGGCCCTTGCCGTGGTCGTTCTTGGGCCAGTTCTTGTGCCCGTTGTCGTTGACCCAGCTGACCATCGCCTCCCACTGCGCCTGCTCGACCGGCAGGTCGTCGGCGGCCTGGCGCAGGAAGGCGGAGGCCAGGCAGTCGGCCTGCAGTTCGAGGCGGCGGGAGAAGGCCAGCTTGGTGGACGAGGAGGCCCGCCAGATGCTGCGGCCGTAGTAGTCCATGATGCCCGCGAGGCGCTGCACGTGGTGGCCGTACTCGTGGGCGATGAACTGGGCGTGGTTGGCCGGGTGGGCGTTCTTCAGGACCTCACGCGTGACACCGATGTAGATGGTGCGGTTGCTGGAGCAGTACAGCCCCCCGGCGCTGCTGGGCCACTTCCCGCAGGGGGTGGTCACCTTGATGGTGGAGAAGCGCAGCTTGGGGTGGGAGAACGCCAGGTTGGTCTTCCTGAACTGGGTCTTCCAGGCCAGGTTCAGGCAGCGGACGAGCTTGGTGACGAAGGCACGGTAGGAGGCCGCGCTCCCCGCGCGGATCTGTCCGGCCTGGCAGCGCATGGTGGGCAGGGTGCCGGTGCGGTAGAGGGGGCTGGCCGTGGCGGCGGCCCGGCCGCGCGGGGGCGCCTGCTCCCCGGTGGTGGAGGTGTTCGTGCCCGGCGCCGTCCCGGTGACCGGCGCGACCTGCTGCGAGGCGGAGGGCGCGATGGTCGGTGAGGCGGAGGCGCCGGCCGGGCTCAGGCCCGTCACCAGCGCAAACGTCAACGAGGCGGCAACAAGAGACGACAGTTGCCTAAAGGGGAGAGTTTTCATGGTGGGGCAAAGGTTATTGCAAGTGTGGATAAAACGTGCAGAATCCCCGCCCCCGGAGGTTGCGTCTCCCATCGCAACTAGACTCGTCGTGACGTTGACTGGACAGAGAGGATGATTCCGTGAGCGAGCGGACCGGGCAGCCTGGAAATCTTCTGGAGTCGGTCAAGGGGCCAGGGGACCTCAAGCGCCTGGCGGTGGACGAGCTACCGGTCCTCGCCGCCGAGATCAGGGACCTCCTGATCGCCTCCACCGCCCGCAGCGGTGGTCACCTCGGCCCCAACCTCGGCGTCGTCGAGTTGACGATCGCGATGCACCGGGTCTTCGACTCGCCACACGACCGCATCCTGTGGGACACCGGCCACCAGGCCTACGTCCACAAGATGCTCACCGGCCGGGCCGGGCGTTTCGGCACGCTCCGCCAGGAGGGTGGCCTGTCGGGCTACCCGAGCCAGGCCGAGTCCGAGCACGACATCATCGAGAACTCCCACGCCTCGACCGCGCTGTCGTACGCCGACGGCCTGGCCAAGGCGTACCGGCTGAAGGGGGAGGCCGGCCGCACGGTCGTCGCGGTGATCGGGGACGGCGCGCTCACCGGCGGCATGGCCTGGGAGGCGCTCAACAACATCGCGGCGCGCAAGGACCTGCCGCTGATCATCGTGGTCAACGACAACGGCCGCTCCTACTCGCCGACCATCGGAGGGCTCGCCTCCCACCTGGCCTCCCTGCGCACGAACCAGCGCTACGAGGACGTGCTCGACTTCGTCAAGGGCAACCTGACCAGGGTCCCGGTCGTCGGCTCCCCCGTCTACGACGCCCTGCACGGCGTCAAGAAGGGCCTCAAGGACGTCCTCGCCCCGCAGGTCATGTTCGAGGACCTCGGCCTGAAGTACATCGGGCTGGTCGACGGCCACGACGAGCAGGCCGTGGAGGCCGCGCTGCGCAGGGCCCGCGACTTCCGCCGCCCGGTCATCGTGCACGTGCTCACCAAGAAGGGCTTCGGCTACTCCCCGGCGGAGAACCACGACGAGGACTGTTTCCACTCGCCGGGCGTCTTCGACCCGCTCACCGGTGAGGAGAAGCCGAAGCCGCACGGCTGGACCAACGTCTTCGGCCAGGAGATGGTGCGCCTGGGCGCCGAGCGGCGCGACATCGTGGCGATCACCGCCGCGATGCTCGGCCCCACCGGCCTGATCCCGTTCTCCGAGGCCTACCCCGACCGCCTCTACGACGTCGGCATCGCCGAGCAGCACGCCCTCACCAGCGCCGCCGGTCTGGCGCTCGGCGGCCTGCACCCGGTGGTGGCCGTCTACGCCACCTTCCTCAACCGGGCCTTCGACCAGCTCCTGATGGACGTCGCCCTGCACCGGCTCCCCGTCACGGTCGTGCTCGACCGGGCGGGCGTCACCGGCGACGACGGCGCCAGCCACAACGGCATGTGGGACCTGTCGATCCTGCAGGTCGTCCCCGGCCTGTCGGTCGCCGTCCCCCGCGACGAGCCCCGCCTGCGCGAGCTGCTGGCCGAGGCCGTGGAGATCGACGACGGCCCGACCGTCGTGCGCTACCCCAAGGGGGCGGTGGCCGCCGAGATCGAGGCGGTCGGCCGTCTCGGCGAGATGGACGTGCTGCGCGAGGGCGACCCCGACGTGCTGCTCGTGGCCGTCGGCCCGATGGCCGAGCTGTGCCTGGAGGCCGCGGACCTGCTCGACGCCCAGGGCATCTCCGCCACGGTGGTGGACCCGCGCTGGGTCAAGCCCCTGGACGAGGCCCTGGTCCCGGCCGCCCGCGCCCACAAGCTGGTCGTGGTGGTCGAGGACAACGGCCGGGTGGGCGCGGTCGGCGACGCGGTGGCCCGCATGCTGCGCGACGCCGACGTCGACGTCCCGGTCCGCACCTACGGCATCCCGCAGCGCTTCCTCGACCACGCCAAGCGCCCGAAGATCCTCGGCGAGATCGGCCTGACCTCGCAGGACATCGCCCGCCAGATCACCGAGGCGATCGCGAAGCGCTCCCCGGCCCTGGAGAACCACCCGACCCGCTGACAGCGTCCCCCGGCGTCCCCCGGCGTCCCCGGCTACCCGAGGATCTTCCCGGTCGCGTCCACGTCACCCGTGCCGGTGGCGTCGCCCGTGCCCGTCCCTGTGTCCGTCCCCTCCCGGGGCGGGCGGGCGCGGTGGTTGATCACGAGGAGGCCCGCGACCACGACGGCCACGCACACGAGGATCGGCACCAGCAGGTGCCGGTTCTGGCGCAGGGCGTCGCCCGCGAGGGCGCCCAGCGACAGATAGACGGTCACCCATGCCGCGCCGCCCGCCATGGCCCAGCGGACGAGACGCGTGTACGGCACGCTCCGGGCCCCGGCGGCGATCGGGGTGAGCGAGCCGACCACGGGCAGGAAGAAGGCCGCCGCCAGGGCCGTGCCGCTCCCCGCGCCCGTCGCCGTGGCCAGCCGCTCGGCCCGCGACCAGCGCCGCTCGCCGATCCGGCGCCCGGCCTTGCCACGCCGCAGCCGCGATCCGTACCGGCGGCCGACGAGCCAGCCGCCGGTCGCGTACAGGACGCACCCCGCGCACCCGGCGAGCGCCACCACCGCGACGCCCCAGGGATCCGCCAGCGACGCCCCCGCCACGAGGATCGCCGCGACACCGGGTATCAGGGATCCGGCGAACGCCAGCACCGCGAGGAGTATCGAGCCGACCAGGTACGGGGACGACGACTGCAGCATGTCCAGGAGCATGCCCCCAGGATCGCGGGCGCGGGCGGCGGGCGGCATCGGGGACCTTCCCCCAAACAACCCCGAGTTCGCCGTTCGGCGGCCTGTCCGCTGGGCATGTGATCTGAAACACAGTACCGGCGGTCGAGGAGGGGCCATGAGTGTCTTGCGCGTCAAGTCGGTGGAGCAGTCGATCTCGGATACCGAGGCACCGGAACACCGGCTGCGCAAGGATCTCAGCGCGCTCGACCTCACCGTCTTCGGCATCGGCGTCGTCATCGGCACCGGCATCTTCGTGCTCACCGGCCGGGTCGCCAGGGAGATGGCCGGGCCCGCGGTCGCCCTGTCCTTCGTGGTCGCGGGCGTCGTCTGCGCGCTGGCGGCGCTCTGCTACGCCGAGTTCGCCTCCACCGTCCCGGCGGCGGGGTCCGCGTACACCTTCGCCTTCGCCACCCTCGGCGAGTTCCCCGCCTGGATCATCGGCTGGGACCTGATGCTGGAGATGATGCTCGGCGCCGCGGTCGTCGCGGTCGGCTGGTCGGGATACCTGACCTCGCTGCTGGCGTCCCTGGGGATAACACTGCCGGGCGCGATCGCGGGGGAGGGGGCGGTGTTCAACCTGCCCGCCGCGCTGATCGTGCTCGTCCTCACCGCGGTCCTGGTCGTCGGGATCAAGCTGTCGTCCCGGTTCAACCTGGTCATCGTCACGATCAAGCTCGCGGTCATCCTGCTGGTCGTCGTGGCCGGGCTGTTCTTCGTCAGGGCCGCCAACTACACCCCGTTCGTCCCGCCGTCGAAGGTGACCCCCGCGGTGGAGGGGCTCTCCGCGCCGCTGATCCAGGTGCTGTTCGGGATCACCCCGGTCGCGTTCGGGGCGCTGGGTATCTTCAGCGCCGCGGCCATCGTGTTCTTCGCCTACATCGGCTTCGACGTGGTCGCCACCGCGGCCGAGGAGACGCGCGACCCGCAGCGGGACCTGCCCATCGGCATCCTGGCCTCGCTCGGCATCTGCACGGTGCTCTACGTCGCGGTCTCCCTCGTCGTCGTGGGCATGCAGCCCTACGGTCGGCTCAGCGAGGCGGCGCCGCTGGCCGACGCGTTCAAGGCCGTCGGCCAGACCTGGGCCGCGTCGCTGATCAGCGTCGGCGCCCTGGCGGGCCTGACGACGGTCGTGATGATCCTCATGATGGGCATGTCGCGGGTGATGTTCGCCATGTGCCGCGACAACCTGCTGCCGCGCGGGCTGGCCAAGGTGCACCCCAAGTACCGGACCCCGTACCTCATCACCATCATGATGGGCGTCGTCGTCGCGGCCCTGGCCGGGCTGGTGCCGCTCGCCACCATCGCCGAGCTGGTCAACATCGGCACGCTCTTCGCGTTCGTGGTGGTCTCGATCGCGGTGGTCATCCTCCGCCGCACCCGCCCCGACCTGCCGCGTTCCTTCCACACCCCGCTGGTGCCGCTGGTGCCGGTCCTGTCGGTGCTCGCCTGCCTCTACCTGATGCTCAACCTCCCGGTGGAGACCTGGCTCAGGTTCGTGACGTGGATGCTGCTGGGGATCCTCATCTACTTCGGGTACGGCTACCGGCACAGCAGGCTGTCGGAGCACTCCCGGTAAGAGCCGTACGGCTCCCCCGCCAGGAGAGGACGGGGGAGCCGTACGGGAAGAACGTCAGGCGGGGACCGAGGCCACGCCCTGCGGCAGGAAGCGCGGCTCGGCGATGCCCGCCCGGTCGAGGTACGGCGTGACGCCGCCCAGGTGGAACGGCCAGCCCGCGCCGAGGATCATGCACAGGTCGATGTCCTGGGGAGCCGAGACCACGCCCTCCTCCAGCATGAGGCGGATCTCCTCGGCCAGCGCGCGCAGCGCCCGCAGCCGTACCTCCTCCGCCGTCGACGGGGAGGTGCCGCCGGTGAAGAGGGCCACCGCCTCGGGGTCCAGCGAGAAGTCCGGCGCGTAGACACCCGGCTTGCCCGCCGCGACCAGCCGCGCGAGGTTCTCCGACACCCCGTAGCGGGCCGGGAAGGCCTCGTGCATCGTCTCGGCGACGTGCAGCGCCACGGCGGGGCCGACGAGCTGCAGCAGCGCGAACGGGGTCATCGGCAGGCCGAGCCCGTCCAGCGCGTGGTCGGCGACCTCCAGCGGGGTGCCCTCGTCGACGGCGCCGATGACCTCGCCCATGAAGCGCGTCAGCAAGCGGTTGACCACGAACGCGGGCGCGTCCTTGACCAGCACGGACGACTTCCTCAACGACCGGCCGACGGAGAAGGCCGTGGCGAGCGTCGCGTCGTCGGTCCGCGCCCCCCGGACGATCTCCAGCAGCGGCATCACCGCGACCGGGTTGAAGAAGTGGAAGCCCACCACGCGCTCCGGGTGGCGCAGCCCCGAGGCCATCTCGGTCAGCGAGAGCGAGGAGGTGTTGGTGGCCAGCGCGCACTCGGCGGAGACGACCTCCTCCACCTCGGCGAACACCTTCCGCTTCACCTTCATGTCCTCGAACACGGCCTCGATGACGAAGTCGGCGTCGGCGAACGCGTCCTTGGTCAGCGAGCCGGTCACCAGCGCCTTGAGCCGGTTGGCCTGGTCGGCGGAGACGCGCCCCTTGCCGAGCAGCTTGTCCACCTCGGCGTGGACGTAGCCGACGCCCCTGTCCAGCCGGTCCTGGTCCAGGTCGGTCAGCACGACCGGGACCTCCAGGCGGCGGGCGAACAGCAGCGCCATCTGCGAGGCCATCAGGCCCGCGCCGACGACGCCGACCTTGGTGACCTTGCGGGCGAGCGCCTTGTCGGGGGCGCCCGCTGGCCTCTTGGCGCGCCGCTGGACCAGGTCGAAGGAGTACAGGCCGGCGCGGAGCTCGTCGCCCATGAGGAGGTCGGCCAGCGCCCGGTCCTCGGCGTCGAAGCCCTCGTCGCGCGAGGCGGTGCGGGCCAGCTCGACCAGCTCCAGCGCCCGGTACGGGGCCGGGGAGGCGCCGTGCAGCCTCAGGTCGAGCAGGAAGCGCGCGTCGGCGACCGTCTTGGCCCAGTCCTGCCCGGTGTCGTCCCCGGTGTGGTCGGCGCGGGAGACCGTCACGTCACCGCGCAGCACCTGGGCGGCCCAGCGCAGCGACTCCTCCAGGAAGTCGGCGGGCTCGAACATCGCGTCGGCGACACCGAGCGCGAACGCCTCCCCGCCCTTGGTCACGCGGTTCTGCGCGAGCGGGTTCTCGACGATCAGCTTGACGGCCGCGGCCGGGCCGATCAGGCGGGGCAGCAGCTGGGTGCCGCCCCAGCCGGGGACCAGGCCGAGGAAGCACTCGGGCAGCGCCACGGCGGGCACGCCGGAGGAGATGGTGCGGTACGTGCAGTGCAGCGCGACCTCCAGGCCGCCGCCCATCGCCGCGCCGTTCACGAACGCGAACGACGGCACGTCCAGCTCGCCGAGGCGGCGGAACACGTCGTGCCCCAGCCTGCCGATCCGCAGCGCCTGCTCCCGCTCGGAGACCAGCGCGGCGCCCTTGAGGTCGGCGCCGACGGCGAAGACGAACGGCTTGCCGACGACGCCCACCGCCGCCAGGTCGCCGCGCCCGGCGACCGCGTCTAGGGCCTCGCCCAGCGAGGTCAGCCCGCCGGGGCCGAACGTCGAGGGCTTGGTGTGGTCGAAGCCGTTGTCCAGCGTGATCAGGGCCATGACGCCCGCCCCGTACGGCAGCTCCACGTCGCGGACGGCCGCCTTGGTGACGACCTCGTCGGCGAAGAGCCCGGTGATGTCCGTAGTGCCTGTGGTGTCCGTCACTTCTCGCCCTCCCAGCCGAGGTTCTCCCAGATGACCGTTCCGCCCATGCCCAGGCCCACGCACATCGTGGTCACGCCGTAGCGGACGTCGGGGCGCTCGCCGAACTCGCGGGCGAGCTGCGTCATCAGGCGCACCCCGGAGGAGGCGAGCGGGTGGCCGAAGGCGATGGCGCCGCCGTAGGGGTTCACCCGGGGGTCGTCGTCGGCGACGCCGAAGTGTTCGAGGAACGCCAGCACCTGCACGGCGAACGCCTCGTTGATCTCGAACAGCCCCAGGTCGGAGACGGAGAGCCCGGCCAGGCGCAGCGCCCGCTCGGTGGAGGGGATCGGCCCGACGCCCATCACCTCGGGGTCCACGCCCGCGAAGGCGTACGAGACCAGGCGCATCTTCGGCGTGAGGCCGAGCTCCTCCGCGACGTCGGCGGCGGCCATGACGCAGCCGGTGGCGCCGTCGTTGATGCCGGAGGCGTTGCCCGCGGTGACCCGGCCGTGCGGGCGGAACGGGGTCTTCAGCCCGGCGAGGCCCTCCAGCGTGGTGCCGGGGCGGGGCGCCTCGTCGGCGGTGGCCAGCCCCCAGCCCTTCTCCGCGGACCTGATCGCCGTCGGGACCAGGTCCGGCTGGATCCTGCCGTCGGCGTACGCCTTGGCGACCTTCTCCTGCGAGGCGAGGGCGAAGGCGTCCGCGCGGTCCTTCGTGATGGAGGGGTAGCGGTCGTGGAGGTTCTCGGCGGTCATGCCCATGACGAGAGCGGAGCCGTCCACGAGCTGCTCGGCCAGGAAGCGGGGGTTGGGGTCGACGCCCTCGCCCATGGGGTGGCGGCCCATGTGCTCGACGCCGCCGGCGATGGCGACGTCGTAGGCGCCGAAGGCGATGCCGCCGGCGACCGAGGTCACCGCGGTCATCGCGCCCGCGCACATGCGGTCGATCGAGTAGCCGGGCACGGTCTTGGGCAGCCCGGCCAGGATCGCGGCGGAACGGCCCAGGGTGAGGCCCTGGTCGCCGATCTGGGTGGTGGCCGCGATGGCCACCTCGTCGACGCGCTCGGGAGGCAGATTCGGGTTACGCCGGATCAGCTCGCGGATGACGCGGATCACCAGGTCGTCGGCGCGCGTCTCGGCATACAGGCCCTTGGGGCCCGACCTGCCGAATGGCGTGCGCACACCGTCGACGAATACGACGTCACGAGACGAAGGCACGGGGTTCGCTCCTCGTTGCTGGATGGCTTCCCCACCATGCTACTCGTCAGTAACAACGCTTGGCGCGGCCGGGCGGGCGAGAGGTGGGTAAGTTGTCCCCAGGGGCGTACGGGTCTACGGCCCCACCTCGCGGGCCGTGTCGTGGATGCGGGGGCGGGGATAACTCTGGCAGACTTTGGAAAACGCTTTCCGGGAGGTTGTCGGTGGTCACGCTTGAGGATGTCGCCCGGCAGGCGGGCGTCTCGCTCGCCACGGCGTCGCGGGTGCTCAACGGCAGCACCCGGCAGGTGGGCGCCTCCCTGCGGGCCAAGGTGGAGCTGGCCGCCGCCGAGCTGGGCTACCGCACCAACGTGGCCGCGCAGACCCTCGCCAGGGGGGCCAGCAACGTGATCGGCCTGGTCGTCCACGACCTCACCGACCCCTACTTCGCCGCGATCGCCGACGGGGCCATGCGGGTCGCCGAGAGCCAGGGGCTCATGGTCATGATCGGCACCACCCACCGCGACCCCCAGCGGGAGATCGCCTACGTCTCGACGCTCAACGCCCAGCGGGTCCGCGCCGTGCTGCTCGTCGGCTCCCGCGTCACCGACCCGGAGCTGACCCGGCGGCTCCGCACGGAGCTCGACCACTACCGGGAGTCGGGGGGCCGGGTCGCCTGCGTGGGCCAGAACCTGCTCGGCGTCGACACGGTGGTCCCGGACAACCGCCTGGGCGCCGCCGAGCTCGCCCGTGCTCTGGCCGGGCTGGGGCACCGCAACTTCGCGATCCTCGCCGGGCCCGACTGGCTGATCGCGCCCAGGGACCGGGTGGAGGGGTTCGGCGACGCGCTGAAGGAGCTCGGCCTGCCCGCGCCGCGCGTCCTGCACGGCTCCTTCGACCGGGAGGGCGGCTACGAGGCGGCCACCCGGCTGTCCGGGATCACGTGCGTCTTCGCCGTGAACGACGTGATGGCGGTGGGCGCCCTGGCCGCCTTCAGGGACCGGGGCATCCGGGTCCCCGAGGACGTCTCCGTGGCCGGCTTCGACGACATCTTCACCCTGCGGGACCTGGTTCCGTCGCTGTCCACCGTACGGCTGCCGCTCGCCGACATGGGCGTCCGCGCGCTGGAGCTGGCCCTCGACCCGTCCGGGGAGTCCAGGACCGAGACCGTGACCGGAGAGGTGATCCTCCGGGAGAGCACCCGCGGCCTGGGGTGACACCACCTCCGTCGCGGCACGTCGTCACGACGAGCGGCCCGGACACCCTCAGGGGTGTCCGGGCCGCTCGTGCCGTAGGTCGTAGGGGGGGAGGGGGCGGGGAGGGGTCAGCGCATGCCGGGAACGGGGTTTCCCTGCTCGTTGACCGGCGGGACGATGATCTGCCCGCGCAGCCAGCGAATCGTCCTGATGACCCCGTCGCCGTAGCCGGGGGAGTGCTGGCGCCCCCGGCCGAGCTGCCGGGACACGTCCTCGGCCGCGCTCTCCTCCATGCCGAGGTTGAGGCCGGTCGGCCCGTGGATGGGGCGGGGCGTGTTACGGACCGGGGACTTCCGGCGAGTGCCGAGGACCCACTCGCACACGGCGATGGTGCCCGAGCACCACTCCTTCTCCCACTCGCCCGACGCGTTGGGCCGGCCCTCGCCGGCCAGCGCGGCGATCCTGGCGATCTCGGCCTCGGTGCGCAGGATCACGCCGCGCCCGCCGACCAGGTGTCCCCAGCCCTCCGAGGACCTGCGGCCGGGGATGGGCAGCCCGTCCTTGGCGCCGATCAACCAGTTGAGGGTGCTGATGACCCCGTCGGCCGGCACGACCCGGCCTTCGCGCGGAACCCGCTCGGCGGCGTCGATCTCGGCGCGCGCGTCGGCGAGGGTGGGCTGGGACCCGTTGGTGGGGCGGCCGCTGATCGGCGCCTGCTCCCGCTTGCCCAGGGCCCAGAGGATCGCCTCTCCCTGGCCGGAGGGGGCCGAGTCGGGGTTGGCCGCCTCCCACCCCCTGATCGCTTCCAGTACGGCCATCACATGTTCCGGCGGCCGCTGTACGGCGGGGCTGGCTTCGCTTTCTGCGGTCGTCATACCCCTACCGTACGAGTACCTGCCATGTCACTCCAACGTGAAGCGGTAATCCAGGCCGGGCAAACACGTTTTCCCGCGTGTTGGAACGGTCCCCCGCCCCCGGGACACCGTGGCGGGGGACCGCGTGTCAATCGCCGACGAACTCGGCGAAGGCGGCCTTCACCCTGGCCAGGATCCCGTCGGGGTCGGCGGCCCACACGTCCGCGTTGAAGATCTCCACCTCGATGTCCCCCGTGTAGCCCGCCTCGGCCACCGCCCGGTTCAGCGGCGCGAAGTCGATCACCCCGTCGCCCATCATCCCCCGGCCGAGCAGCACGTCGGCGGGGAGCGGCGACAGGAAGTCGCACACCTGGTAGCTCGCGATCCGGCCCGAGGCCCTGGCGATCTCCTCCAGCACCCGGGGGTCCCACCACACGTGGAAGGTGTCGACGACGACGCCCACCTGCTCGGCGGGGTGCGGCTCGGCCAGGTCGAGCGCCTGGCCGAGGGTGGACAGCACGGCCCGGTCGGCGCAGTACACGGGATGCAGCGGTTCGAGGGCGAGCCGCACCCCGCGCTCGCCCGCGTACGGGGCCAGCACGGCCAGTGCCTCGGCGACCCGCTCCCGCGCGGCGGGCAGGTCGCGGGAGATCGTGCCCAGCGGCTCGCCCGGCACCACGCCGGGCAGGCCGCCGACCACCATGACCAGGCAGGCGGCGCCCAGCGTCGCGGCCTCGTCGATCGCCCTGCGGTTGTCGTCCAGGGCCTCGGGGCCGCCGGAGGTGAGGAACCCGCCCCGGCACAGCGACGACACCCGCAGCCCGGCGTCCGCGACGAGCTTCACGGTCCGCTCCAGGCCCTGCGCGGCGACGTCCTGCCGCCACAGGCCGATGGCCTCGACGCCGTGCCGCGCGCACCCGTCGACGGCCTCGGCCACCGACCACCGCTTCGTGGTCCACTGGTTCAGCGAGAACCGGCTCGTGCGCGCGCTCACAGGCCGTTCACCGCCAGCAGGGAGCGCATCCGGGAGACCGCCAGCCCGGGATCGGCCAGCAGCCCGGCCTCATCGGCCAGGCGGAACACCTCGGCCAGGTGGGGCAGGGAACGGGCCGCCTGGGCGCCGTTGACCATGGCGAAGGCGTCCTGGTGGCCGTTGAGCCACGCCAGGAAGACGATGCCCGTCTTGTAGTTGTACGTCGGGGCCTCGAAGATCTTCCGCGAGAGCGGGACCGTGGGCTCCATGATCTCGTCGTACCGCCCGAGGTCGCCCGCGTCGAGCGCCTCCAGGGCCGCGGCGGCGGCGGGGGCGATCGCGTCGAAGATCCCCAGGAGGGCGTGGCTGCCCGACCTGATCAGCGAGGGGTAGTTGAAGTCGTCGCCGGTGTAGAGCCGCACGCCCTCGGGCAGCGCCGCGCGCAGCCCGGTCTCGTGCCCGGCGTCCAGCAGCGAGACCTTGACCCCGTCCACCTTCGCCGCGTGGTCGCGGATCAGGGACAGGAACGACGCGGTGGCCTCGGGCACGTCCCGCGAGCCCCAGTAGCCCGCCAGGTTCGGGTCGAACATCTCGCCCAGCCAGTGCAGGATCACCGGGCGGTCGATCCGGGAGAACAGCTCGCCGTAGACCCGGTGGTAGTCCTCCGGGCCCCGCGCGATCGCGGCCAGCTGGCGGCTCGCCATCACGATGACCCCGGCGCCCGCGTCCCGCACGGTCTCGATCTGCTCGGCGTAGGCCGCCACGACCTCGTCCAGGGTCCGGGCGTGCGGTGCCTGGTCGGTGCCCGCGCCGCAGGCCACCAGCTCCGCCGGGTCGCCGAAGGCCTTCGCCTCGGTGGCGCTGCGCCGGATCAGCTCCCGGGTGGCCGCCCAGTCGAGACCCATGTTGCGCTGGGCGGTGTCCATCGCGTCGGCGACCCGCAGCCCGTACGACCACAGGTGGTTCCTGAAGCGCAGGGTGGCGTCCCAGTCGACGGCGGCGGGGGAGCCGGGGGTGTTGTCGCCGAGCGGGTCGGCGACCACGTGGGCGGCGGCGTAGACGACGCGGCTCGCGGCCGGGCCCGCGGGCCTGGTCCAGGTGACCGGCTCGCGCAGGGTGTGCTCCCCGCCGGGCAGCGCGATCCTCAGGGCGGTCATCAGGGTTCCACCGGCAGGCGGCGGCCCTCGGCGGAGGAGCGCAGGCCCAGCTCGGCGAGGCGGACGCCGCGCGCGCCCGAGGCGAAGTCGTAGGGGAAGGGCGCGTCCTCGGCCACGTGGCGGACGAACCGCTCCCACTGGATCTTGAAGCCGTTGTCGAACTCCGCGTTGTCGGGCACCTCCTGCCAGCCGTCCCTGAAGCGGGCGGTGGCGGGCAGGTCGGGGTTCCAGACCGGCTTGGGAGTGGTGGTGCGGTGCTGGATCCGGCAGTTGCGCAGGCCCGCGACGGCACTGCCGTGCGTGCCGTCCACCTGGAACTCCACCAGCTCGTCGCGGTTCACCCTGACGCTCCAGGAGGAGTTGATCTGCGCGATGATCCCGCCCTCCAGCTCGAACACCCCGTAGGCGGCGTCGTCGGCGGTGGCCCGGTAGCTCTCCCGGCGCTCGTCCACCCGCTCGGTGATGTGGGTGACGGCCTGGGCGTAGACCGAGGTGACCCGGCCGAACAGGTTCTCCAGCACGTACGCCCAGTGCGGGAACATGTCGAGGACGATGCCGCCGCCGTCCTCGGTGCGGTAGTTCCACGACGGGCGCTGCGCGTCCTGCCAGTCGCCCTCGAACACCCAGTAGCCGAACTCGCCGCGCACCGACAGGACGCGGCCGAAGAAGCCGCCGTCGATCAGGCGCTTGAGCTTGAGCAGGCCCGGCAGGAAGAGCTTGTCCTGCACGACGCCGTTCTTCACGCCCCGCGCGGTCGCGGCCTCGGCCAGCGCCAGCGCGTCCCCGTACGTCTCGGCGGTCGGCTTCTCCGCGTAGATGTGCTTGCCCGCCTCGATCGCCGCGAGCACCGCCTTCACCCGGGCCTGGGTGACCTGGGCGTCGAAGTAGATCAGGTTGGTGTCGTCCGCGAGGGCGGTGTCGAGGTCGGTGGTCCAGTCCGCGATGCCGTGCTCGCCCGCCAGCCTCTCCAGCTTCTCCGCGCTCCGGCCCACCAGCACCGGCCTGAGCAGAACCCTCCCGCCGTCCGACAGCGTCACGCCGCCCTGCTCGTTGATCGCCAGGACCGATCGGACCAGGTGCTGGCGGTAGCCCATGCGGCCCGTGACACCGTTCATCACGACGCCGATGCTTTGGGGGGACATCTTTCTCCGACCTCCAGGTGGAAAGCGCTTTCCTTTCCACGGTACGGCAGCCGTCCCGCCTGCTGCAAGCACCAGGGGAAAGGAGGAATGAGCTGGAGGACGCCGCGGAGGGGGCGCAAGAGCCTCGCGGCTGCCGGTCCGGGGGGGAGCGCGCCCCCCGCTCCTCCGGCGGGGCCGGACCGGTAGGCTCCGGTCACCGATCGTTCGGAGGTGGGGGCAGGGTGTCGGCCATCCGGCTGCTGGTGCTCGGGGCCGTCCGTGAGCGTGGCCGGGCGCACGGCTACCAGGTGCGCGGCGACCTGGAGACCTGGGGCGCGCACGAGTGGTCCACGGCCAAGCCCGGCTCGATCTACCACGCGCTCAGGCAGCTGGCCAAGCAGGGGCTGCTGCGCGCCCACGAGCTGGCGCCGAGCGCCGCGGGCGGGCCGCCGCGCGTGGAGTACGAGCTCACCGACAAGGGTGACGCGGAGTTCCTGGCCATGTTGCGCACGGCCCTGGCCAGGCACGACCAGAAGATCGACGAGCTGACGGCCGGGGTGGGTTTCCTCGACTGCCTGCCCAGGGAAGAGGTGGTCGCGCTGCTGAGGGAGCGGCTGGCGGCGCTCGACGGCTGGCGGGCGGAGGTCGCCCGCCACTGGTCGTCCGACGAGGCGGACTCCCGGGACTGGGAGCCGACGGCCGAGATCATGCGACTCTGGACGCACTTCTCCGGCAGCGGCGCCGAGTGGACCCGCGGGCTGATCGAACGCCTGGAAGGGGACGCGCGCAGGTCCTGAGAGGCGGTGCCGGCGCCTTTTCGTACGGGGGCGTTTCCGGGCGGGGTGTGACAATCCGGGAGGCGTTCTCCTTTGGCCGCCGCTACACTCGGGCCCGAGAGTAGTAAAATTTGACTACTGCATATTCGGAGGAGCGCGATGGCCGACGAGACGACCGTGCCGGCACTGCCCTGCCGATCGATCGACGAGATCGAGGAGTTCTACACCGCGCTGGGTTTCACCAGGACCTACCACCAGCTCCGCCCGAACCCGTACCTCGCCCTGCGGCGGGAGGACATCCACCTGCACTTCTTCGCCATCCCGGGCTTCAACCCGGAAGACTCCTACGGCACCTGCATCATCACCGTCCCCGACACCGGAGCTCTCTTCGGCGCCTTCGCCGAGGGCATGCGATCCACGTACGGAAAGCTCCTCATCTCCGGGATCCCCCGGATGACCAGGCCCAGGAAACGGAAGAACGTCGACAACCTCGCCGGGTTCACGATCGTCGATCCGGGAGGGAACTGGATCCGGATCTTCCCCGCGTCCAAGGACGCGATCCAGGAGGAACCCCCGACCGGCAAACTCGCCACGGCACTGCGGAACGCCGTCGTCATGGGCGACTCCCACGGCGACCCCCGGCAGGCCGCCAAGATCCTCGACGGCGCGCTGGCGCGAGCCGGGGACGCGCCGAACACGGACCTCGTCGAAGCGCTCCTCTACCGCGCCGAGATGGCCCTGGCGCTCTCCGACCGCGAGCGGGCGGGCGAGCTGCTGGCCCGCGTCCGCGCGATCCCCCTGGACGCCGCGGAGCGGGAACGGCTGGCCGGGTCGCTGGCCGGTGCCGACGACATCGAGGCGTCCCTTTCTGCCGGCTGAACCTCGCGGGGATTCGGCGTTTACTCAATCTTCACGGCGCGTTCGCAGGGAAAAGGGAAATCCGCGCGTTTTCGCACGCCATGTCCTCGCAGATCAAACGGGTCCGATCGTGAACCAAGGCACTATCCGACCAAGCGTGTCCTGACTCGTCGTCAAACCATGACATTTCCGCATTTGTCATGAGTTGAGACGTTCCGTCTGTCCTCCTCTCGCCGTGCCCAGACCCCCCGACTGGCCGAGGTGGAGCGACAGAAGGGGCCACTCGTGAAACGAGTCGTCACCGGTGTTTCGGCTGCCCTCACAGCGATTCTCCTCACCCTTTCCCTGACGACGGGAAGCGCGTCGGCGACCCCGCCCAACATTCCCTCGGCGGCCACCGCCGCCAGCAGGCTGGCGACGCTCACCGTCGCCGCGGAGACCAACCAGTCCTCCTACAACCGGTCGCTGTTCAACCACTGGATCACCATCAGCGGCGCCTGCAACACCCGCGAGACGGTGCTCAAGAGGGACGGTACGGGAGTGGTCGTCGACTCCAGCTGCGCGGCCACCTCCGGCCGCTGGTACTCCCCGTTCGACGGCGCCACCTGGACCGCCGCGAGCGACGTCGACATCGACCACATGGTGCCGCTCGCCGAGGCGTGGCGCTCGGGCGCCTACGCGTGGACCAGCGCGCAGCGCCAGTCCTACGCCAACGACCTGGGCGGCCCCGAGCTGTGGGCGGTCACCGACAACGTCAACCAGGCCAAGGGCGACCAGGACCCCTCGACGTGGCAGCCGCCGCTGAGCGGCTTCGACTGCACCTACGCCAGGGCGTGGATCCAGGTGAAGTACTACTGGAAGCTGACGCTGCAGAGCTCGGAGAAGAGCGCCCTGCAGGGCATGCTCGCGACCTGCTGAGCGTCCCTTCCCGAGAAACGTCCCTTCCCGAGAAACGTGTCTTCCTGAGGAGCGTCCCTTCTCGAAGAGCGGCTCTTTTCGAGAAGCGTCCCGTTCCCCCGTGAGAACGGCGGGCGTCTCCTTCCTCCGGCCGGAGGAAGGAGACGCCCGCCGTCCGCGTGACGGGGAGGTCCCGTGGCGGGTCCCGCGCCCCGGCTCAGGGGTGGGGGCGGGACCCGGGACCTCCCCGTCACACGCCGCCGATCAGGTCGTACGACCCGGGAGGGCGGGGGTCACGGGGCCGCGATGGTGTACGTCGCGCCCGCCTGGGTCGGGAAGGTGATCACGTTGCCGCTGACGGTGTGGGCCACCGTGCCGCCGCCGACCCGGTTGACCACGATCGTCTGGCCGGGCCAGGGGTGCTGCAGGCGTACCTGGCGGCCCGCCTCGCTGGTGATGTCGACGTAGGTCACGCGCCCGCCGGAGAAGGCGCTGGAGACGACCAGGGCGTCCTTCTCCCGCAGCTTGACGAAGCTCGCGTTCCTGTTCAACGGCCAGACGGGGAACACCCGCATGACGCCGCCGTCGCTCTGCAGCATCAGGTTGTTGACCGCCTCGATCGCCCCGCCCTTCTCGATCCCGTGGTTGGGGTCCCGGACGCGCAGGTTGGGGTCCAGCTTGTTGCTGATCTCGTTCTTGAGCCTGTCGATCAGGCTCTGCGCCGGGTAGCCCACCCGCGCGGCCTGGGTGAACACCTTGGGGAAGCTGTTGTCCTGGCCCCAGGAGTTCATCGCGTCGAGCGTGTCGATCGCGGTCTGCCGGTCGGCCGCCGGGGAGTTGATCCCGAGGGCCTCGCCGGGGTGGACGAACTCCAGGTTGACGGTGTTGTCGCCCGGCCGGATCGCGCGGCCGTCGCTGAGCGTGCCCGGGTCGGCGAGCGCGTAGACCCGCTTGCCGTTGTGGGTCGTGGTCGGGATCGGCGCCAGGCGCTGCAGGATGGTCGTCCAGGTGGCCCGGTCGCCCGCGTCCACGTTGAGCTCCACGCTCGCGTCGATCAGCGTCGACAGCAGGTTCCGCAGCAGCCCGAGGTCGGCGCTGGAGTTGCGTCCCCAGGTGCCCTCGTGCGGCCCGCCGTAGAGGTTGTAGCGCTGCGCCCCGGCGTCGTACTCCAGATAGTGCTGGAAGAAGGCGGCGACCTCCTTCATGAAGGGGTACGCCTTCGAGGTCAGGAAGGTCCGGTCCCTGGTGTAGTCGTAGTAGGCGATGTACTGCGAGACGGTGAACAGCGAGTTGACCACCTGCTGGTGGTAGTTGTCGTCGGCGGTCGCGCCGAAGGGCGCGATCCCCACGGGGAAGAGCACCCCGCTGGGCACGCCGCCGCTGGGGAAGCGGGCGTTGACGTAGTCCGGCTTCACCCGCCTCAGGTCCTGCTGCGCCCGCCGCCTCGCCTCGGGCAGGTAGGCCTGCACCAGGTCGTAGTACGGCAGGGCGAGGTCGGTCCTGTTGCTGGAGTAGACGCCGTAGAAGTTGGCCATCCAGTTGTAGTTCAGGTGCATGTCACCGCTGAACTGGGGCGAGTCGGTGGTGGCCCAGACGCCGTAGAGGCCGGGGGCCGTCTTGCCCGCGCGGCTGGAGGAGCCGATCAGGTAGAGCGACCCGTAGTAGAACCTCTCCAGCACGTCGTCGTTGACGTCGACGTACGACTTGAGCCAGTACTGCTTCCACCACTCCACGTGCGCGTTGTAGAGCGTGTCGAGCGAGCCGCCGCTCTGGCCGTCCGCCAGCGCGCGGGCGGCCGGTGCCGGGTCCGCCGGGTTCTGGCCGCCGCCCGCGACGGCCGTCACGACGCGGACGGTCTGACCGGGCGCCAGGTCGAAGACCGTCGTCGCCGCCGCGCCCGAGGCGGTGGGGGCTCCCACCGGGTTCGCGCCGACCAGCCGGGTGGCGAGGGAGGCCCGGGAGACCCACCTCGACCCCGAGGGGGTCTGGCGCGTCGCCCACGTCGTGTTGCCCGAGACGCCCGCCGTGTTGGTGAAGCCCGTCCTGGGGGCGGGCGATCCGGCGGAGGTCTGCGCCCTCAGCCGCACCGTGGCGGAGCCGAGCGACTGGATCTGGGTGACGACGAGGTTGTCGTTGGCGGCGGTCCAGGTCTTCATGGCCACCGGTACGCCGCCGATGGTCATCGTGGTGTCGATCTCGCCCTTGAGGATGTTCTGCTCCTCAAGGAACGGCCCGGACGGCTGGGTGGGCCCTCCGGCCCCGTACAGCTCGATCTGGCCGATGCGGGCGCGGGGGTTGGCGGTGGAGTCGGGCGTCGTGCCCTGGGTCGGCTCGGTGACGGTCAGCCGCACGTAGCGGGCGCTCACCGAGGCGATCGTCCGGTCGCTCACGGCGCCGGTGTTGCCGGTCACCGTGTCCACGGTGGACCAGGTGCCGTTGTCGGAACTGACCGAGACGGTGAAGTTCCTGGTGTTGTTCGCCGTCTCGGCGGGCCGGGCGGCGGAGTCGTGCCTGACGACGTAGCGGGTGAAGGTCTTGGCGGAGCCGAGGTCGAGGGTGATGGTCTGGGGCTTGCCGACCTCGGAGACCCAGCCCTCGTACCCGGAGCCCCACCCGCCGTTGACGGCCCGGCCCGGCGGGAAGCTCGGGTGGGAGCTCGACGCGGTCGCCGTGGCGCCCAGCGCGAGGTTGCCCGACGAGCCCGTGCCGCCGTTGGGGGAGATGGAGACCGAGCCCAGGGAGACCAGGGAGGGGTTGGGGTTGCCCGCCCAGAAGTTCCCCTTGGTGATGTGGAAGGTCTTGAAACCGTCACCTCCGGCGGAGGTGACGCCGACGTCGCCGTTGCCCAGCAGGGCGGTGCTCGGCATGGTGTTCGACACGGCGCCGGTGTACGCCTGGTTGGTCCATCTGCCCTTGATGCCGGAGAGCAGCTGCTGGACCTCGGTCCACTGCTGGGCGGGGGAGGGGGTCGCGGCCTGGGCCGGGGTGGCCGTCACGAGCGTGGCCGCGAGCGCGGCGGCCAGCGCGGCGGCGAGGAGGTGTCTGAGACGGGGTTGCCTTGTTCCGCTCACGGGGGGTGTCCCTTTCATGGGAGTGCGGGGGCTTTCTCGATGTTCCTGCTGGTCCCGGGGCTCATCGCCGTCGGGCCGGTGGCGGTGTGTACGGGTCCGCGGCGGCTCCTCACTGGTTGTTGGATAGGGCTTCAGGGCTCTGGGGCTCCGGGGCTCCGGGGCGGCGGGGTGGGCGAGGGTCAGTGCCGGTGGGTGTGGTCGGGTTGCCGGATGTCGCCGGGATGCTCGAAGCCCGGCAGGAGGACGGCCCGCGCGCACCGCGCGTCCGCCCACAGCGCGAAGCTCCGGCGGCGCGCGGCCTCCAGCAGGTCGGCCCTGATCCGAGGGGCGGCCCGCTGGAGCGTGACGGTCCCCGCCCGGAGCGGGCCCGTGACGAAGGTGTGGCGCTCGATCGGGCCCACGACGGCGTCCTCGGGCGCCGCGAACAGCGCCCTGTCGACCGCCTCGGCGAACTCGCCCTGGCGCACCAGGTAACTTCGGCCGCCGTTGACCGGCCGGTCGTCGTAGTGGTGGGTCACCAGGCGGGCGGGGCGGCCCCGGTACCTGTCCTGGTTGGCGGCGTAGTAGGCGGCCACCTCGCGGTCGCCGACGGTGACGCCCGCGGTCATCTCCCGGTAGAGGGCCTGGGCGAGCGGGCCCGCCGCGAGAACGGCGGCCAGCACGCTTCCGAGCTCCAGGCGCGCGGTGGCGTCCAGCTCCACCGGCGGGCCTCCGGCCGCTGCCGCCGCCGTCAGGCCGCGCCGCGCCGCCTCGTCGGCGACGACCTGCTCGGTGACGAGCAGCTGGACGGCCCAGCGGCGCAGCTGGCGGCCCTCGGTCGTGCCGTCGGCGGGCAGCAGGGCGCCGCGCGGCCCCGCCCGCAGCAGCCGGACGCGCTCCTCGACCCGCGCCACGGTCACGGGCGTCTCCCCGACCCAGGCGGCGACCGAGGGTGTCTCGTGGGCGTGCGCACCGGTCACGGGTGTCCTCCCGGTGTGGGCGGCGGTCATGCGGGGTTCCGTACGAGCAGCGGCACCGCCGGGGAGTACGAGAGCCTGCCGAACCACATGCACTTGAGCAGCACCCACCACGACCCCGGCCTGGTCCCGGGCGGCACGGTCACGTCGACGTGGAGTTCCGCGCCGCCGCCCGCCGCGACCGCGAGAGGGTGGGACGCCGTCCGCACCGCGTCCCACGTCCCCCACGGGCTGATCACCTGGGCCTCGCCCCTGATGTCGAAACCGGCGTGGTTGCGCAGTACGGCGGTGAGCCGCCCGCTCCGCCCCGGCGCGAGGGTCAGTCCCTCCCCGGCCAGGTCGACCTCCAGCGGCCCGGCCTGCCCGCCCGGTGCCGGACGGCCGCGCCCGTCCACGAAGAGGACGTCCTCGTGGACCTGGCCGCCGTGGGTGAGCCGCGCGGCGATCACATGTGGTCCCGGACCGGCGTCCGGGGCGGGGGTGACGTCCACCTCGAAGGAGGTCCAGCCGCCGGGGCCCAGCAGCACCGGCCGGTCGCCGGGGTCGGCGTCCCAGCCGGGCGGAACCGCGATCCCGACGTGGCCTTCGGCGTCGGTGTCGACGAGGTCGGAGGCGAGGGTCACCCGCAGCCGGGACCCGGCCCCCGGCTCGCCGGACGGCCGCAGGCTGACGCTCATCGGCTGGTAACCGAGCGGAGCCGACCCCCTGTTGTGAAGCCAGTAGCGGGAGAAGACCGGCTGCGCGACCTCCGCCGAGGGCCCCAGGTCACCTCGCCGCGCCAAAGGGGACGCTTCCGGGACCTGCGGTTGCAGGGCGTACGTCGTGACGCCGCTGGGGCCGAGTTCCCCGTGCAGGACGCCGTCCAGCGTCTTGGCCGCGCTGCTCTCCACCTCCAGCATGTCGGCGACGGCCGCCTGGACGAACGGGACGTGCGATCTCAGGCGCAGGGCGGTGTGGCGGCCGTGCGGCTCGTACAGCCGCGCGGTGACGCCCCGCCGGGGGTCGGCGGGGCGCCCGCCGCCGTGCGCGATCGGGTTGCCGCCCGCCTTGAACGCGGCGAGCACGGCCGCGCCCGGGGGCTCGACCGAGAGCAGCGACGCGGAGGCGGGCAGCGAGCCGGGGTGCGCGTCCTCGACGACGGCCCGGAGCGGGTGGTTGAAGTCGTGCGCCCTCGCCACCAGGCCGGTGTCGCGCCAGTCGCCCCGGCCCCCGGCCAGCGCGTAGTCGAAGGAGTGGCTCCAGTGCTGGAGCTGGAAGCCGCTGCCGTCGGGCGCCGTACGCCTCGGCGGGTCGATCCAGACCCCGGAGGGCCAGCCGGTGCACGAGCGCATGAGCGAAAGGTGCATCCGGCCCTCGGTGTCGACGGCGAAGCCGGGCACGCCCCGGTTCAGCACGGCCACGGTGCGGTGGTCGAGGAAGCCCTCTCCCGACAGCTCACGCGGCTGTGTCACCTCGATCTGGGAGTCGGCCAGGTCCGCGACGACCCCGGCCAGGGCCTCCTCGACGTCGCGCGCCGCGATGACGAGCACCGGCAGGTCGGCGGGGGCCCGCAGGTCGGCGTCGGGCACGAACAGCTCGGCCGGGCCCCGGCCCGCCGGGATCCACAGCAGCGCCCGGCCGCCGGTCGCGAGCTGCCGGTCGAACTCCTCGCGGTAGCGGTCGCCGGCGGCCTCCAGGACGGCCGAGGTGAACGCGTTCTCCTCCGGGCCGCCGACGGCGATCCGCACGTCCGGCAGGTTCGAGTCGAACGCGAGCAGGCCGTACCGGTTCCCGCCCGCGTACGAGCAGGTCGCGGTCACCCCCGATCGCGCGAGGGCGACGGCGAGGGCCCGCCCGAGCCCGGCGGTGTCGTCCTCCTCGGGGACCACGATCTCGGCGATCCCGATGGCGCGCAGCCCGGCGGAGACCCCGTCGGCGTCGCGCAGCGCGACCCTCGCCGCCGAGCTCAGCCCGAACCACTGGTAGGCCGGGTTGTCGAGCGTCCACGGGTGCCGGGCGGTGTCGACGTCGGGGTGGGCGAACGGGCGGCCGACGACCGCGTGCCCCACCTCGGAGACGGGGAGCGCCCCGGCGACGGCGCACGGCCAGCGCAGCCGTACCAGCTTGTCGTCGCCGTCGAAGGTGTCGACGTGGGTCACGCAGTCCACCCGGTCGATCCCGTGCCACAGCGTGACGACCTGGGTGTAGGTGAGCGGCCCGACCGCCCCGGTGACCGTGACGCGCCGCCCGGCCGGTGACTCCTCGGCGACGACCGCGTGCGCGGGGGCCGAGGCGGAGCCGGTGGACGTGCCGTTGGGCACCAGGTGCCAGGGGCCCTCGCGGAAGGCCGGGTGCTCGGCGTACTCGTCGTACACCACGATCTCGTTGCCCAGCCCGCCAGGGGTGAGCAGCTCGCGCCCGGCGACCAGGTCGACCAGGCTCCGCACGCCGCCGCCGCGTTCCGGGTCGACGGTGAGCCGGTGGTACTCGTTGGCGATGGTGAGCGTGTCGACCGGCCGCCACCGTGTGACCTCCCCGCCGGGCCCGGCGGCCAGCCGGTAGGTGCGGTAGCCGACCGAGGGCACCCCCGTGGCGACGAACACCACCTCGGCGACGCCGTCCCCGAGGTGCTCGACGACCGAGGGCACCGCCTCGCCCGCGTCGTCCACGACACCGTGGAACGGCGCGGGCACGGTGACCCGGACCACGTCGGTGCGCGGCCAGGCCAGGGCGTTGAACACCGTGACGGCGCGCCCCTCGCCCCGGGTGTCGACCCGGGCCGACAGGTGCCGCAGCGCGGCGTCGTGGACGGTCCGCGACAGGTCGAACGCCTCGCGCCAGCCCGCCAGCAGGTCCAGGTAGACCTGGTCGGACTCGGTCCCGGTGATCGCGTCGTGGTGCGCGCCGTAGACGAGCTGGCGCCAGGCCTTGTCCAGCGCGGCCTCCGGATAGGCGGCGTCCCCGGTCAGGCAGGCCAGGGTCGCGAACTTCTCCGCGTCGAGCAGCAGGTTCTCGGCGGCCCGCTGCGCGAGCTTGGTGTCGATGTAGGAGACGTCCTTGCCGGTATAGATCGGGTTCATGTCGCGCGTCTGCGGCGACAGCCGCCTGCCGGTGGCCGCCAGCTCCGCGGTGACCGCGGAGAAGAAGTCGCGGGGCAGCGCGCTCACGAACCTGGGCCAGGTGTAGCGGGCGTTCCAGTCGCGGTGGATCGCGGTGACCCACTTGTTCGGGGGGCTGTAGTCGGTGCCGACGGGCAGCAGCACGTTGCGGGTGGCGGCGACCGTCCTCATCCGCAGGAACAGCCGGTAGACCGACTCCTCGGCGTCCGGCAGGGTCTCCGCGGAGTCCATCGACCACCCGGCGCTGTAGTGGGCGGCCATGTAGCTGGTGAGCAGGCCCCGGCCGCTCGGCGAGATCCACTCGAACTCGCTGCGGAACTGCATGCCCGCGGGCTCCGCCTGCGGGGTGTCGTACGTGCCCATGGTCAGGCTGGGCCCCCACTGGTGGAAGGGGCCGCGCGCCCAGGAGCTCGACGTCAGCCCGGCGTCGGCCATCAGGCCGGGGAACTGCGGGTCGTGCCCGAACGCGTCGAGCTGCCAGGCGGTGGCGGGGTCGCCGCCGAGGATGTCGCGCTGGAAGCCCATGCCGTACACGGCGTTGCGGATCGTGGTCTCCGCGCCGGTCAGGTTGGTGTTCGGCTCGTTGTAGGTGCCGCCCATGATCTCCAGGCGGCCCTCGGCGATGAGCCGCCGGACGACCTCGCGGTTCTCCGGGAAGGTGTCCCAGTACGGCTTGAGGTAGTCGACCTCGGCGAGCACGAAACGGTAGTCCGGGTCGCGCCTGGCCAGCTCCAAATGCGCGTCGATCAGGTGGAAGCCGGTGAACTGGAAGCTCATCCGCTCGGCCTGGGCCCCGGGCAGGGCGTCCCACTCGCTGGTGTACCCGGCCTGGGTGTTCCACCACACGGGGTCGTAGTGGAAGTGCGACACCATGTGCACGGTCCAGCCGGGCTCCGCCACGGTCAGCGTGCCGGACGCCGTCGCCCGCTCGTCGCCCGCCGCCACCTCGACGGCGACCTCCACCCGCGAGCCGACCGGCGCGTCCGTACGCACCGGCACCTCCAGGACCCCGGACCCCGGCGAGGCGAGCGTGCCGCGCGCCCCTCCGGTGACCGTCACGTCCAGCCGTACCGAAGGATCGGCCCCGGTCGTGCGGACGCGCAGGATCTGGCACGGATCGTCTTCTGAGCCGGTGAAGAGCTCGGTGGACTCCACGGAGCCGATCGTCAACATTCGGAGCCTTTGCGTGGTCGGGACGGGGGAGGGCGTGCGCTTACGAGGCGGGTGTCCGAGGGCTCCTCAGCCCTTGATCGCCCCGCCGGTGAGGCCCTTGACGAAGCTGCTCTGCAGGGCCAGGTAGAAGACGAGGATCGGCAGCGTGGCGAGGAACATGAAGGCGAAGACCGAGCCGAAGTCCGACTGGTGCTCGCCGATCGCCCGGTAGACGCCGACCGTGACGGTGGTGCCGCTGTCCGGACCCAGGACGATGAGCGGTGTGAGGAAGTCGTTCCAGATCCACACGCCGAGGAAGATCAGGACGCTCGCCGAGGCCGGGCGCAGCAGCGGGAAGACCACCTGCCAGAAGGTACGGAAGGTGCTCGCGCCGTCGAGCCTGGCGGCCTCCTCCAGCTCCAGGGGGACCGACTTCACGAACCCCATGAAGAGCAGCACCCCGAACGGCACGTAGTAGCCGAGATTGACCAGGATCAGCCCCGGCGCCGTGCTCATCAGGCCCAGCGCCCGCAGCACCATGGTGATCGGGGCGAGGATGACCGGCGAGGGGATGAGCAGGCCGCACAGCAGCGTGACCATCACCACCTTGGCCAGCAGGTGCCGGGACCGGGCGATGTAGTGGCCGAGCATCGCCGACAGCACCGTGAGGATGGTGATCGAGATCGCCGTCACCGCGACGCTGTTGACCAGGCCGTACACGAACAGGTTGTCGGTCCGCGACAGGACGGCGGCGATGTTGTCCATGGTCGGCGGCGAGGGCAGGCCGGCCGGGTCGGGCACGATGTCCGCGCCGTGCTTGAAGACGTTGACCAGCACCAGATAGAGCGGCATGAAGAACACCGCGCCGACGAACAGGGCGATCACCGGGCGCAGCCAGGGGACGCGGACGTCGTTCATCGGGTCACCTCACGTCGTTGCAGCACGCGGAGCACGAGCACCGAGACGCACGCGACCAGCACGAGCATCACCGCGGCCATCGCCGAGCCGTAGCCGACGCGGTTGCCGTTGAAGGAGGTCTGCACCACCTGGAAGGCCATGGTGGTCGTGGTCCCCGTGCCGGGACCGCCGTTGGTGATGACCTGGATCTGGTCGTACGCCTTGAAACCGGTGATCAGCAGCATCACCGTGTTGATGGTGAGCGCCGGGGCGAGCATCGGCCAGGTGACGTTGCGGAACCTGGCCAGCGGGCCGCACCCGTCGATCGCCGCCGCCTCCTGCAGCTCGCGCGGCACGCCCTGCAGCCCGGCGAGGTAGACCACCACGCAGAAGCCGAGCATCTGCCAGGTGATGACCCACGCGATCGTGTAGAGCGCGATGCCCGGGTCCGACAGCCAGCCGGGCGGGTCCTCGACGCCCAGGCCGCGCAGCGCGGAGTTGAGCAGGCCGTCGTCGGTGAGGACGACCTGCCAGATGACGCTGACCACCACCGAGCTCAGCACCACGGGGGTGAAGAACACCCCCCGCAGCGCGACGTAGAGCCGGGTGGGCCGGTCGAGCAGCTGCGCGATCAGCAGGCCGCCCACGTTGGCCAGCACCATCACGATGACGGTCACCACGACGGTGTTCGCCAGCGCCTTGAGGAACTCGGCGTCGCCCAGCAGCTCGGCGTAGTTGCGCAGCCCCACCCATCTGGTCGGCGGGTTGAACGGGTTGCGGTTGGTCAGGCTGTAGTACGCCGTCATGCCGATCGGCACCAGGACGAACAGCAGGTACGCCAGCAGGCCGGGAAGGGCGAACAGGGCGAAGGTGGTGATCCTCCCGCTCACCCGGCGCCGGCCGCGCGGGGGCCGGTCGCGTACGGGGGGTGGGCCGCTGGGGAGGGGCGGGCGGTGCGCCGCGGGAGGATCCCCGCCGCGCACCCCGTGTCGCGTGTGTGTCATGGCGCTACTGCGTCGCCTTCGCCCACTGGTCGTCCAGGTAGGCCGTGAACTCCGAGGTCGGCTTCTTGCCGGTGATCAGGTCCTGGACCGCGACGGCGGTCTTGTCGGCCAGGCCCGGGGGCAGCGAGCCGTCGCCGGTCTCCTGGGAGAAGGCGTTGACGATGGCGTTCTCCTTCATGCCCCGCTCGTAGATCTCGACGGTCGCCTTGTAGACCGGGCCCATGTCCGCCGGGGGCGTGTAGCCCTTGATCGCCGGGATCGAGCCGTCGGCCTTGACGAACGCGTCGTTGTTCCGCTGGTCCTCGTCGAAGGCGAGCGCCCACTTCTTGGCCAGGGCGACGTCGGCCGCGGTGGCGCTGACGGAGGTGCCGCCGCCGGTGAAGGTCGGCACGACCAGGGAGCCGTCGTCGGAGGGCCAGGGGAAGGCGCCGATCTCGAAGTCCGGCTTCTTGTTGTCGGCCGAGGTCGCGAACCAGGAGCCCATGGGGTACATGGCGCCCTTGCCGTCGCGGAAGGCCTGCTCGGTGTCGGCGTACGAGCGGCTCAGGCCCGCCGGGTCGATGTAGCCCCGCTTCGCCAGGTCGGCGATCTTCTGGGCGGCCGAGGTGAAGGCGGGGTCGGCGAACTTCACCGAGCCCGCGGCCCGCTGCGTCAGCCAGTCGGGGGTCTTCCTGTAGACGTCCGTGGCCACCGTGCCGGTCAGCGGATACATGTCCGCCCAGGTGTCCGCGCCGCCCCCGCCGACCACGAACGGGGTGATCTTCTTCGCCTTCAGCTTGGCGGAGACGTCCAGCAGCTGCTGGTACGTCGTCGGCGTCTCGGTGACGCCCGCCTCGGCGAACTGGGTCTTGTTGTAGTAGACGACCGGGATGACCTGCGTGTTGTACGGCAGCTGGTAGATCTTGCCCGCGACGGCGCCCGCGGTCGGCGCGACGAAGTTCTTGAGCTCGTCGGCGGTGAAGGCGGCGAACTTGCCGGCCTGCGCGAACCCGGCCGGGTTGACCGACTGGAGGATGTCCGGGAGGTTCCCCGAGGCGTCCAGCTGCTTGGCGTAGCCGGTCCGGTCCACGTTCGGCGTCACCAGCTTCTTGATGGTCACGCCGGGGACCTTCGCGGACGCCCGCGCGATCGCCGCGTCCCAGAACGCCGCGTCGAGGTTCGGTGTCTCGAACACCAGGAAGCTCAGCGTGACGTTTCCGCCACCGGCGGCGGGCTTCTCCGCCTCGGCACCCATGCCGCACCCGCTCACGGTGAGCAGGGTGACCAGGCCAAATGCTATTGATCTACGCAAAGCGCAGCCCTCCTTGCTCCGGCTTCGAGTGTATGAAGCGGAGACGAGATAACGTTATCTCGAAGGGTAGGGTGTTACCGCCAGGTTTCAAGAGGGCGCTTGGCAACGAGTTAGTCACACCGGAACGAGCCGGTCGCGTCCCGGTCGCGTCCCGGCCTCGTCCCCGTCGTGTCCCCGTCACTTCCCGGCCGTGTCGCCGTCGCGCCGGGCGGACGGGCGCGAGGGGTGGCCGATCGGGCCGATCCTCCCGATGATGGAGCCCGGTGGAGATCTCGTCGAGGGCTCGCCGGGGCTCCGGGGGTTCGCGAGTCCTTCGCGAAGGATTCGCGGAGGACTCGCGGAGGGGCATGAAAAGGCACGGAGAGGCGCCGGGAGGCGCGGAGGGCATGGGGGCACGAGAGGGCATGGAGGGCACTGTGAACGGCAAGCGCCGCGGTCGCCGGCCGACGATGGTCGATGTGGCGCGCGAGGCCGGGGTGGCGTTGCGCACCGTCTCCCGCGTCGTCAACCAGGACCCCACCGTGGGGCCCGAGCTGGTCGCCAGGGTCCACGCCGCCATCGCCGGCCTGGAGTACCAGCCGGACGAGCGGGCCCGCCAGCTGCGCCTGGGCGTCACCGGGACCCTGGGGGCGGCCGTCCGGCAGCTCTCGCACGTCAACCCCGTGCTCCAGGCCCTGGAGCGCGCGGCGCGCGCGGCCAAGCTCATGGTCCTCGCCGCCTCGACCGAGGACGACGAACGGCTGGAACGCGACGTCGTGATGTCGATGTGCCGGCGCCGCTTCGACGGCGTCATCCTCGAACCCATAGGGAGCGGGCACGACTACCTCATCCCCGAGCTGGACGCGGGCCTGTCGCTCGTCGCCGTCGACCGGCCCGTCCACGGCCTCGACGTCGACTGCGTGCTCTCCGACAACGTCGCGGGCATCGAGCTCGCCTTCGGGCACCTCGTCCGCCACGGCCACGAGCGCATCGCCTACATCGGCGACGACGAGCGCATCTTCACCGGCCACGAGCGGGCCGCCGCCTTCCGCGACTGCCTCGCGGCGCACGGCGCCCCCGCCGAGGGGATGGTCCACCCCGGCAGGATCGAGCCGGACCGGATCGCCGCCGCGGTCCGCACGGCCCTGTCGGGACCGTCCCCGGCGACCGCCGTCGTCACGGGGAACGCCACCACCAGCGTCGAGGTGCTGCGCTGCCTCAGGGACGGCCCGGAGCGCGTCGCCGTCGTCGGGTTCGACGACTCCGAGCTCGCCACCAGCCTGCGTCCCGACCTGACCGTGGTCGCCCAGGACGCCCCGACGATCGGCGGCACCGCGATCGACATGCTCCTGGCCCGCATCGCCGACCCCGGCCGTCCGGTCCGCCGCGTGACGGTGCCCGTGGAGCTCATCGCGCGGGGTTCGGGGGAGTCGCCCCCCGGCGCGTGACGGTCTCGCGCCGTCATCGCCGCGCGCCTGTCGAATCCCGCACCGGGCCGCATGCCCGTGAGCGGCGTCGCGTGTCCGTCGAACCCCGTACCGGATCGCACGCCCGCGAGTGGCATCGCGTGCCCGCCGAACCCCGTACCGGGACCGCATGCCCACGAGCGGCGTCGCATGTTCGCCGAACTTCGCGCCGGATCGCGTGCCCGGGAAAGGCGGACATCGAGACCGGTGCGGGTGAATGTCCCGCGTTCCCCGGTGGCCGCGCGGAAAGTGATCGGAAGCGCGCGCCTGTCGCGTGTCGAGGCGGACACGAAGGGTAGTCGTCCCTTGGAAAGGATTCCCCGCGGGGGCGGGCGTGACGACGGCGATTCGTGAAACCAGGTGGAGGGCTTCGGGCATGGAAACGGGAAAGCTCGCGGAGGTATTTCTGGACAGCGCCTACGAATCGGTCGGGCAGGCGCGCCGCGAGACACGCGAGGCCCTCGGCCCGGACCACGTCCTGCTGCCGGACGTCGTCCAGGTGGTCTCGGAGCTGCTGGCGAACGCCGTGGAGCACGCCGACCGCGGGCTGGTGGACGACCTGATCGGCCTGACGCTGACAGCCACCCCCGACTCCGTCCACGTCGAGGTCTCCGATCCCGGCTCGGCCTCCCGTGCCCCGCACATCCCGCGAAACCAGCCTCCCGGCGCCAGGCGCGGGCGCGGCCTGCTCATCGTCGACCGGCTCTCCGGCGGGCGCTGGGGAACCCGCGAGCACGGTACGGGACTGGGCCGGACGGTGTGGTGCGCCATCCCCTACGTGCGGCCGGAGCCGCCCGCGGAGGAGGAGGACGAGGCGGAACGTCTCTCGTCGTGGCCCCTCCCGGCGGCCTGCCGGAGCTGAGCTGGAACGTTCCACGGATCGGGGGACCGGGGCCGAGCGAGCCATGCTCGCTCGGGGTCCCGGGGAACCGGCAATGATCTACTTTGTAAAGGGCGGGGGCCTCACGTCTGCCCCCTGATCTCCAGGCGGAGCCTCACGCCTGCCCCTTGATCTCCAGGCGGAGCAGCGCCTTCGCGATCGGATGGGCGGTCAGCCCGATCTGCCACTCGCGGGCGCCCAGCTCGCGCAGCCGGGCGACCACGGCCTCGTCGTCGATGACCGGGGGCGGTTCCCAGGTCAGCCGGCGTACGGCGTCGGGCTGGATCAGGTTCTCCGCGGGCATGTGGTGCTCGTCGGCGAGCGCGGCCACCACGGCCCTGGCGGCGGCGAGCCGGCGGGCGGCCACCGGGTCGCGGTCCATCCACCGGTTGGCCGGCGGCGGCCCGTCGCCGGGGGTGCTGGGCTGCGGCAGCTCCGCGTCGGGCAGCGAGCGGGCGGTGCCGATCGCGGCGAGCCAGTCGCGCAGGTGCCGCCGGGCGCTGCGGCCGGTGAACGGCGGGATGTCGGTGAGCGCCTTGGTGGTGCGGGGCAGCTCCAGGGCGGCCGTGACGATCGCAGAGTCGGGCAGGACCCGGCCGGGGGCGACGTCGGACTCGCGGGCGAGCCCGTCGCGGAGCGTCCACAGCTCCCGCACCACCGCGAGCCCGCGCAGCGAGCGGACCTTGTGGATCCCCGAGGTGCGCCGCCACGGGTCGGAGCGCGGGGCGGGGGCCTTGTGCGCGAGCACGGCGGCGAACTCCTCCCGCGCCCAGGCCAGCTTGCCGCTGGAGGACAGCTCCTCGTGCAGGATGTCGCGGAGCTCGATCAGGACCTCGACGTCGAGCGCGGCGTAGCGCAGCCAGTCTTCCGGCAGCGGGCGGGTGGACCAGTCGGCGGCCGAGTGACCCTTCTCCAGCCTGAACCCGAGGACGTTCTCCACCATCAGGCCGAGCCCGACCCGCTCGTAGCCGAGCAGCCGGCCGGCCAGCTCGGTGTCGAACAGCTCGCGCGGGTGGAAGCCCACCTCCGCCAGGCACGGCAGGTCCTGGGAGGCCGCGTGCAGCACGATCTCCGCGTCGGCCAGCGCCGCGTCGAGCGCCGACAGGTCGGGGCAGTGGATGGGGTCGATCAGGGCGCTGCCCGCACCGGCGCGGCGCAGCTGGACCAGGTAGGCGCGGCCGCTGTATCGGTAGCCGGAGGCGCGCTCGGCGTCGACGGCGACGGGGCCGGTGCCCTCGGCGAAGGCGCGCACCACGCGCGCGAGAGCGGCCGGGTCCTCGACGACGGGTGGGATTCCCTCGCGAGGTTCCAGCAGCGGGACTACGGTCGTCTCATCGGTCACGTTCTGAAGGGCTCCGGATCTTCGCGACGGCGCGGCGGCAGCGCCGCCACGTCGGGTGGCAGGGGTGGGATGCCCGCGGCGAGGCACATCAGGTCGCACCAGGCGGCGACATGGCCGGAGAGGTCCTCCTGCAGCGGGGACCAGGACGCGCGCAGCTCCAGCTCGGTGGTCACCGGGTCGTCGGCCTTGTTGCCGAAGCCCTCGGAGACCGCCCGGGTGACGGTGCCTCCGGCGGCGGCGTAGCCGGCGTCGTGCGCGTCGAGCGACTCGGTGAGCCAGCTCCACGCGACGGGGCCGAGCAGCGGGTCCTCGGTGATCTCCGGCTCCATGTCGGCCCGCACGTAGGCGACGAGCCGGAACTGGCCGTCCCAGCCGCGCTGGCCGTCGGGGTCGAAGAGCACGATGAGGCGGCCGACCGCGAGCTCGTCGTCGTCGCGGTACACCGACGCGCCGATCGCGGCCGAGTATGGGGCCAGGCGCTGCGGGGCCGGGATGTCCTCCAGCTCGATCTCGGGCCTGACCTCCGCCGGGCGCAGGCTCGCCACCGCGCGCCTGAAGGCGGCGGGAGCGGGCGCGTCACCGACGGTCATATCGGAAGCGTAGGTCGAAACTGAGCGCATGGGGACCACTGGGGTGTGTGTAGGAGCCATGGGGACCGATCAAGCCGCTGCCGGCGGCCTGCGGAGGGCGGGTGCGACCCCGCCGATGGGAACTCCCAGAGAGAGCGCGTGGCCGCGCGTGGCGCGGACCCGTCCGGCGCCGGGCCGTTTCCGGTGCCCGTCCCGGCCGCGATCGCCGGACCGGGATCGTGGTTCGGGAACCCGCCCGCGAGCGCAGGAGGCACGGTGCTCACCGCGATGTTCGGGTGAACTCCACATGGTGGACATCGCACGGGCCTTTCGTCGGGTCGTGGTCCGACGTTGGCACGTCGCGCCGACATTTCCGCGCAGCGTGCTCGGCGTGTCCCCAAAGTGGTGCGGGAATCGATGCCGCGCGGTGACTTGGCGAACATTTGGACCAGCCGGGGGCCGGGCCAGGATCGCCGATGGGAGGAACTGTACCCGGAAACATGATCGCTTCGCTCCGCGCGACGGCACTTGCCGCGTACCAACATCGGATTTCAGTGGACGAAGCTCTCAAAACCGGTAAGACGCGATCATTGTCATCACTTGGCTGTGTCTGGGTGGTGTGAGGTGGGATCTCATTGAATAGCCGGTGATTTCGTATCGGTCTTGCCGGTCTGCGGCCTTGGTGAGCCGACCGGTCCCCCGACATGGCACCCTGGTGGAGTGACTTCCGAGCCCGCCGACTCCGCTTTCCTGCGCGCCTGCCGCCGACAGCCCGTCTCCCACACCCCGGTGTGGTTCATGCGCCAGGCCGGTCGTTCGCTGCCCGAATACCGGGCGCTCCGCGAGGGGGTGCGGATGCTCACGGCCTGCGCCACCCCCGAGCTGGTCGTGGAGATCACGATGCAGCCGGTCCGCCGCTACGGCGTGGACGCGGCCATCCTCTTCAGCGACATCGTCGTGCCGCTCAAGGCGATCGGCGTCGATCTCGACATCAAGCCCGGCGTCGGGCCGGTGGTGGCCGCGCCGATCAGGGACGCCGAGGCGGCCAAGGCGCTGCGCCCGATCGAGCCCGACGACGTCTCCTACGTCACCGAGGCCGTCCAGGCGCTGACGAAGGAGCTGGGCGCGACCCCCCTGATCGGTTTCGCGGGGGCGCCGTTCACGCTGGCGTCCTACCTCATCGAGGGCGGCCCCTCCAAGAACCACGACCACACCAAGGCCATGATGTACGGCGAGCCCCGGCTGTGGCACGCCCTGATGGACCGGCTGACCGAGATCACCCTGGGCTTCCTGCGCGTGCAGCTCGCCGCCGGGGCCTCCGCCGTCCAGCTCTTCGACTCCTGGGTGGGGGCGGTCTCGCCCGACGACTACCGCGAGTTCGTCCTCCCCTACACCAGCCGGATCTTCGCGGGCCTGGCCGGTGCCGGCGCCCCGCGCATCCACTTCGGCGTCGGCACCGGCGAGCTGCTCGGCCTGCTCGGCGAGGCGGGGGCCGACGTCGTGGGCGTCGACTGGCGGGTCCCGCTCGACGAGGCCGCCCTGCGGGTCGGCCCCGGCAAGGCGCTGCAGGGCAACCTCGACCCGGCGATCCTGCTCGCCCCGTGGGAGGTCGTCGAACGCCGCGCGGGCGACATCCTCGCCCGCGCGGCCAAGATCGAGGGCCACGTGTTCAACCTGGGGCACGGGGTGCTGCCCGGCACCGACCCCGACCAGCTGGCCCGCCTCACCGACTTCGTCCACGAGGCCTCCGCCCGCTGACCGTCCGGCCCACCGGGGACCGCTCACCCGAGGACGCCCCCCGGGAACCGGTCTCCCCGGGGCGGTCATCCAGAGGTGTCGCCCCTTCTCGGGCCCGTGGGGACGGCCCCCTCGTCGGCGTCGTCCTCCTCCTCTTCGACCTCGACCCGCGCGGGAGCGAGCGGCCTGTCCTCCCGCCCGCGGCGCAGGCGGAGCAGGAAGGCCAGTACCAGCCAGACCAGGCCGATCAGGACCAGCCAGGGGAGCAGCACGCCCAGGAGCGTCAGCCCGATCTTGACGGCGGAGACGAAGGCGCTCCATCCCGTCTTCAGGCCGCCGAGGAAGCCGGCCGGCTCGTCGTCCTCCTTCTGGACCACCGCCGCCGGGCCTACCAGGTTCAGCGTCAGCGTCGCCATGCTCGTCTGCGAGGCGAGGGTCCGCTGCCTGGCCTGCAGGGACTCCAGCTCGCTCTCGCGGTTGGAGACCTCCCGCTCCACGTCGAGCACCTCGCCGATGGTGTTGGCCCGCTTCAGCAGCGTGCGCAGCGAGTCGAGCGCGGCCTTGGCCGACTTCAGCCGGCTCTCCACGTCGGCCACCTGCTCGGTGACGTCCTTGGTGTTCTGCTGCAGCGACTCGCGCGTGCCCAGATCCCTGCCCAGGCGGTCGAGCGTTCCCGGATAGTTGCCCGGAGGGATCTTGAAGACCAGGGTCGCGGAGCCCTCGCCGTCGGAGTGGGCGTCGGACCTCTCCCTGGCCAGGTAGCCGCCCGCGGTGGTGACGAGCTGCCGGGCCCGGTCCGCCGCCGCGGTGACGTCCTTGGCCCTCACCGTCATCTCCGCGGTGTAGACGATCGCCCGGTCCTCCGGGATCACCCTCACCTGGGCGGTGTTCTGGGAGTCGGACGGGGACGCGGAGGACGCCTCGTCCTTGCTCGCGGCCTCCCGGGAGGCCGAGTCCGCCTCGGGAGCCCGTACGCCGGAGCCGCCGGCGTCGGACTCGGCGGCGGGTGCGGGTGCCGCGAGGTCGGACGTGCTCTGTACCTCGTTGCTCGCGCAGGCGGACACCAACAGCGCCAGGCCCACCAGGGGGACCGCCAGGCGCGGACCGTACCGGAATCTGCTCATGAACATCATGACGGCGGGTGCGTGGGAGGAGTTCGGCGGGGGGCAGTCACGATGGCGTCACGTTCCGCGTGCCGTCGGGTCACGGGGACGCCAGGGGCGCCGGGCGGAATGCGCGGGCGGGGAGGGGGACCGGTACGGTCTGGGGTCATGGAAGGCAAGCGGAGGCATGTGGTGGTCGTCGGCGGCGGGATCGCCGGGCTGGCCGCCGCGTGGCACCTGCGGCGGCACGGCGGCCACCTCAGGGTGACCGTCCTCGACGGCGCCCCGCGGATCGGCGGGAAGCTCCACGCCACCGAGGTGGCGGGCGTCGCGATGGACGCGGGGGCCGAGGCGATGCTCGCCCGGCGGCCCGAGGGCAAGGAGCTGGCCAGGATGGCCGGGCTGGGCGAGGAACTGAGGCTCCCCGGCACGACCAAGGCGGGCATCCTGAGCAGGGGCGCGCTGCGGCCCATGCCGGAGGGGCACGTCATGGGCGTCCCCTCCGACGTCCTCGCGCTGGCCAGGTCTGGCGTCCTGAGCCCCGCGGGCCTGGCCCGGGTGCCGCTGGACCACATCCTCCCGGCCACGCGCGTCACCAACGACGTGTCGGTGGCGGCGTACATCCGGGCCAGGATGGGGGAGGAGGTGGTCGACCGGCTCGTCGAGCCGCTGCTCGGCGGCGTCTACGCGGGCAGGGCCGAGCGGCTCTCGCTGGACGCGACGATGCCGAGGATCGCCATCGCGGCCAGGTCCGAGCGGTCGCTGCTCACCGCGGCCAGGGAGATCGCCGCCGACGCCCCCAAGGACGCCGGGCCCGTCTTCACCACCCTGAGCCGGGGGATGGGCAGCCTGCCCGAGGCCGTCGCCGCCGCCTCCGGGGCCGAGATCAGGACCGGTGTCACGGTCAGGGAGCTGCGCAGGACCGAGGACGGCTGGCTGCTGGTCACCGGTCCCGTCCCCGCGCCGGAGACCGTCGAGGCCGACGCGGTGATCGTCGCCGTCCCGGCCCCCGCGGCGAGCCGCCTGCTCGCCGGGGAGGTGCCCCTGGCCGCCGCCGAGCTGGCCAGGATCGAGTACGCCAGCATGGCCATCGTCACCCTCGCCTATCCTCGCGAGGCGTTCCCCAGGCCGCCGACCGGCAGCGGCTACCTGGTCCCGGCCGTCGACGGGCGCGCGATCAAGGCGGCCACGTTCAGCTCGGTCAAGTGGCCGCACCTGGCGGAGAGCGACCCCAACCTCGTCCTGCTGCGCTGCTCGATCGGCAGGATCGGCGAGGAGGCGGTGCTCCAGCGCGACGACGCGGAGCTGGTCGCGCTCGCGATGGCCGAGATGGTCGAGGTCATGGGCGTGCGCGGGCTGCCCCGCGACTCTCGGGTGACCCGCTGGGGAGGCTCCCTGCCGCAGTACGAGGTGGGCCACCTCGACCGGGTGGCCCGCATCCGGGCCGCCGCGGCCGAGCGGCCGGGCCTGGCCCTGTGCGGCGCCGCCTACGACGGCCTCGGCATCCCCGCCTGCGTCGCCACCGCCCGCACCGCGGCGGCCCGGATTCTCGACCACCTGGATCCCACGGGAGAATGGCGTGACAGCACCGATTCGTTGACAAAGGGGTGACGATGACGGACGCGAACCCGCGGCCCAAGGCGCGCGACCTGAACCAGGTGATCCGATACACGATGTGGTCGGTCTTCAGGATGAGGGAGCGCTGCCCGGGACACCGCGAGGGCATGGCCGCCGAGGTCGAGGAGCTCATGGCCCAGATGGGGCAGAAGGACGTGGTCACCCGCGGCCTGTACGACGTGGCGGGCTTCCGCGCCGACGCCGACTTCATGTTCTGGTGGCACGCCCCGACGGCCGAGGACCTGCAGGAGACCTACTCGCGCTTCCGCCGCACCGGCCTGGGACAGCTGGCCGAGCCGGTCTGGTCGGCGATGGCGCTGCACCGCCCGGCCGAGTTCAACAAGTCGCACATTCCGGCGTTCCTGGCCGAGGAGGAGCCGCGGGCGTACGTGAGCGTCTACCCGTTCGTGCGCTCCCTGGAGTGGTACCTGCTGGACGACGCCGACCGCCGCCGGATGCTCGCCGAGCACGGCAGGATGGCCCGCGACTACCCCGACGTGCGGGCCAACACCGTCGCCTGCTTCTCGCTGAACGACTACGAGTGGATGCTGGCGTTCGAGGCCGACGAGCTGCACCGCATCGTCGACCTGATGCGCGTCCTGCGCGGCGCCGAGGCCCGGCGGCACACCCGTGAGGAGATCCCCTTCTACACGGGGGTCCGCAAGCACCCGAGCGAGCTGGTCGCGGCGCTGCCGTAGCCTTCGCGCGTTCCTCCGCCTCCGTCTCCGGGTTCCGGTGTGGCCCGGCGGCGGCGGGGACGCGGTTCCCCGAACCTCGCTCGCGGAGGCCGTGGGTCACGCGGACCGCGCGAATTCCGGGAACCCCGGGAGTGCCGGGTGTTGCGGGAGTTTCGCGGGGTGAAGGACGTGTCCCCGGCGACGGCCCGGCGGAAAAATAATCCGGCGAAGGTCTCTTTACCGTCCATTTGCTTTGTCATACTCAGGGGAAAATCACCTGTCTATGTGAGGGCCAAGGGTGCAAAGGGGCGAAGGTCTGGCACGATCCAGGCGGCGTGCTCGGGGGCGCAGGAGGAAGAAGTCTCGCTCGCACGTCCTTGAGGTGTCGGTGGCCGTCGTCGCCTTCGCGGTGGGGGCCCTCGCGGTGGGCGGGTGGTTCTCCGGCGGGGCGGACCCCGGGGGCGGGACGGCCCGGGCGCCGGTTCCCGGCGGTGTGGCCGCCATGGCGCCGCCCGGAGCCCCCGCGGCCGGCACGGTGGTCGCCGCCGAGGTGGACGGCAAGGGCAAGAAGAGCGGGGAGACGGCCAAGGAGCGGGCCAAGGCCGAGAAGGAACGCCAGAAGGACAGGGAGACCGAGGCGTCGGGACCTTCCAAGCACACCGACAAGAAGGCGGTCGCCTACTTCGAGAGCCGTAAGGCGACCAAGCGGGTCAAGGACATCCGCATGGTCGGCGGCTATCTGCGGATATATACGGACCTGCCGGAGACGGCGGACAACTCGAAGCAGGCGATCAAGCTCTGCGAGGCGGGTGTCGACTATCTCGTCGGAGAGCTCGGCATGCCCAGCCCCGTGGTCTTCGTCCAGGCCGAGTTCGGGGAGAACGGAAACCCGGTCCTGGCCAACGTCCTCGGCCCCGAGGACTCCGACTGCCGTCTCACCTATCCGAGCCCGCGATAGTCGCCCCCGGAGTCGAGTCAGAAGCCCGCGGTGGTCGAGTTCGAAGGCGTCGTCTCGCCTATCCGAGCCCGTGGTGGTCGTTCTCGGGGGCGCGATGGTCGGCGCCGCGCGCCACCGAGATCACCCGGACCCTGGTCCTGCCGCAGATCGAGCAGCGTTGGGTGACCACCCGGCCGATGGTCTCGATGATCTCCCATTTATGGCGGAGATGCACGGGGACTCCTTAGATGAACACGCTGCGGAGATGTCCGGGTACGACGCGTCATCTCGCTTTGCCCCTCCTGGCGGAAGGCTAACCTTCCGGATGGAGCGATATGGCTGTCCGAGCGTGTGAAGGCCCCGCCGGAGGTCGGTCCGGCGGGGCCTTCACAGGTGAGCCGGTAGTTTACTCGACGGGCTCCAGCCTCAGGGAGACGGAGTTGATGCAGTAACGGTCGTCGGTGGGCGTCCCGTAGCCCTCGCCGTGGAACACGTGGCCGAGGTGGGAGTCGCAGGTCGCGCACCTGACCTCGACGCGGGTCATGCCCATCGAGCGGTCCTCGATCAGCGTCACCGCCTCGGACTTCGACGGCTCGTAGAAGCTGGGCCAGCCGCAGTGGCTGTCGAATTTGGTATCGGACCGGAACAGTTCGGTGCCGCAGGCCCGGCAGCTGTAGACGCCCACTGTCTTGGTGTCGACGTACTCTCCGGTGAAGGGGCGCTCGGTCCCCGCCTGGCGGAGCACGCGGAACTCCTCGGGAGAGAGCTGGACGCGCCACTCGGCGTCGCTCTTTACCACCTTGTCCATTCCATCAGCCTATGCGGTCGCCGAAGCGGGCGGCGGGGCGAGTCCCGGTACCGGATGGCATACGCGGGTGGCGTGCCCGGATGTCATACACGGATGCCATACACGGATGGCGTGCCCGGGTGACGCGCCCGGAAAAATCTTGACGGGCGAAGCATCCTTTGGTGACTGTTTTGGCGTCTTCAAGGGTGTGGAGGGTGATTCACCTTCCCATTGAGGGGTGAGATCATCTGTCGGCCGTCCCGCATGTCGTGGATCGGCCACAATGCCGTGGTCCGGGTGGCGCGTCATCGTCCGGGCACCGGCGGGTACGGCAGGTGATTGTGCGGTCCGTCCCGTTGAGTGCCCGGTCCCGCCGCCGTGGCGGCTCCGGGGCGGACCTACCCGCCTCTTCGGCTGGTCGTCCGTGAGGACTTTCCCGGCTCCCGGCCGGCCCACGAGGGTTGTACACCCGTGACACCCGTGTTGTCGCCCGCTGGAGTAATAGAGTGCAGGTGGAGTTCTTTGATCTTGAGTTGTTCACGGGAGGATCGGATGACCACGGCTGACGGCCGCTTCGGGCGGACGGGTGACCCTGAGGTGGACCGGCTGGCGGAGGGGTTCGACAAACTCTCGGCGCGGTACGAGGGGATGCACGAGGAACTGGCCGGGATGCGGGCCCACGGCGAGGCGGCCGACGGGCTGGTGAAGGTGGAGGTCGCCCCCGGCGGGGCCCTGCTGGGCGTCGACATCAACCCCAGGGCCATGAGGCTGGGCTCCGAGGCGCTGGGGGAGGCGATCATGGAGGCCGCCGGGGAGGCCTCGAAGGTGGCGGCCGCCCGGATGAACGAGGTGCTGGCGCCCCTGCTCGGGGGCATGACGGGGTTCAGCGAGGCACTGCAGGGGCGGATGCCCAGCCTGGCCCCGGGAGCCGGTGTCACCGCGGACCCGCAGGTCTCCGAGGCGCTGCGAAGCCTGCGGGAACTGCGCGACAAGTACGAGAGCTGACGCGGCCGTACGAGACGCCGGCACGTACGAGGCCTGACGCGGCCGTACGAGACGCGCGACAGCTACAGGCGCTGCGCGGCCGTACGAGACGCGTGACAGGAACAGGCACCGACGCGGCCGCACGAGATGCGCGGCGAGTGTGAGATCCGGGGTGGTCGGACAGGACGTGGGGCGGGGGCGGTTCGTGCCCTCGCCCCACGTTCGCGATCAGGTGTAGGACCAGCCCTCACCCGGTGACCTGGTCGCGCTCTTACGGGTGATGTCGTCGAAGTCCGTCTTGCCGTCCGTGCCGTCGCTGTCGAGGTTGGCCTGCGGCATGGGGAACTGGTTGTCCGCGCTCATCAGCGCGGTCAGGTTGCCCATGCTGAAGATGACGGCCGCCGTCGCGCCGACGATCGTGTTGACCGCGGTGCCCATCAGCAGCAGCCCGGACGACGCCTGGGTGGCCTGGGCCGCCGCCACCATCGCGGTACCCATCGCGACGGTCGCCGGGGTGGGCGAGGCCATCAGGCGCTTGCCGATCAGCTCGGCGATCTCCGAGGCGATGATGATGCCCAGGAGGCTGTCGACGACCACCCCGGCGTTGTTGACGATCTTGGAGATGTCCGACTGGGCGCTCTGCACCGCGTTGGCCATCTGCAGCGCGGCCGTCTCCAGTTGCTGGACCTCCTGGTAGACCACCCCCATGAACGTGTCGAAGGCCTTGCGGTCCGCGCCCTCCGGCCAGGCGGCCTGGATGGCCTTGAGTTCGTCGTCCCACTCCCTGGTCCGCAGGTGTGCGATCTTCAGGTTGATCGTGCGCCAGTCGTTGAAGACCTTGGTGATGGCCTCGTCGCCCCACGGCTGGGCGAGCAGCCATACGGCCGACGCCCCCGCCGCGGGCCTCGCCAGCGTCCCGGCCAGCTGGATCTTCGCCAGGCTGGCGGCCCACGCGGGGCCGTACGTGCCCAGAGCCTTCATTCCGCCGATGACGGCGCCCTCGGCGAGGGCACCGGTGAAAGCCTCTTCGCCCGCCATGGGGCCTCCCCTCTCCTGGTAGGTGCCGCCTAGTCGGTGGGCCCCAAGTCCTTGCCCTTCGTCGCCGTCTCGAGGTCGGACCTGTCCAGGGCGATCTTGCCCGGCAGGTCGGCCATCTTCTGCGCGTCCTGTACGCGCGTGGCGGTCGCCAGCTCGGCCTCCCGGTAGTGGAGCACCACGCTGAGCAGTCCCGCGTTGATGCCGTCGAGGCACTTGACGAAGTCGGCGGCCTGCTTGGACTGGTACTCGCGGGCCGGGGTGTAGTTGTTGGCCACCGTGACCGCGCCGATGACGCCCCACTGGAGGGGGTCGAGATGGGTGCCCCCGGCCAGGGTGTCGACCTGCTCCGCGATGGGGCGGAGAGTGCCGATCAAGTTCTGGGTCGCGGCCTTGAGGGCCTCGGTGTTGACGTCGACCACCGTGCACCGGCCTCCTGGATGTCATGCGCGCCACGCCCCCGTGACACGACTCCGGATTTCCTGTCCATGAACGAGGAGTAAACCAGGAGTGGCACCAACATCACAGACATCTATCGATCTTTGTGGCAAAGATCAAAAAATACCCGGCACGGGCGACGTTCGGCCGTGCCGGGAAATCTCCCGGATGCGGGAGCGGGGAGAGGGGAAGGGGAGAGGTCAGCCCTGGCGGCGCCGCCCGAGGGTGAACGACACGTTCACGCCGATGATCCCGACCCACATGAGCACCAGGATGAACCCGAGGAGTGAGTCGCCCAGGCCGGAGAAGGACGCCGCGATCGTCCCCGGCACGCCGAGCCCGAGGGAGATGATCGCCAGGGCCAGCCGCTGCCCGGCGTCCACGGAGGGGCGGACCGCTGGGCTCGTCTCGCGTGCGCGGGCGGCGATCCGGTCGTCCACCCGCTTGTCGATCTCCTGGTCCACCTTCTCCAGGAAACCCTCGACGAGGGAGTCTTCGTATTCCGGCCCGAGGTGGCGGCGGGCCTCGATCGAGGCGCGCAGTTCGTCACCGGAGGGAGATGTTCGAGGCATATTCGAGATATATCGCTTCTTTGCGGTGATGTCCATACGAAAACCGTCCCGGCCTCGCCGACCGCGGGAACCTTTCGAGCCCCGCGTCACCTTCGTGCCGAGAGTTCCGGGAATCAAGGACTCAAGAAGTCACGGCCTCCCCGGGCCGCCGGACGTACCGGGTGAAGAGGAACCCCTCGTCCTCCAGGACGTGGGCCAGGCGCAGGCGCGCGAGCGAGGACGGGCCGTCGAGGACCCTGGCGGCGTCACCGCCGATCAGCACCGGGCTCACCGTGAGGCAGAGCTCGTCGACCAGATCGGCGGCGGCCAGCTGGGCGTTGACCTTCGGGCCGCCCTCGCACAGCACCCGGCCCAGGCCGCGCTCGGCGAGCTCCCGCATCGCCAGCGCCGGATCCACCCGCTCGTCCCCGGCCACGATCACGTCGGCGTGCCTGGCGGCCTCCTCGCGGCGTTCCCTGGGCGCGGCCTCGCAGGTGATGACGATCGTCCGCGCGTACGGCTCCGCCTCCGCGAACAGCGGGCCCGACAGGTCGAGGTCGAGCCCGCGGGTGATCACCGCCACCGGCGGGGCGGCCGGGCGGCCCTCGCGCAGCCCTCGCCACGACGGCCTGGGCCGCGCCGGGCCGTACCCCTCGGCCCGTACGGTCGCCGCCCCGGCCAGGACGACGTCGGCCAGCCCGCGCAGCACCCAGAAGACGTGGCGGTCGCCCCTGCCGGACAGCTCGCCCGACAACCCCTTCAGCCAGGTCCCGCCGTCGGCGCTGGCGACCATGTTGATCCGGAGGCACGGCCCGTCCGGGTAGGCGTAGGCCCGCGCGAGGTCGACCTCGGCCGAGCTCTCGGGATGGATGAGGCGCATTGCCCTACCTTCGCACGAAGGTGGCCTGTGAGCTTTCCCAGCGTGGTCGATAACGGTTGTGATGGCTTGTAGTGACTTCGGACGGCTCCCGATACATGATTCATCCTGGGAGACACGGGAGGGCTGTGTGGGGCTTGTCGCGATCGTGACATGGTCGATCACCGCGATGGTCGGGATCTACCTGCTGTACGTGTGGCTCTCGGGGGGAGGGCTGCACCAGCAGGCGACCAAGGTCACCCGCTTTCCGACATTGCTGATCTTCGCCCATCCGGTCCTGGCGGTCTCCGCCCTGGCCTGCTGGGTCGTCTACGTGCTCACCCTGGACGCGCTCTTCGCCTGGCTGTCGTTCGGCGTGCTCTCGGCCTCCGCGCTGCTGGGCTTCACGATGTTCACCCGCTGGCTGGGCGGTGGCCGCCACGCCCGCGGCGCCGAGCAGCGCTTCCCCGTGGTCGCCGTCCTGCTGCACGGCGTCGTGGGGGTGGTGACGTTCGTGCTCGTCCTGCTCACCGCCGCGGTCGCGTCCGGCGCCTGAGGAGCACCGGAGATCCCTACGGGCGCGCGCAGCGCAGGATCCGCACCGAGCGCGCGGTCACCTCCACCGAGGCGTCGGCCGGCCACGACTCCTCGGCGAACGGGGACTCGCCGGGACCCTCGTCCGCGGTGTCCAGCACGCGCTGCCACCGCTTGCCGTACCTCGCCTCGGGCAGGGTGAAGGACATGTCCTCGTGGTGGGCGTTGATCAGGAGCAGGAACGAGTCGTCCGCGATGCGCTCGCCGCGCGTGCCCGGTTCGGTGATGGCGTCGCCGTTCAGGAAGACGGTCAGCGACTTGGCGTAGCCGGTGTGCCAGTCACCGGCCGACATCTCCTCGCCGGCCGGGGTGAGCCAGACGATGTCGCGGGTCCCGTCGTCGGCCTTGTGGCCGTGGAAGAAGCGGCGCCGCTGGAACACCGGGTGCTCGCGCCGCAGCTTGGACAGGCCCCTGACGAAGCCGAGGAGGTCCGCCTCGTCGTTGACCAGCGACCAGTCGATCCAGGAGATCTCGTTGTCCTGGCAGTAGGCGTTGTTGTTGCCGCGCTGGGTCCTGCCGAACTCGTCCCCGGCCAGCAGCATCGGCACGCCCTGGGAGATGAACAGGGTGACCAGGAGGTTGCGGCGCTGGCGGCGGCGCAGGTTCACGATCTCCGGGTCCTCCGCCGGGCCCTCGGCCCCGCAGTTCCACGACCGGTTGTCGTCGGTGCCGTCGCGGTTGTTCTCCTTGTTGGCCTCGTTGTGCTTGTGGTCGTAGGAGACCAGGTCGGTCAGGGTGAACCCGTCGTGGCAGGTGACGAAGTTGATGGAAGCGACCGGGCGGCGCCCCGAGATGGCGTAGAGGTCGGCGGACCCGGTCAGCCGGGAGGCGAACTCCGGCAGCGCGGACCCGCTCCCGCGCCAGAAGTCGCGCACGCTGTCGCGGTACTTGCCGTTCCACTCCATCCACAGCGGCGGGAAGTTGCCCACCTGGTAGCCGCCGGGGCCCACGTCCCACGGTTCGGCGATCAGCTTCACCTGGGAGATCACCGGGTCCTGCTGGATCAGGTCGAAGAAGGCGCTCAGCCGGTCGACGTCGTGCAGCTCGCGGGCGAGGGCGGAGGCCAGGTCGAACCTGAAGCCGTCCACGTGCATCTCCAGCACCCAGTAGCGCAGCGAGTCCATGATCAGCTGGAGGGCGTGCGGGGAGCGGACGTTGAGGGAGTTGCCGCAGCCGGTGTAGTCGAGGTAGTAGCGCCGGTCGCCGTCGTGCAGGCGGTAGTACGAGCGGTTGTCGATGCCGCGGAAGCCCAGCGTGGGCCCCATGTGGTCGCCCTCGGCGGTGTGGTTGTAGACCACGTCGAGGATGACCTCGATGCCCGCCTCGTGCAGCGCCCGCACCATCCCCTTGAACTCCATCACCTGCTCGCCGCGCTGTCCCGAGCCGGAGTAGGCGGCGTGCGGGGCCAGGTAGGCGATCGTGTTGTAGCCCCAGTAGTTGGTCAGTCCCCGGGCGACCATCGCGTGCTCGGGCACGTACTGGTGCACCGGCATCAGCTCCACCGCGGTCACGCCCAGGCTCAGCAGGTGCTCGACGACCGCCGGGTGGCCCAGCCCCGCGTAGGTGCCGCGCTGCTCCTCGGGCACCGCGGGGTGGCGCATCGTGAGCCCGCGCACGTGCGCCTCGTAGATGACGGTCTGGTGGTACGGCGTCCGGGGCGACCTGTCGTTGCCCCACTCGAAGAACGGGTTGACCACCACGTTCTTCGGCATGAAGGGCGCGGTGTCCTCGTCGTTGCGGTTGCCCGGGTCGGTGAACCGGTACGAGAACATCGCCTCGTTCCATTTCACGTCACCCTCGACGGCCTTGGCGTAGGGATCGAGGAGCAGCTTGGAAGGGTTGCAGCGGTGTCCCTGTGAGGGGTTGTAGGGGCCGTGGACGCGGTAGCCGTACCGCTGTCCCGGCATGATCCCCGGGACGTAGCCGTGCCAGACGAATCCGTCGACCTCGGTCAGCTCGACGCGCTCCTCGCGGCCGTCGTCTCCGAAAAGGCAGAGTTCGATACGCTCCGCTACCTCGGAGAACAGTGAGAAGTTGGTGCCCACGCCATCCCAGGTGGCGCCGAGCGGATAGGACTCTCCCGGCCAGACTGCGCGCATGTGACCCTTTCTCCTCTGGTCAGGCTCCCTATGTGCAGGGTGTTTCCGCCCTTGTCACTTTAAGGTGGTAATGAGGAGTTTCGTTATGCGGGGTATGGCGTGCTTTCCGTACCTACCGTTTCCGTGCGCGCCACGCGACCACGCGTGACCGGAGCGGTACGCGTGGCCGCGAAGGCGTCGTGATCGGCCCGCCGCCGGCCACCCTCGGTGACCGGTTCGAGGCGACCGTCCACTCCGGGGCGGTCACCCGTGGTGAACGCCCCGCGGAGCGGTCCGGCCGCCGTCATCCCGACCGCGAGAGCATGACCGCGATCAGCTCAGCAGCTCGGCGTCGAGGCTGATCGTCGTGCCGGAGAGGGCCTTGCTCACCGGGCAGTTCGCCTTGGCGGTCTCGGCCGCCTCCTGGAACTGCTCGGCCGTCAGGCCGGGAACCTGGGCGCGGACCGAGATGACGATCCCGGTGATGCCCTCGCCCGGCTGGAAGGTCACGTCGGCCTTCGTCTCCACGGTCTGGGGCGGGGTGCCGGCCTGGGCCAGGCCGTGGGAGAGGGCCATCGAGAAGCACGAGGAGTGGGCGGCCGCGATGAGCTCCTCGGGGGAGGTCTTGCCGTTGGCCTGCTCGGCGCGCGAGGGCCAGGACACGTCGAACGTGCCCACCCCCGAGGAGTCGAGGGAGACGCTGCCCGAACCGTCGAGCAGGGCGCCCTTCCACTGGGTCGTCGCGGTACGTGTCGTCGCCATGGCGATTGTCCTTTCGATCATGAACCGTTGGCCATGACCGACCCTACTCGGCGTCGTCACCCGGCCGTGACCCGGAGCGCCCCGTTGTCCCGGAACCCGGAGGACAGGGATCAGAACGAGGCGCGCTCGATGAGGGCGTCCAGGTCCAGGCCGGTGGGCAGGGTGCCGAAGGCGCGGCCCGCGTCGCCGGACAGGCGCGAGACGCAGAAGGCGTCGGCCACGGCCGGGGGAGCCAGCCGGACGAGCAGGGAGCCCTGCAGCACCAGCGCCATGTCCTCGGCGACGCGACGGGCCCGGATCTCGAAGTCGGTGGTGTCGTCGAGGGACTTGCGCAGGCGGTCGGCGGCGGCGTCCAGGTGCCGGTCGGCCCCGGAGGCGAGCGCGATCTCGGCGAAGAACGCCTCCTGGGCCTCGGGCTCGCGGGCCAGGGCGCGCAGCACGTCCAGCGCCGCGACGTTCCCCGAACCCTCCCAGATGCCGTTCAGCGGCGATTCGCGGAACAGCCGCGGCATCTGCGACTCCTCGACGTAGCCGTTGCCCCCCAGGCACTCCAGCGCCTCCACCGCGTGGACCGGGGCGCGCTTGCAGACCCAGTACTTGCTCACGGCCAGCGCGGTGCGGCGCAGCGCGGCCTCGGCCTGGTCGCCGGCGATGGCCCGGTCGGTGGCCCCGGCCAGCCGCGTCATCAGGACGGTCGCCGCCTCCGACTCCAGGGCCAGGTCGGCCAGGACGTTGCGCATCAGCGGCTGCTCGGCGAGCCTCCTGCCGAACGCGCCGCGGTTCCTCGCGTGGTGGACGGCCTGCGTGACGCCGTACCGCATGCCGGCCGCCGAGCCGATCACGCAGTCCAGCCGGGTCATGTTGACCATCTCCAGGATGGTCCGCAGCCCCCGGCCCTCCTCGCCCACCAGCCAGGCCGTCGCGCCGTGGTACTCCACCTCGGCGCTGGCGTTCGACCTGTTGCCCAGCTTGTCCTTCAGCCGCATCAGGTGGACGGCGTTGCGGGTCCCGTCGGGAAGGACGCGGGGGAGCAGGAAGCACGACAGCCCGCCGGGGGCCTGGGCGAGGACGAGGAACACGTCGCACATCGGGGCGGAGTTGAACCACTTGTGGCCGGTCAGGAGGTAGCTCCCGTCGGCCTGCGGTTCGGCCCGGGTGGTGCCCGCGCGCACGTCGGAGCCGCCCTGCTTCTCGGTCATCGCCATCCCGGCGAGCACGCCGCGCTTGCCGAGCGGCGGGCGCAGCCCGAAGTCGTAGCTCCGGGAGGCGAGCAGGGGCTCCCAGTCGGCGGCGAGCGCCGGGCTGTGGCGCAGCGCGGCGATCGAGGCGTAGGTCATCGAGATCGGGCAGCCGTGCCCGGCCTCGACCTGGCTCCAGACGTAGAACTTGGCGGCGCGGGCCACGTGCGCGCCAGGCCTCGCGCTCGACCACGGGGTGGCGTGCATGCCGTTGTCGACGGCGACGGCCATCAGCTCGTGCCAGGCGGGATGGAACTCCACCTCGTCGATCCGCCGCCCGTACCGGTCGTGGGTGCGCAGGACGGGCGGGTGCTCGTTCGCCAGCCGTCCCCAGTCCTGGGCCTGCTCGGAACCGGCGAGGAGGCCGAGCCGCCGCAGTTCCCCGGTGGCCCACCCCGCGCCCTCGCGGGCCAGGCCGTCGATCAGGGCGGCGTCGGCGGACACGTCGTGCCCGGTGAGCGGGTGGGCCTGGTTGAAGACGTCATGGGTCACGTGCGGCCTCCGGTGCATCATCCGGCTCGTCGCCGGCTTCTGTGCCTATCTCAACATCCTTCTGCGGGGCTGGCGCCCTTTATTAGGCGCTATATCCGATTTTCGTTCATAGTTGGCCACCGGTTGCCGGACGTTCGTCCCGCCTTACCCGGCCGGCACCGGCCGGGCGGTGGCGCGTACGGCGGCCCACGCCCGCCCACGCCCGCCCCCGGCCGCACAAGTGCCGCACGAGTGCCGGGCGAGTGCCGGGCGAGTGACAGGGCGGTCGCGGGAGCGGACCGTGAGGTTCGGCCGTCCGCTCCCGGCCGCGCGGGTGGCCGGCCGGCCCCGGTCCGGATGACGCCGGGGAGTGGCGGGGCGGGGAACGCCCGGCCGGCGCGGGTCAGGGGTTCTTGACCAGGTCGCGGATGTAGTCGTCGTCCTCGTCGCTCTCGGCGAGCACGCGGTCGGTGCCCCGCTGGGCCCGCGCGTCGCCCCGGGTGGCCAGGCCCCGGGTGGCCTCGGCGACCGTGTTCAGGTCCTCGTCGTCGAGCCTGGCGGCCAGCGCGTCGCGGATCCGCTCGCTGTCCTTCGGGTCCTCCGCCAGGCCCGCCAGGCCCATGGTGGCCCAGTCGCGTACCTCCGCGTCGGGGTCCTCCGTCATGGAGACGAGCAGCGCGAGCCCCTCGGCGTGGCCCGGGGGCAGGACGGCGGCCAGCGCGGCGGGATCGGCCTGGGTGCGGGTCCAGCCGCCGGCGGTGACGATCTCCAGCACCTCGGGCAGGGCGCGCGGGTCGGCGTGGTGGCCGAGCGCGCCGAGCACCGAGCGCAGCACCCGCTCGTCGCCCTCGGTGGCCGCCATCCGCCGCAGGATCGGCAGCGCCTCCTCCAGGTAGGGCTTCTCGTCGTCGGTGAACCCGAACTGGGCGATCACGTCGACGGCGAACTCACGCTTGCGCGGATCCTCGCTGGAGCACAGCCGGGCCACCGCGTCGAAGGTCTCCCCGTCGCCGCGAGCGCTCAGCGAGCTCGCCACGGTCCACCAGGTCTCGGCCTCCTCGTCGACGTCCCGGTACGGCATCGCCCGCTCGACCAGGTCGTCGAACGGCAGCCGCTCGCCGGTGGCGTCCTCCAGCAGGGTGGCGACGGCCGCGTGCCCGCGCTGGCAGGTGAGCTCGGCCAGGCGGGTCCCGTCGGGGCCCACCGCCGCGACGGTCACCAGGTCGGTGCCGTCCTTCGCCCTGCTGCGGCCCACGACGAACTGCGAGTCCTCGGGGACCTGCTCGGTGAGCTGCTCCAGGAGCGCGCTCTCCAGCTGGGTGCCCAGCCAGTCGTAGGCGATGGACAGCGGCGTGTCGCCGTCGCCGTCGGGCCGGTCGGCCTCGGCGCCCTTCTCCAGCAGTGCCTGCGCGACCCCCAGGGCGCCGCGCCGGGCGGCCAGGGTGAGCGCGGTGTCGCCGGTCTCGGTGGCGTCCTCGGGGTTCGCCCCGGCGGCGAGCAGCGCGCGGGCCGCGTCGGCCCGCCCGTTGGCGGCGGCCCAGAGCAGGGCGGTCCACCCCCCGGCCTCCCGCCCCGACACGTCGGCACCGGCGGCCAGCAGCGCCTCCAGGGCCTCGACGCGGTCCAGGGCGGCGGCGGCGGACAGGGGCAGTCCCCCGTCCTCGCCGCCGCTGATCCGGTTGGGGTCGGCTCCGTGGGCCAGCAGGGCGCGTACGACGGCCACGCGGCCCCGGTTCGATGCCAGGTAAAGGGCGGTGGGCTCTTCCGCGCCCTCGGGGTCGGCGCTCGTGCCGTCCCGCAGCAGCCGCTCGGCCCGCTCGGCGTCGTTGGCCGCCACCGCGTCCAGGAGTTCTCGGTACATGTCTCCGGATCATATGGCGTGCCCCACCGGCTCGGCCGTACGCGGGCCGCGCGCCCGGCGAGGAGCCGTCATCCGATGTGATTATCGGGCTTCCTCCCGTTGAGGGATCCTCTATCGGGTCAGCTCGCGATATGTTGTGAGTTATGAATGATCCCGGGGAAATGCGGGTCTCGGACGCGGAGCGGGAAGCCAGCGTCGAGCGGTTGCGGGTCGCCTCCGTCGAGGGCCGCCTCACCCTCGGGGAGCTGACCGAGCGCACCGAGGCGGCGTACAACGCCCGTACCCAGGCGGAGCTGGCGGTGATCACCTCGGACCTGCCCGGCGGGCATCCGGCCCCCGCGCCCGCCTACCGCCCGCCCCCGCCGGAGCGCGGCCAGGTGCGGCGCTGGTTCGTGGCGGTGATGAGCAGCTCCAAGCGGCGCGGTTCGTGGCGGATCGACAAGCCGCTCGGCGCCGTCGCCGTGATGGGCGACGTCCTGCTGGACCTGCGCCAGGCCGAGGTACGCACCGGGGGAGTGGTCGACATCATGGCCACCGCGGTCATGGGCAACGTGAAGATCATCGTCCCCGACGGGGTGGACGTCGAGCTCGACGGCATCGCCGTCATGGGCGACAAGAAGGTCCAGGTCATCGAGGCGCCCCCGGGCACGAACGCGCCGCTCGTCCGGGTCACCGCCTACGTCCTCATGGGAGACGTCAAGGTGGTCGGGGACGCCAAGACCAAGCCCCTCAAGAAGGCCATAGCCGCCTGGCGCAAGCAGTGGGACGAGCTGCGCGAGCTCACCGGCGAGTACGGCCACTACCCGTCCGGGCCGGGTTCCCACCATCTCCACCCCTCCCACCCGGAGCACCCCCGGCACTCGCACGCACCCCAGTGGCCCCCGGCGCCGCCCCAGCCTCCCCACCCCCCGCAGCCGCCCCGCCACTGAAGACGGCCCCGCCCTCGGCGGGTGGCTCCGGGACACGTGCAACGTCTCGGGATCTCCACGGCGTAGTGATCGGTGACATACACCGACAGTGAGGATCCCCGATGCGAGATCGGGCTGACTTCGAGCACTACGTGGAGCAGCGCTCGGCCCGCCTGTTACGGGCCGCCTACCTGCTGTGCCGTGACTGGGGCACGGCGGAGGACCTGTTGCAGACGGCCCTGGCCAAGGCGTGGCTCGCCTGGCGGAGGGTGGGCGACGATCCGGACCCGTACGTCTACCGCATCCTGGTCAACACCCACGTCACCTGGTGGCGGCGCAGATGGCGCGGAGAGGTGCCGAGCGCGGTCCTCCCCGAGGCGCCGGACGGCGACGCGACGGACGCGCTGGCCACGCGGGAGGCGGTCCGCCAGGCCCTGGCCAGGCTTCCCGGCAGGCAGCGGGCCGTGATCGTCCTGCGCTACTTCGCCGACCTGCCCGACCAGCGGATCGCCGAGATCCTCGGCTGCTCGGTGGCGACCGTACGCAGCCAGGCCAGCCGGGCACTGCGCAAGCTGCGCGTCGATCCCGCGGCCGTCGCCGCCATCACCACGGGGAGCTGAGATGACGATCACCGAATCAGAGCTGCGCGAGATCCTGAACGGGGACGAGGGCGAGGGGCGCGACAGAGGCGTGACCGTCGCCGGTGTCCACCGGCGCGTCCGCGCGATCAGGCGCCGCCGCCGCTGGACGGCGGGCGGCGCGGTCGCGGCCACCCTCGTCGTCGCGGTGGCTCTCAACACACCCGCGGGCGGCGTCGCCGACGACCCGGACGTCTGGACCGGTGTCATGGCCCAGCCGTCCCCCACCATCCCGACGACGTCACAGCCGCTGGGAGAGCCGCACCCCCTCCGTCAACTCGCGAACCGCACCTACAAGACCGGCGGGACACGCGAGGAGCTCCGGATCGGATCCGGGAACTACCTGCTGGGAGTGCACGTCTACTGCTCCGGGCCACTGCGACGGGTGATCGTCTGGGTTGGTGACGCTCCTCCCCGCAGGCGGCTCTGCGGAACCGGTCCCGATGGCCATCCCATGGACATCAGCGAGACCCCGGCCGCGACTCCCCTGGCCGACGGGCAGACCGTGTTCGCGGCCGTACTGCCCGGCGAGATCGAAAGCGCGGGCAGTACGGCCGCTGAGCTGGTCGAGGGGATGGACGGTTTCTTCGAGGGCTGGGAGGAGCGACTCGCCGCGGCGGAGCCCTTCCCTCTCGAGTGGTCGGTCGTGGCGCGGGAGGTGATCCCCCCGGTCTGCCGGGACAACGTACGCCAGCTGGATCCGCGCACCGGGGAGATGGTCCGCCTGAGCTGTGAGGGCGCGGGCGGCACACCTTCGGGCACGTCCTGAGCGGCTCCGCTCGCACGGGGGCTCAGGCGGTGGCCAGGGCCCTGTGCCGGGACGCGGCCCGCTCGTAGCGTTCGAGCAGCACCTCGGCGACCTCGGGGGCCGCGCCCAGCACGTCGGCGACGGCGTCGGCGCCCGCGGCCAGGGTCTCGCGGCGGATCTTGTCGGCGAAGTGGCCGGGGGCGAGCAGGTAGGGGGCGACCACGACCCGCGAGGCTCCCGAGCGGCGCAGGCGCAGCACGGCCTCCTCGGGGGTGGGGCCGGCGGCCGAGGCGTAGGCGGCGGTCACCGACCGCCAGCCGCGCAGCCTCGCCCAGTCCCCGGCGATCCCGGCGACCGTCGCGTTGGCCCGCCGGTCACTGGAACCGGCCGAGACCAGCACCACGGCGGTGCCGGGCTCGCCGGGCGCCACGCCCGCCTCGGCCAGGCGCCGCTCCAGCGCGGTGACCAGCAGCGGGTGCGGGCCCAGGGTGGCGCCCGCGCGCACGCGCAGCAGGGGCCTGCGGGCCGTCGTCTCGGCCAGCGCGCCGGGGATGTCGACCCGGCTGTGGTAGGCCTCGGTGAGCAGCAGCGGCAGCACCGCCGCCTCGGCCAGCCCCGACAGCGCCATGGGGAGCGTCGGGGAGGCGTGGTCGAGGTAGGCGGTGCGCACGAGGAGCTCGGGCCGCGCTTCCCGTACCAGGTCGAGCAGGTCCTCCACCGTCGCGGCGGCGCGCGGGTCGCGGGACCCGTGTGCCACCGCTACCAGCGGCATCGCGGGAGCCGTGCCGGAGGCACGCCACGTCATACGTGGAGCCCGCACTCGGTCTTGCCCATGCCCGCCCAGCGGCCGCTGCGCGGGTCCTCGCCCGGGGCGACCTGGCGGGTGCAGGGGGCGCAGCCGATCGAGGGGTAGTCGTCGTAGTGCAGCGGGTTGATCAGCACCCCGTTGTCGGCCATGTAGTTGTCGACGTCCTCCTGCGTCCACCTGGCGATCGGGTTGATCTTGACCATCTGGCGCTTGGCGTCCCACTCGACGACCTTGATCCCGGCGCGGGTGACGGCCTCGTCGCGGCGGATGCCGGAGACCCAGGCGAGGTACGGCTCCAGGGCGCGGTTGAGCGGCTCGACCTTGCGCAGGTAGCAGCACAGGTCGGGGTTGCGCCCGAACAGGCGCGGCCCCAGGTCGCGCTCCTGCTCGGCCACCGTGCGCGACGGCTTCACGTCGATCACGTTCACGTCGTAGACCTGCTGGACGGCGTCGCGGGTGCCCATCGTCTCGGCGAAGTGGTATCCGGTGTCGATGAACAGCACGTCCACACCCGGCTTGACCCGGCTGACCAGGTCGATCAGCAGGGCGTCGCTCATCGAGGCGGTCAGGCAGAGCCGGTCGCCGAAGGTCGCCGCCGCCCAGCGGATGATCTCCAGGGCCGAGGCGTCCTCCAGGAACCGCGCGGCGGACTCGACGATCTCCTGCAGATCGAGCGTCCCCCGCTGCTGACGTAACCCGACTTCGATGTCCACCAGTGTCATCGCTCGTTCACCCAATCCTCATTCGCCGCGCCGGCGGGTCGTGCCGCGCGGACATCTGCGCTCGTCGTCGTGCCGGAACCCACCGTGCGGGCCGCGCGGGCCGCGGTGACCTCTCCGGCCGGAGAGGTCACCGCGGTCGTCACGTTCGCCGCGCCGGATTCGCCGCGCGTCACGAGCGCACCCCGATTCCGAGAAACTTCAGCTTGAAGGCGCGCACGCACGACCGGCAGTACCAGCCGCCGTCGCCCTCGTAGGGCTCCAGGTCTTCCTCACCGCAGTACGGGCAGTGAAAGGGAACGGCTCGCTCGCTCATCCGTCCCTCCTCGTCCCGCTCGTCCGCGGCCGGCCGGTGTGACGGCCGTTCACTTCAGGTCCGCGTCGTCGGCGCGCTGCACCCAGTCGGAGAAGGTCTCGTCGTCGTCCTTCTGCTTCTCGAAGTTGCGGAGCACGCGCTCCACGTAGTCGGGAAGATCCTCGGAGGTGGTCTTCAGGCCGCGGACCTTGCGGCCGAAGCCGGGGTTGACGCCCAGCGAGCCGCCCAGGTGGATCTGGAAGCCCTCGACCTGCTCGCCCTCGTCGTTGACGACGAGCTGCCCCTTGAGGCCGATGTCGGCGACCTGGATGCGGGCACAGGAGTTGGGGCAGCCGTTGACGTTGATGGTGAGCGGGCTCTTGAAGTCGGGCAGCCGCTGCTCAAGCTCGTCGATCAGGTTGGCCGCGGTGACCTTGGTCTCGACGATGGCCAGCTTGCAGAACTCGATCCCGGTGCACGCCATGGTCTGGCGGCGGAAGGTGGAGGGGTTGACCCGCAGGTCGCCCGCCTCCAGCTCGGCGACGAGGCTGTCGACCCTGTCGGGCGCGACGTCGAGGATGACCATCTTCTGCTCGACCGTGGTGTGCACCCGGTCGGAGCCGTGCCGCTCGGCGATGTCGGCGATCAGGTGCAGCTTGTCGCCGTCGAGGCGGCCGACCTTGGGGGCGAAGCCGACGTAGAAGTTGCCGTCCTTCTGCGGGAAGACGCCCACGTGGTCCCTGCGCCCGCCGCGCGGCCGCTCGGGCGCGGGGCCGTCGGGCAGGGTGTGGCCCAGGTATTCCTTCTCCAGGACGTCGCGGAACTTCTCGGGACCCCAGTCGTTGATCAGGAACTTGATCCTGGCCCGGTGGCGCAGGCGGCGGTAGCCGTAGTCGCGGAAGATGCCGATCACGCCGCCGTAGGCGGGGGCGACCTGGTCCGGGGTGAGGAAGACGCCCAGCCGCTTGCCCAGCATCGGGTTGGTCGACAGGCCGCCGCCCACCCACAGGTCGAAGCCGCGCTCGCCGTTCTCGTTCACGACGCCCACGAACGCCACGTCGTTGATCTCGTGCACGGTGCAGTGCGCCGGGCACCCGCTCACCGCGGACTTGAACTTGCGCGGCAGGTTGGAGAAGGCCGGGTCGCCGATGTAGGTGTCGTAGATCTCCCGGATCTGCTCGGAGCCGTCGATGACCTCGTCGGTGTCGATCCCGGCCAGCGGGCAGCCCAGGATGACGCGCGGGGTGTCGCCACAGGCCTCGGTGGTGGACAGGCCCACCGACTCCAGGCGCTCCCAGATGTCGGGAACGGCCTCGATCTCGATCCAGTGCAGCTGGATGTTCTGCCGGTCGGTGACGTCGGCGGTGCCCCGGCCGTAGAGGTTGGAGATGTCGGCGATGACGCGCAGCTGGGCCAGGTTGAGCTTGCCGCCGTCGATCCTGACGCGGAGCATGAAGTAGCGGTCGTCGAGCTCCTCCGGCTCCAGGATCGCGGTCTTGCCGCCGTCGATCCCGGGCTTGCGCTGGGTGTAGAGCCCGAACCAGCGCATCCGGCCGCGCAGGTCGGCGGGGTCGATGGAGTCGAAGCCGCGCTTGGAGTAGACGTCGATGATCCGCTGACGGACGTTGAGGCCGTCGTCGTTCTTCTTGTTCTCCTCGTTCTTGTTCAGTGGCTCGCGGTAACCGAGAGCCCACTGACCTTCGCCGCGCGGGCGCTTGTGATGTCGATTCGCCGACCGGGCAGGGGTCGTCATGCGCGCGTCCTCATTGTGGCTCGATGGAATGATTTCCGGACGCGCACGGGCGGCACCTCCCGCCTCATCGTCGAGTGCGGGGGTCGATTACTCAGAAGAGGACGCCTGTTACGCGGCCGAGCTGGGTGAAATCAGCAGGGGGCGACGGTTAACGGACGTCACAACAGATGGCACTGCGGACACGCAGGAGGTCGACGTGGCGTCGCACGACGAGCAATGGGTCCGCTGGCATGTCTACGACGATACCCCGGGCCTCGTGGATGTCCAACGTCAGGTCCACTATCTGGACTCGGACATGGACACGGAGGTGGGCTCGGGTGGACTTGGGCGGGGACGCGGGCGTGGGGATCCGGGCCCGCGCCGGGGCGCCGGAGGGGCCGGGGCGGGATCCGGTCATCCCCGGCGGAGCGGGATCCGGGTCATCCCTGACGCGGCCAGTCCAGCGCCGACTCACTGGGTTTCGGGGCGGGCTGGTGCTGGCAGTCGCACCACGAGCCTCCCCGGCACGTCTCGTGCCGCCGCTCCTTGCAGTCCTCGCAGATCATGGGTCCATTCTGCGCCGTTCCCTCTAGAACGTCACTCGGTTACCCTTGTCTGGGCCGGGACATGGAGGCGTCATGGGCTTGATGGACGAGCTGCTGGCGGACCTGCGCGCCGAGACGGCCGAGTTCGACGCCATGATCGAGGGGCTCGGCCCTGACGAGTGGGAGCTGCCCACCCCGGCCGAGGGCTGGGCGGTCCGGGACCAGGTCGGCCACCTCGCCTGGTTCGACGACGCCGCCACCGTCTCCGCCGACGATCCCGGGGCGTTCCGCGCCGCCCTGCCCGCGTTCCTCGCCCGCGGGGACTCCGCGGTGGACGAGCTCGCCGCCGCCTCGCGCGGCCTGACCGCCGCCCAGCTCCACGAGTGGTTCCGCGAGGCGAGGGCCCGCGGCCTGGAGTCCTTCGCCCGGCTGGACGCCGGTGCCAGGCTGCCCTGGTACGGCCCAGGGATGTCGGCCGCGTCCTTCGTCACCGCGCGCCTGATGGAGACCTGGGCCCACGGGCAGGACGTGGCGGACGCGCTCGGCGTCACGCGCGTGCCTACCGCCAGGCTCAGGCACGTGGCGACGCTCGGGGTGCGCGCCATGCCGTACGGCTTCGCGGTGCGCGGCCTGGAGCCGCCGTCGCGCCCGGTTCGGGTGGAACTGGCCATGCCCGACGGGTCTCCGTGGGAGGCCGGGCCCCCGGACGCCGCCGACGTGGTCCGCGGCTCCATGGTCGACTTCTGCCTCCTGGTGGTCCGGCGCCGCCACCTCGCCGACACGTCCCTCCAGGTACGCGGCGAGACCGCCCGGACGTGGACCGCGATCGCCCAGGCCTTCGCCGGGCCGCCGGGCAAGGGGCGCGCCCCACTCGGGCCGGGACAAGGGACGGGTTCCTCCACCTGGGCCGGGCGAGCCGGGCAGGCGAAGTAAGCCGGGTAAGCCGGGTAAGCCGGGTAAGCCGGGTAAGCCGGGTAAGCCGGGTAAGCCGGGTAAGCCGGGTAAGCCGGGTAAGCCGGGTAAGGGGGCGGGCCCCACTCGGGCCGGGGTCGTGATCAGGGGCGCCTCAGGGTGACACCGGATGGAACCGGCCTCGTCCCGCCTGACATGCTCGTAAATATGCGGACGCTGTTGAACGTCATCTGGCTGGTCTTCGCGGGAATCTGGCTGGCGATCGGCTACGTACTCGCGGGAATCGTGTGCTGTGTCCTGATCATCACGATCCCGTTCGGCATCGCGTCGTTCCGGATCGCCGCCTACGCGCTGTGGCCCTTCGGCCGGACCGTGGAACGCGACCCCGACGCGGGGGCGCTGTCTGCCATCGGCAACGTGATCTGGTTCGTCGTGGCCGGGATCTGGCTCGCGATCGGGCACCTGCTCACCTCGATCCCGCTCTTCCTGTCGATCGTCGGCATCCCGCTGGGCCTGGCCAACCTCAAGCTGATCCCGGTCTCCCTGCTGCCGCTGGGCGCGCGCATCGTCGACGTGGACGACGCGGAGGCGTTCTACCGCAGGTAGGTTTCGCCGCGAGGGGTACGGGCAGGTGTGCGAGATTCGATCGTTGCCCGCCCGACTCGTGATCAAGCGCGGCTAGGAATACCGTTGTGTGGCATGACGTCCACTGATGCCCCGGCCCATCGGCCCGGGCCCGAGCGGCGCCCTCCGCGCGGGCCCGGGACGCGGTTGCGCGCCGGTGTCGCGTGGATCCGCGGGACGGACGTCTGGGCCAGGCTGCGGGCGCTGCTCTCGTGGATCCGCGGCACCGACACGTGGACCCTGATCGTCGCCACCACGAACGCGGGCGTCACCTACCGCGTCACCGGCCTGGCGGGTGAGGCGGCCTTCTTCGCGCTGCTGTCGCTGCCGCCGTTCATGCTCGGCCTGATCGGCGTGCTCGGCCAGCTGACCCGGGTGTTCGGCCCGGAGACGGTCAAGAACGTCAGCGACTGGATCGACCAGCAGGCCCACCTGCTGTTCACCGACAACGCCGTCGACACCGTCGTCACCCCCCTCATCGAGGACGTGCTGAAACCCGAGAACCAGGTCTCGCTGATCTCCCTGGGCTTCCTGCTCGCGCTCTGGTCGGGCTCGCGGGCGCTGTTCGTCTACGTCGACCTGATCTCGGTCGCCTACGGCCTCGGCGAGGAGCGCGGGATCATCCGCACCCGCCTGATGTCCTTCGGGTTCTATCTCGCGGGCCTGCTGATCGGGCTGGTGGTGATGCCGGTGCTCGTCCTCGGCCCGGCCGCGCTGCGCGGGGCCCTGCCCGCCGACTACACCGTGCTGGTCGACATCCTCTACTGGCCGGTGGTCGTCATCGGCTCGGTGATCTTCCTCACCCTGCTGTACCACGTGAGCGTGCCCGTGCGCACGCGCTGGTGGCGCGAGCTGCCCGGGGCTCTGCTCGCGCTCGTCATCTGGATCGTCTGTGCCGCCGTGCTGCGCGCGGTCCTCGCCGCCTGGTTCTCGCCGGTCTCCATCTACGGCTCGCTCGCCGCCCCCATCGCCGTGCTGCTGTGGCTCTACATCACCGCGCTGGCCGTGCTCATCGGCGCCACGCTCAACGCCGAGGTCGACCGGCTCTGGCCCGTCGAGGGCGCAGGTCGCGCCGGGCGCGGGGCCCAGTCCGCTATCGTCTAAGCCGTGACTGGCGCATAAGGTGGGAGAGACCACCGGGGAGCGGAAGGGCGAGGAGGCCGAGCGCCTGGGTCTTCGCGCGATGTCGACGATGACAGGGAGTGAAGGCGCATGAGCGCTCTTTCCAGCGTGGATCCGCAGATCGCCGAGCTCATCAGGGCCGAGGAGCGGCGGCAGGCCGACACCGTCAAGCTGATCGCCTCGGAGAACTACGTCTCCAAGGCCGTCCTTGAGGCCACGGGCACCGTCCTGACCAACAAATACTCCGAGGGCTACGCCGGTAAGCGCTACTACGAGGGCCAGCAGGTCATCGACCAGGTCGAGACCCTCGCCATCGACCGGGCCAAGGCCCTGTTCGGCGTGAACCACGCCAACGTGCAGCCCTACTCGGGCTCGCCCGCCAACCTCGCCATCTACCTGGCCTTCCTGAAGCCGGGCGAGACCGTGATGGGCATGGGCCTGCCGTTCGGCGGCCACCTGACCCACGGCTGGTCGGTCTCGGCCACCGGCAAGTGGTTCAACCCGGTCCGCTACGGCGTGCGGCAGGACACCGGCCGCGTCGACATGGACGAGGTGCGTGAGATCGCCCTCCGCGAGCGCCCCAAGCTGATCTTCTGCGGTGGCACCGCTGTCCCGCGCACGATCGACTTCCCGGCCTTCGCCGAGATCGCCCGCGAGGTCGGGGCCGTGCTCGCCGCCGACATCGCGCACATCGCCGGCCTGGTGGCCGGTGGCGCCCACCCGTCGCCGGTCGGCCACGCGGACGTCATCTCCACCACCACCCACAAGACCCTGCGCGGTCCCCGGGGCGCGATGCTCATGGCCACCTCCGACGAGCACGCCACCGCCCTCAACAAGGCCGTCTTCCCCGGCCTGCAGGGCGGGCCGCACAACCACACCACCGCGGCCATCGCGGTGGCGCTCAAGGAGGCGTCGACCGACGACTTCAAGGACTACGCCCGCCAGGTCGTCCTGAACGCGCAGGCGCTGGCCGAGGAGCTCCTGAGCCGGGGCTTCGACCTGGTCTCCGGCGGCACCGACAACCACCTCATCCTGTTCGACCTCACCCCCAAGGGCATCGGCGGCAAGCCCGCCGCCCAGGCCCTCGACAGGGCCGGGCTGGAGACCAACTACAACAGCGTGCCCTTCGACACCCGCAAGCCGTTCGACCCCTCGGGCATCCGCATCGGCACGGCGGGCGTGACCAGCAGGGGCATGGGCGTCACGGAGATGCGGCAGATCGGCGCCTGGATCGACCAGGTCGTCACCGCCCTGGCCAAGGACGAGGAAGAGGCCAAGCACGTGATCACCCGGGTCCACGGCGAGGTCAGGGAGCTCACCTCCCACTTCCCCGCCCCCGGGCTGTGATCTTCCCCATCCCTGGTCCGTGATCGTGCCAGTCGCGGCGGGGTCGCCGTTCGTACGACCTTCGCGGGCTCGTACGGTCCGCGCGTCTTCGGGCGCGTGACACCCCGTGCCCCCCTGGGTCCGGGTGGCCTCCGGGGCGCGGTGACGCGCTGATCGACGACCGATCGGGCATCGGACCGGCCATCGGCCGGTCATGTGGAGCGTGGAGCGGAACGAGAACGCCCGGCCGGGATTCCCCGGCCGGGCGTTCTCGCGTGGTCGGGCGGTGGGGAGATCCACCTCGGGGCCGGAGTGCGCGGTGCGGAACAGGGGGTCGGAACCCCGCCGGGCGACAAGGGGGCGGGACACGCCACGCGGAGCAAAGGTCCAGGGTGCGCGCCGGGCGGGACAAGGGTCCGGGGCGCCGGGTGACGGCGGTGTCCGGGCCGGACCCTTCGGGGCGATCGGGGAAACACCGCAAATGTGTTTGCGCCGGACGGGAGGCGCTGCGCTAAAGTTCTCCCGGAGACGCCGTTCGACAGACGCGCGGCCACGAGGCGACAGGAGGTGGGGACCTATGCGGGTTGTTCTGACGAGCCTGCCGTCCATCAACCTCCGGGTGCCCGCCTAACCGATTCGCGACAGGGCACCCGGCCTTCCACAAGGGTGCTTACGTTGTCTTCGCCAATCGTCTCTTCCTCATCCGTTCTCACCGCGCTCGGCTGGAACGACTCCTTCGCCGCCGAGCTTCCCGCGGGCCTGACCCCCGCCCGCGTGTCCCGCGTCGATCGCGGTGCCGCCGAGGTGCTCACCGCCTCCGGGCATCTCCGGGCCGACTACGGCGCCAGGGTGCGCCGCGACGCCGCCGCCGACCCCGTCGCCCTGCCCTGCGTCGGCGACTGGGTCGGCCTCCGCCGCCTGGCCGAGGGCCGCTCCGAGCTGGAGGCGCTGCTGCCCCGGCGCACCGCGTTCGTGCGCGGCGGCGTCGCCAGGGTCTCCAGGGGCGGGCTCTCCGGAGACTCCAAGGGGCAGGTGCTCGCCGCCAACGTCGACGTCGTCTTCGTCGCCGAACCCGCCCTGCACGCCACCGACACCGCCGACCTGGGCAGGATCGAGCGGCTGCTCGCGCTCGCCTGGGAGAGCGGGGGCCGTCCCGTGGTGCTCGTCACCAAGTCCGACCTGATCGGCGAGGGCCTCGACTTCCTGATGGACGAGGTCGCCTCGGCGGCGCCGGGGGTGGACGTTCACCCGATCTGCTCCGTCACGGGCGAGGGCGTCGACATCGTCCGCGGGTACCTTGGGGGCACGCGCACCGCGGTGGTGCTCGGCGCCTCGGGGGCGGGCAAGTCGACGCTCGTCAACGCCCTGGCGGGGCAGGGGGTGATGGAGACCCAGCAGGTCAGGGCCGGAGACGGCCGGGGGCGTCACACCACCGTGCACCGCGAGCTCATCCCGCTGGCGGGAGGCGGCCTCATCATCGACACGCCGGGTATCCGCCGCGTCGGCCTGTACGACATGGGCGAGGGCGTGGACATGGTCTTCTCCGACCTGGAGGAGCTCGCCGGGCGGTGCCGGTTCGGCGACTGCCGCCACGACAGCGAGCCGGGCTGCGCCGTGATCGCCGCGATCGAGGACGGCACGCTCCCGGAAAGGCGGCTGGAAAGCTGGAACAAGCTCCAGAGGGAGGCCGCGTGGATGGCGTCCAGGAGTGACGCGCGGCTCCGCAAGGAGCTTCAGGGCAAGTGGAAGAGCATCACCAAGGAGATGCGGAAGCAGGGCCGCAACAGGCCCTGACCCTCGGGGAAAGCCCGTCGTGCGGTCGCCCGCCCTGGGCACCGCACGAACGGGGCCCGACACGACAACGTGTGATCTCGCAGGGGGTGCGCGAGATCACACGTGCGGGGGAAGCCGGGTGGAGGTACTGCTCAGGCGACGGCACTGATGCCGGCGCTGGCGGCGCGGCGCATACGACGACGACGCTCGGAGGCGCGCTCGTCCTCGTTCAGACCGCCCCAGGTGCCGTACTTCTCCGGACGGGAAAGCGCGTAGTCCAGGCACTCTGCGCGAACAGGGCACTGGGCGCAGATCGCCTTGGCCTTGCGCTCGCGGATGTCACGCTCGGGCTGGCGCTCGCCGTCGGGGCCGAAGAAGAGCACGAGGTCCTCGCCCCGGCACGCGGCGTCATCCTGCCAGCCCCAGCTGGGCCGAGGCCGGGCGGTCTGCCGACGTACCTGAGACATGAGAAAACCACCTTATAGTGAGAGGTATTTCTGGTTAATGCCGCATTAGACGCTTTTGACGTCCCTGGGTCCAACGCCTGGATTGGCCGTGATGTTCCCTCAGGTCAGGTCAGGGCGGACGTGGCGTACCGCACAGGGGTGAGCCTGTCCAGCGTGACCAGCCGGTAGGTAGTGATCGTATCGGCGCAAGCCGTACCACATGGCGTTGTTAGCGTCATGGGTTCAACCACTACCCGAAAACGAGCGCCACTACCGCGCACAAATGCCTCGGTGACGGCGCCGTCCAACCTGGAGGACTCCACGGCCACTCCGCCAACCGAGAGATCACCCGTATGAATGCGGATGAAATGCTCAGCGGCCTGCAGTGGCTCAGGGATGCCTGCGCGTCCCCGGAAACGGTCGAGGATGACCTCGCCGGACCGGTACGCGTCGGCTGCCGCGATCGCAGCAGCCTGAGACATGCTGCCGTAGTAAAGCCCGTGTGGCAAGCACACGAGGTTGGCGGCGTATCGATCGCCGCCAACATGTGATGTTTCCCATACTGTGTCCGGCAATGTTTTTGCCAAGGACCGAGCTAGGGGTAGTCCAATGCGGGCGCAGCACGCGTTGCGCTTGGCATGCGTGCAGACCAGAAAAACCGGCTCACTCACAAGTATGCAGGACTCCGGGACCACTCCGGCCACCACGCTGTCAAGGTTAAGATCGTCCGGACCTGCGATGACGCCTTCGGCGATCCATGGCTCGGCCGAGCCGGAGTCGGCGACCATGACGTGAATGCCGGTTTCCTCGGGGTTCCGGCGTCCGGGACGACGGATCAGCTGGGGCCGGATGCCGAGCCGCGTGGCACGTTTGACAAGGATGTGAACATCCTCGGGGAGGCTGCAGTCCTCCAGGTGGGAGGCCCAGGGGCCGGAGTGCTCGATGAGCAGCCAGAAGCGGGCTCCGACGGTCGCGCTGGCGTAGACCGGCAGCTCGCCGGTGTGGCAGCCCGGCGGGTGGGTGCACCCCTTGGGGGCCAGGTCCGCCCTGCTCACGACACTTCCCGTGCTCACGCTCTCTCCTCGCTCCGACTTAGGTAAGACTAACCTAACAGGCGGATCCGAGTGGCGAGAGTGAAACGATCATAGGCCTGTGAAAGCGACGTGCCCTCGGGAGGGGGCGGTGGCTCGGCGGCCTTCCCGGTTCACGGCACGGGTCGGCCGGTGCGGCGCGCGCCAGGGGGATCCGACGGCTTTCCCGGCTCCAGGGGGATCAGTAGGCCAGTGCGGCGCGTGCCAGGGGGAGGGCCGCGTCGCGGTCCTGCGGGACGAGGCCGATCCTGGTCCGCCGGTCGAGGAGGTCGTCCACGTCCAGGGCGCCCTCGTGCCTGACCGCCCAGACGAGCTCGGCCCCGGTGACCCCGGTCGGCCCGGGCTGGGCCAGCCAGGGGTCCTCCGCCATCAGGGCCCGTACGGCGCCCGCCTCGCTCCCGTACCGCTCCAGCAGCCGGTCCGCCTCCCGGTCGCCCTCGCCGTTCGTGCCGTTTCCGCTGTTTCCGCTGTTTCCGCCGTTCGCGCGGCGCGCGCCGTCAGGGGCTTCGGGACCGTTCGCCGGGATGGCCCCGATGAGGGGGAGATCCGCCGTGCGGCTCCGTCCCGCGTCGAGCCGGCCCAGTGACACGGCCCGGTCGACCGCCTCCTCGGCCATCCGCCGGTACGTGGTCAGCTTGCCGCCCACGATCGTCACCATCCCGTCCGGCGTGGTCAGCAGCGCGTGCCTCCTGGACAGGTCGGCGGTGCGGCCGTCGGCGGCGATCAGTGGCCGCAGCCCCGCGTACGTCCCGGCGACGTCCTCGCGCCGGACCGGCTCCTCCAGCACGGAGTTCAGGACGGCGAGCAGGAAGGTCACGTCCTCCTCGGGTACCGGCGGGACGTCCGGGACGGGGCCGTCCACCGGTTCGTCGGTGAGGCCGACGTGGACCCGCCCGTCGGACTGGGGGAGGACCAGGGCGAAGCGGTTGCCCTCCCCGGGGATCGGCACGTGCAGCCCCGCGGCCAGGCCCGGCAGCGTCTCGGGCCGCAGCACCAGGTGGGTGCCGCGCGAGGGACGCAGCCGGATGCCCGGGTGCAGCCCGGCGGCCCAGACGCCGGTGGCGTTGACCACCGTCCTGGCCCGGATCGTGAAGGTGTCCCCGCCGAGCTCGTCGCGGACCAGCGCGCCGTCGCCGGACAGCTCCAGCGCCCGGCAGCGCGTCAGTATCCTCGCCCCCAGGGCGGCGGCCGTCCTGGCCACGGTGACCACCAGGCGGGCGTCGTCGGCCAGCCGCCCGTCCCACGACAGCAGGGCGCCGCGCAGCCCTCGCGAGGTCAGCGGCGAGGCGAGGGCGAGGGCCTGCGCGGCGGAGATCCGCGACGGGCCGGGCAGGAGGTGGTGGGGCGTGCGCGCGGCGATGCGCAGCCCCTCGCCGACGCGGTACCCGGTCATCACCAGCGCCGCGTGACTGCGGGAGACCTCGTGGACCAGCGGCAGCAGGTAGGGGTGGGCCCTGACCAGGTGCGGCGCGGTGCGCCCGAGCAGGCGTCCGCGCTCCACCGCGCTCTCGTACGCGACCCCGACGTGTCCCTTGGCCAGGTAGCGGAGGCCGCCGTGGATCATCTTGGAACTCCACCGGGAGGTCCCGAAGGCCATGTCGTAGGCGTCGATCGCGGCCACGGAGAGCCCCCGGGAGGCCGCGTCGAGCGCGGCCCCGGCGCCGGTGGCGCCCAGGCCGACCACCAGCACGTCCACCACGAGGTCGCGCACCTCGGCCAGCTCGCGTTCGCGGCGGGTGGCGTTGAGGGAGGAGTTCACGGTCGCAGGTACCTTTCCAGGAGCGTGGCGAGCTCGGCGTCCAGGTCGTCCGGCCCGACCGAGGAGACCGGGGTGTCAGGGCCGGCCGGGTCGAGCATGGTCGGGCCGGAGAGCAGGAACGACTGGGCGGTGAGCAGCACGGCCCTGGACAGCCTCGCCGGGTCACCGGGACGCACGGTGCCCTCCTCCTGGCCCCGGACGATCGCGGCCTCGACGAGCGCGAGCATGGCCTCGTGGCTGGCTCCCCTGCGGTCGAGCAGGTAGGGCAGGAGCAGCTCCGGGTCGACCTCGACGATCTTCCGCCAGAGCGGGTGGACACGCAGTGCCCGTACCACCGCCACCGCCGAGGTGACCGGGTCCCCGGTCGCGAAGCGGTCCGCGACGCGTACCCACTCGCGGGTCATCAGGTCGGCGACGAGGGTGCGCACGTCGGGCCAGTGGCGGTAGATCGTCATGCGGGAGAGCCCGGCCCTGCGCGCCACGTCGGTGAGCGTGGTGCGCCGCACCCCCACCGCGAGGACCGCCTCGCGGGCGGCGTCCAGGACCCGGTCGGTGCTGTCCGCGTCTGCACTGTGACGAATAGACGTCATATGTCACAGTGTAAGGGTGGAAAATCCGACGAGTGCCGCAGATCCCATGCTCTGGTCCGGCTGGGGCGACCCCGGAAAGGCCGCCGACCTGCCGGAACCGGTCAGGAAACTTCTCCAGGACGTGCTGGGCGTGCGCCCCCGGCAGGACAGGGCCGCCGAGCTCGGCGAGGTGCGGCTGCCCGCCGTGACCCTCTCCCCGTCCGTCCTGGCGGAGCTGCGCGGCGTCGTCGGCGACGGCCACGTGCGCTCCGACGACGAGACCCGCGTCCGGCACACCCGGGGCAAGTCCACTCCCGACCTGATGCGCATGCGCGCCGGGGACGGCTCCGACGCCCCCGACGCCGTGGTGCTGCCCGGCTCTCACCGAGAGGTGCTGGAGGTGCTGTCGGTGTGCGCCGCGCACCGGGTCGCGGTGGTCCCGTTCGGTGGCGGGACCTCCGTGGTCGGCGGCCTGGTCGCGACCCGGCGGGGCTTCGCCGGTGTCGTCGCGCTGGACCTGGCCAGGCTGGACCGGCTGGTCGCCGTCGACGCGGAGTCGATGGTCGCCGAGATGGAGCCGGGGCTGCGGGCCCCGGAGGCCGAGCGGCTTCTGGCCGGGCACGGGTTCACCCTAGGTCACTTTCCGCAGTCGTTCGAGTACGCCACGCTGGGGGGTTTCGCCGCCGCCCGGTCCAGCGGCCAGGCCTCGGCCGGGTACGGGCGCTTCGACGACATGGTGGTCGGCGTGACCGTGGCCACCCCGCGCGGCACCCTGGAACTCGGCCGCGCGCCCAAGTCGGCGGCCGGGCCCGACCTGCGCCAGGTGATCCTCGGCTCCGAGGGCGCCTTCGGGGTGATCACCTCCCTGCGGCTCCGCGTCCGGCGCGCGCCCGCCGAGCGGGTCTACGAGGGGTGGCGGTTCGCGTCGTTCGCGGAGGGATCGGCCGCGCTGCGGCACCTCGTCCAGGAGGGCGTCGTACCCACCGTGCTGCGCCTGTCCGACGAGACGGAGACGATGGTCGGGCTGGCCCGCCCCGGCGAGATCGGCGCCTCGCCGGCCGGCGCGGGCTGCCTGGCGATCGCCGGGTACGAGGGATTCTCCGAGGTGCCCGCCCTGAGGGAGCGGGTCGCCGCCGCGCTGTCCGGCCTCGGCGGCGTCCCCCTCGGCACGGAGCCGGGGGAGTCGTGGGCCCACGGGCGCTACTCCGCGCCCTACCTGCGCGACTCGCTGCTCGCCGACGGGGCGACCGTCGAGACGCTGGAGACGGCCGGTTTCTGGTCCAACCTGCCCCGCCTCTACGACGCCGTACGGTTCTCGCTGCACGCCTCACTCGGATCGCCGCTGGTCATGTGCCACATCTCCCACGTGTACGGCACCGGGGCCTCCCTGTACTTCACGGTCGTCACGGCGCAGGGCGAGGACCCGGTCGGGCAGTGGGAGGCGGCCAAGCGGTCGGTCAACGAGGCGATCGTCGCCGCCGGGGGCACCGTCTCGCACCACCACGGCGTCGGCCGCGACCACCGGGAGGCGTACGCGACCGAGATCGGCGACCTGGGCGTGGAGATCCTGCGCGGGATCAAGGACCGGCTCGACCCCGAGGGCATCCTCAACCCCGGTGTTCTCGTTCCTCCGGAGAGGTGATTCTCCCTCGGAGAAGTGAGCGGGTGTGGGGAGGTCAGCCGGTGACCACGAGTTTCTCCATGGCCTCGCGGAGCGGTCCGGGGATCCCGGCGGGCCCGCGCGTCTCCCGGTCGACGAACACGTGGACGAAGTGGCCCTCCGCCACGACCGTCTCGCCGTCCTCGCGGAACAGCCCCAGCTCGTACCGGACGCTGGAGCGGCCCAGGTGGCCGACCCGCAGCCCGACCCTGACGGCCTCGGGGAAGGACACCGAGGCCCGGTAGGCGCAGTGCGACTCGACGCACAGGCCGATGGTGTCGCCGCCGTGGATGTCCAGGCCCGCGGTCCTGACCAGCCAGGTGTTGATCACCGTGTCCATCATCGAGTAGTGGACGGCGTTGTTGACGTGGCCGTAGACGTCGTTGTCCTTCCACCTGGTCGGAACCGTCTCCCAGTAGGCGTACACGGTAGAACCATATTCCAGAGAGTGGCCTGGCGAGTTCCGGACGGGCCGGTCCCGATACCGGAAGAGGGTGTGCGGCCTTTTAAGATCGTTGCCAAGATATGGGGCATGGTTGACATTGGACAGGCGGCGGAGCGCGGGCGTGAGGCCTCCTCCCGGGTGTCGAAGGAGGGCGCGGGCTGGTCCTGCGTCCAGACGGGCACCTTCACGGAGCTGCTGCCCAGCAAGGAGACCTTCTCCTGGCTGAACCCGCGCACCATCTGGCGGTCGCGGAACGAGGTCCTCGCGATCCTGTTCGGAGACCCCTCGGGACAGGTGCGGGCGCGCTGGGTGGGCTCCCAGCGGGACCGGGGCGTCGACCCCTCCTTCCGCATCCCGATGGACGTCGGCCCGGAGTTCTCCTTCCTGGTCCTCGGCGACACGGGGGAGGGCGACGCCTCGCAGTACGCCGTGGTGCCGGGCATGCTCAAGATCGGCGAGGACACCTCCTTCGCGGTCGTCGCCAGTGACGTGATCTACCCCACCGGCTCGGGCAACGAGTACGAGGACAAGTTCTTCCGCCCGTACCAGGACTACCGGGCGCCGATCTACGCGATCCCCGGCAACCACGACTGGTACGACGGTCTCGGCGGCTTCATGCGCGTCTTCTGCGACGCCCCGGCGCTGGCGGCCGAGAACGAGGGGTTCAAGCTGTCGCCCTCGGGGCTGCGCGGCCTGTTCTGGCGCAAGCCGGAGAAGATCGACGAGGCCCGGCTGGCCAGGGCGCGCGAGCGGCGGTCGAGGCCCGAGCAGCGGGTCGTGCAGCCCGCCCCCTACTGGGCGATGGAGACCCCGGGGCTGCTCATCGTCGGCGTCGACACCGGGATCCGCGGCGACATCGACAGGGAGCAGGCCGACTGGCTGCGCGCGGTCTCCCGCGACCCCCGGCCCAAGCTGCTGATCACCGGGAAGCCCATCTACACCCGCAACGACCACAAGCCGTCGAAGCTGGCCGGAGGCGGCACCATCGACGACATCGTCACCGATCCCGCGCACAACTACGTGGCGGCGATCGGCGGCGACGTGCACAACTACCAGCGCTTCCCGATCAAGGTCGGGGAGCGGACCATCCAGTATCTCGTGGCGGGCGGCTCCGGGGCGTTCATGCACGCCACCCACACCATCCCGAGGGTCACCGTCGGCGGCCTGGACGAGGACGACTACCGCTGCTACCCGCTGCGCGGCGACTCGCTGTCGTTCTACAGCAGGCTCTACAGCGACCGGCTGCGCATACGCTGGCTCTATCTCACCCCCGACGAGAGCGCGGCGCTGATGTCCCGCCAGATCGGCAACACCCCGGTGCGCGACACCCCGCCCGTGCCGATCACCCGGCGGATGAGGTGGGCGGCCCGGATCCTCGGCGGCTGGCCGATGCCGCTGCGGCTGCCCGTGGGCAGGACCTTCCACCGCTACCTGTCGGAGCTGTCCGACTGGGACACCCCGCCGTTCTTCAAGAGCTTCCTGCACATCTCGGTGACCCCCGAGACGCTGAGGATCCGCTGCTTCGCCGCCACCGGCTGCCTGCCGCAGGAGATCGAACCCCCGCTTGAGGACGAGATCGCCATCCCGCTCGTCTGATCGGGATTGTCGTACCGGCGTGGCAGGGTTGGGGTATGCACGTGTCGGTCGCGGCGGCTCCCGGGGGTGGGGGCGTGCTGCGTGTGGACGGCGAGCCCGCCGGGGCCGTCGCCGATCTGGCCTCGGCCGTCCGCGAGCTGGAGGCCCGAAACCCGCGCTGGGTCTGGGCCGACACGCGGGAGGTCTACCCCGCGCTGCTCGCGGCGGGGGTGCGGGTGGCGCGCTGTCACGACCTGGTGCTCACCGAGAGCCTGCTCCTGGCCCACGAGGGGCGGTTCGGCGAGCCGAGGTCCGTCTTCGCCGCCTACGCCCGGTTGCACGGCCTCCCCGTGCCCGACGACCACCACGGGCCCGCGGGCGGGCAGGCGCGGCAGGCCACCCTCTTCGAGGAGGAGCCGCCCCCGCCGGACGCGAACCTGGTCGCCGAGGTGTACGCCGACCAGTTGCGCCGCGTCGAGGCCACCGCCGACCCCCGGCGGTTCCGGCTGCTGGTCGCCGCCGAGTCGGCCGGGGCGCTGATCGCCGCGGAGATGGCCCGGGAGGGCATGCCCTGGCGGGAGGACGTGCACGACGAGCTGCTGACCGGCCTGCTCGGCCCGCGCCCGGTGCACGGCATGCGGCCGGTCAAGCTCCAGGCCCTCGCCGACCAGGTGGCCGCCGCCTTCGGCACGTCGTTCAACCCCGACTCCCCGCAGCAGATCGTCAGGGCGTTCAAGGCGGCGGGCGTGCCGGTCGCCTCCACCCGGGCCCACGACATCAAGCAGGTCGAGCACCCGGGCGTCGCGCCCCTGCTCGCCTACAAGGAGATGGCGAGGTTCCACAGCTTCCACGGCTGGGCCTGGGCCGACCAGTGGGTGCGCGACCACCGCTTCCGGCCCGAGTACGTGGTGGGCGGCGTGGTGACGGGCCGCTGGGCCACCAACGGCGGCGGCGCCTTGCAGATCCACAAGCTGATGCGCAAGGTGATCGTGGCCGATGAGGGCTGGACGCTCGTCGTCGCCGACGCGGCCCAGCTGGAGCCGCGGGTGCTGGCCGCGATGGCGGGAGACGGCGGCCTGGCCAGGGCCGCCGGGGAGGTCGACCTCTACCAGGCGCTGGCGAAGGCGTTCGGCGGCGAGCGCGACAACGCCAAGCTCGCCATGCTGTCGGCGATGTACGGGGGCACCAGCGGGGACGCGTCCAGGCTGCTGGCCGTGATGCGCCAGCGCTTCCCCCTCGCCCACCGGTTCGTGGAGGACGCCGCCCGCGCAGGGGAGGAGGGCAAGGTGGTCCGCTCCTGGCTGGGCCGCACCTCGCCCCCGCCCTCCGCCGGGTGGCGGGAGCTGGTCTCCGGCCCCGAGGGAGCCCGCGCGGCCCGCGACCGCGGCCGGTTCACCCGCAACTTCGTCGTCCAGGCGACCGCGGCCGAGTGGGCGCTCGCGCTGATGGCCGTGCTGCGCGGCCTGCTGCCCGACCCGGCCAGGCTGGTGTTCTTCCAGCACGACGAGGTGATGGTGCACTGCCCGGCCGGGCAGGCCGACGAGGTCGTCGCGGCGGTCGGCAGGGCCGCGGAGGAGGCGACCCGGCTGCTGTTCGGGCCGACCCCGGTGCGCTTCCCCATGCAGGCCGTCCCGGTCAGCTGCTACGCCGACGCCAAATGACGCCCGGCGACCCCTGATCGCGGCTCGGGCTCAAACCCGGGCCCGGGCTCGGGCGTGGGTCAGGGCCAGCCAGGCGCCGGTGACCGTCACCATGACCGCGACGGTCGCGGCGAGCACGCCGTACGACAGGGTGCCGACGATCACTCCGGCGATCACGGTGCCGGTCGCGCCGCAGACGTTCATCAGCAGGTCCGAGAGGCCCTGCACGGGGGCGCGGTGTTCCAGTGGCACGGCCTCGCTGAGCATCGCCGAGCCGGAGATCAGCCCGCACGACCAGCCGAGGCCGAGCAGGACGAGGCCGACGGTCACCCGCGTGACGTCGTGCGCCCCCGCGCCGCCCGCGAGGACGCAGGCGGTCAGCAGCAGGCCCATCCCCAGCACCAGCACCGGGATCCTGCCGACCCGGTCGGCGAGCCAGCCGATCACGGGTGACAGGACGTACATCCCCGCGATGTGCAGGCTGATCACGACGCCGATGACGGTGTACGTCGAGCCGCCGTGGTCGAGGTGGACCGGCGTCATGGACATGACCGAGACCATCGCGGTGTGGCTGACCGCGATCGCGACCAGGGCGCGGCCCGCCACGGGCGTCCCGCGCAGCACCCGCCAGGCGGTACGGAACGTGCCCTGGCCCTTCTCCGGGTTTTCCGGGGAGCCGGACGGGCCGGAGGCGGGAGACGCGACCGGGGCCGGCAGCGCGGCGCGGGCCAGGAGCAACGGGTCGGGGCGCAGGGCGATCACGATGATGCCGAGGGAGATCGCGAAGCCCAGCAGGGCGAGGGCGAACGGGCCGCTGCCCGCGGACAGCCCGAGCCCGGCGCTGAACCGTTCGGCGGGCTCCGCGAGGTTCGGCCCGGCGACCGATCCGATGGTGGTGGCCCACACCACCAGCGACAGGTGCCGGGCCGCGTGCCCGGGCGGGGACAGGTCGGTCGCGGCGTAGCGGGAGGCCAGGCCGCCCGCGCTGGCCGCGCCGAACATCAGCAGCCCGGCCAGCAGCAGCGGCCACGATCCCAGGCCGACGGCGAGCAGCGAGACCAGGCAGCCGAGCAGGGCGCATCCGTAGGCCAGGGCGAGCCCGGCCCGCCGGCCGCCCTTTCCCGACGATCTCGCGGTGGGCAGCGCCAGCAGCGCGGCGCCCAGCACGACCGCGGTCCCGGCCAGCCCGCTGAGCGCGGTGGAGCCGGAGAGTTCCTCCATGGTCACCGAGCTGAAGGTGAGCCCCACGGCGACCCCGATCCCGCCGCTGATCTGGGCCGTGGACAGGACGGTGAGTGTCCGCCGCCGCACGGCGGCGATCCTCTCCTCGCCGGGAGGACTGCCGGGAGAACCGCCGGAAGGGGCGCCGGGGGAGTCGTCAGGGGAGCCGCCGGGGTTCGCGGTGTTCGTGGGGTTCGCGGTCACGAGCGAAGTCTGCCATCACTCATGACCGCGCCACGGGATCATTACCCATGACGCATCACGAGGTCATCGCCCGTGACCGCACACCCCGGGGTCGTCACTCGTGATCGCGCCACGAGGTCGTCACTCGGTGACCGAACGCCACCCGGTCGTCCCACCGGCGGGGTGCGGGGACGACCGGCGGGATCAGTCGACCGGTACGAAGGTGGCGAAGAACGTCTGGAGGATCTCCGCGTTCCTCTCCCAGTCCAGGTCCTGGACCCTGAACGTGATCTGGTAGGCGGTCAGGCCGTTGACGGCGACGTAGCGCGTCAGCCCGTGCATCGGGACGCCGTTGGGCTGGACGTAGGTGTACTCCCAGTCCGCGGCCTTCCACGCGCGGTAGCTCACCGTCGTCACGCCGACCTCGGTGTACTCGTCCAGGCCCTTCTTGCTCGCCCTGCTCAGCGCCAGCACCGGCTCCGCGACCGCCACCTTGGCGACGACGATGTTCTGCCCACCGCCCTTCGGCCCGGAGAAGGTGGCCACCCCGCCGGAGCCCTCCTTCACCGTCCAGCCGTCGGGCACCGCGCCGGAGACACCGGCGGCGTCCAGCAGCGTGAAGCCCTCGGGGACCTCGCTCGGCCCGGCGGGCGTCAGCGGCTCGGCCGCCGTGGAGATCGCGCTGGACGGGGCCGCGGGGGCCGCGGGATCGGAGTTCCCGCCGGGCAGGAAGACGAGCAGCCCGGCGACCACGATGGCCAGCACACCGCCCCCGCCGAGCATCAGCAGGCGGAGGTCGGGGCCGCCGCCGTCGTTCACCGGCGCGCGGCGCGCGGCCCCACGTGATCCGGTCCGGCTGGGGGAGGTGAGCTGCGAGTCCCGTACGGCGGCGCGGGAGGGCGTCTCCTTCGAGGAGGGCGTGGGCCAGAGCGCCGCCTCGCGGGCCCGGGACGCCTCGCTCTGCCCGCCGCGCCGGGGTGCGGCGGGTGGCGCGGACGGCGGCGCGGACGGCGCGGGGGCGGGCAGGTCGCCCGAGAAGCTGGTGAGCGGGTCGAACGGGTTGCCGTCGGGCCCGGTCGCGGGGATGCGCAGCGCGTCGTAGCCGCGCTGGTGCCCGCCGGCCAGGCCGGTGGCCGCGTCGGCCTGCGGCCCGCCCGCACGGGAGAACCCGCCGGAGGCGGGGCCGGGGAAGGACAGCAGGTCCGCGCGGTGGGACCCCGAAGGTCCGGCGAGCGCGTCGTAGGGGAGCGGGTGGCCGCCCGAGGAGTCGTTCGCCGAGCCGTACGGCACCCGGATCGGGCCGGAGGGCGTCTCGATGATCCGGGAGGGCATCGGCCCAGACGGGATGTCCAGCGGGGGCATCAGGTGGATCGGCATGGAGTCGCCGGGGACCGGCATCGACGAGGGCGCCGGGCTGGGCGCGCGGTTCGGGGTGCTGGAGCCGTGGCTGCGCAGCACCCTGTCGAGCAGGTCGGACACCTGCGAGGCGCTCATCCGGTCGGCGGGGTTCTTGCGGAGCAGGCCCTCGATGACGGTGATCAGGGCGCCGGCCCGCTGGGGGCGGCTGGGCTCCTGGGTGAGGATCGCGCCGAGCACGGCCACCGCGTCCGGCCCCTCGTAGGGGGGCCGTCCCTCGACCGCCGCGTACAGGGTGGCGCCGAAGGACCACAGGTCGGAGGACTGCGTGACCGGCTGGCCGGAAAGCCGCTCCGGCGGGATGTAGGCGGGCGAGCCCATCAGCAGGCCGGTCTGGGTGATCGCGACGTCGCCCTCTATGGCGGCGATGCCGAAGTCGGTGAGGACCACCCGGTCGGAGGTGAGCAGCACGTTGCCCGGCTTGACGTCGCGGTGCATGATCCCGGCGGCGTGGGCGTGGCGGAGCGCGTCGAGCACCCGTACGCCGATCTCGGCGGCCTGGACCACCGGCAGCGGCCCGCTCTGCCGCACGGCCTGCTCCAGCGACCAGGCGCGGACCAGCTCCATCACGATCCAGGGGCGGCCGTCCTCCTCGACGACGTCGTGAACGGTGACGATGCCGGGATGGCTGAGCCGGGCCGCCGAGCGGGCCTCGCGCAGCATCCGCCGGTGGGCTCCCTGGGTGCCCGCGTGGTCGAGCCCGTAGGGGAGGATCAGCTCCTTGACCGCGACGTCCCGGTCGAGCAGGACGTCGTGCGCGTGCCACACCATGCCCATCCCGCCACGGCCCACCGGTGACACCAGGCGGTAGCGCCTGCCCACCAGCCTGCCCTGGCCCTCCGGTGTTCCGCCCGCGGAATCGCCGCCCTCAGGCCCCTGGGGGTTTCTCCCGAGCAAGCGATCGGTCATCGTTCCCCGTTCCCCATAACCAGCGCTTTCGTGAGGTGGACACGATAGCGAGATGGCATTTGGTTATGGAAGTTTGCATGCTGAGAAAGCACGTGACGGTATTTGTCAGGATCGGTGTTCTTCAGATCACTGAGCCTGCGTCCGCGCTCTGACGTCGCCGAATGCTACCGGCGGATGGACAAATTGTCAGCTTTACCCAATCTTAATAGATGAATGATCACTCAGTCGTCCGATGTTCACGATCGGCCGCCTCGGCCAGCGCGGCCAGCGCCGAGGTGAAGGCCGAGGCGGGCGGGCTGACCAGGCCCGCGCCGACCTGCCCGGTCCCCGCGACCCGTCCGGCGATACCGGTGTTCACGGTGGGCAGCAGGCCCGTCCTGGCGACCAGCGTGACGTCGACGCCGACCGGCGTGCCCCGGAAGTCCAGCCCCGGGATCTGGTACGCCGGGTGCTCGGCCAGGGTGATCTCGTACATGGACCGGGTGGCCGCCATCGCGTCCGACACGTCGCCGCCGACGAACCGCACGATCGCCGGGGCCGCGGCCATCGCGAAGCCGCCCAGCCCCGCCGTCTCGGTGATCGTCGAGTCGCCGATGTCGGGGTTGGCGTCGTCCGGGCCGTACGCGCCCAGGTAGAGGCCGTCCGGCACGCCCGCGGGGCCGGTGAACCACCGGTCGCCCAGCCCGGAGACCTGGACCCCGAAGTCGGTGCCGTTGCGGGCCATCGCGACGACCATCGTGGAGCCGGGGACGTCCCGCGCGGCGTCCGTGCTGACCTTGCACGCGGCCATGCCCGCGTTGAGGAAGAAGTGGTCGTTGCCGTTGACGAAGCGCAGGACCTCGGCGGCGTGGCCGGGGGCGGCCTCCACCACGTCGGGGGCGAGCTCGCGCACCAGCAGCGAGGTGGCGGCGCGGTTGCGGTTGTGCAGCTCGTCGCCCATCTGCAGGGCCTGCGCGGCCAGCGACCTGAGGTCGAGCGGCCCGCTCCGCTCCAGGGTGGCCTGGAGCACCGGGCCGAGCACCTCGCCCATCCAGCGCAGCCGCTCCAGCACCTCGGGCCCGTACGCGCCGTACCGCAGCACCTTGCCCAGGCCCTCGTTGAGCGAGCAGTAGGCGGTGCCGCCGTGCTCGGCGTCGCGGACCTCGAACATCCACATCGACGGGGTGACCACGCCCGCCATCGGCCCGACGGTCCGGTGGTGGTGGCAGGAGTCCAGCCGGGCCCGCCCGGCGGCCAGCAGCTCCTCGGCCTCCCCGGCGTCGGCGGCGAGCCCCTCCAGCAGCATCGCCCCGATGAGCGCGCCCCGCATCGGGCCCGACGCCCGTTCCCACTCGATCGGCGGTCCCGCGTGCAGGAACGTCCCCCTCGGCAGGTCGAGCACCTCGTGCGCGGGCCGTACCCCGACGAGCTGCGGCCGCGCCGAGACCAGGCGGCCCACGGCCGTCTCGTTGGCGCGAACTCTGCGCGGGTCGGCCAGCACCCTGGCCAGGTCCGCCTCGGTGCCGGACATCGGCGGGCGCCAGTCCACCCGGACCCGCGGGACGGCCTGCGCGTCCAGCGCCTCGCCGAGCACGTCGGCCCCCACCGTGATCACTTCCGGCTCGCCGGAAAGCATGGACAGCGTCATCAGTTCTCCTGAACCTGAAACCCGGGCCCGGGACCCGAGCCTGGAGACCTCCGCCTTCCGGCGAGCGGTCAGCGAGCGTTCGCGGCGGTCCCGGCGGCCGCTCGCGCGGCGTACCCGGCGGCACCGGCGTTGGACGTGAACACCGCGGCCCCCGCCGCGTTCAGGGCTCCGGCCTGCGCGGCCAGCCCCTGCGGGTCGCCCTCGGAGCCGACCAGCGCGACCACCGCCGTGACGCCCCTCGCGACCGCCTCGGCGATCGCGGGCGCGAGCCTGGCGGCGGGGTCGGGGTCGGCGCCGTGGCCGAGCACCACGTCGAGCAGGACGACGTCGCCGGGCGGCACCTCGGCCAGGGCCTCCAGGCGCAGCGTGGGGTCGATCATCGGGTGGGCCCTGCCGACCGTGTAGGCGTCGTCGCCGAAGTCGGTGAACTCGCCGGTCCCGGCGATGAGCCGCGCCTCCACGCACAGCGTCCCGCCCGAGTAGATCCCCCGCACGTTCCCTCCCGGAGGCGCGCCGGACGTTCCGGGGGCGGGCCAGGAGGGCCAGGCGGGGACCGGGACGCCGAGGGCGCGCAGGGCGGCCTCGGTCACCGAGGTCAGGTCGGCCTGGCCGGAACCGAGCAGCGCGGTCACGACCGGCGTGCGGAGTTTCGCGACGGCCTCCTCGACGACCCGGGCGACCTCGGGGGCCGGAGGCTTGGAGATCAGCACGATCAGCTCGGTGGCCGGGTCGGCGTCGAGGGCCTCCAGGGCGCGCAGGGTGGACAGCCCGCCCACGTCCGCGGACAGGTCGCGGCCGCCCACGCCCAGCACGTGGGACACCCCCACCCCCGCCAGGTCGAGCAGGCAGGTCACCTGCTGAGCGCCGGTCCCCGAGGCGGCCACCAGCCCGACCGGGCCCGGCCGCAGGACGTTCGCGAAGCCGAGACCCGCCCCGCCGACCACCGCGGTGCCGCAGTCGGGACCCATGACCAGCACGCCGCGCTCGGCCGCGCGCCTCTTGAGCAGCACCTCCTGCTCGACCGGCACGTTGTCACTGAAGATCATCACGGACAGGCCCGCCTCGACCGCGTCCAGCGCCTCGGCGAACGCGTGCGGGCCCGGCACCGAGACCAGGGCCAGGGAGGCGGCGCGCTCGCGGGCCGCGGCGCGGACGGTGCGCGGAGGGCGCTCGGCATTGCCGCCGCCACCGCTCGCGGACGGGGCCGACAGCGCGGCGAGCAGCCCGTCGAGTTCCGTGGACGCGGCGTCCAGGGCGTCCGCCTCGCCGCGCAGCGCGATCAGCAGGTCGGCGGGACCCGCCTGGGGAAGGCCGAACCCCAGCTCGGCGGCGATCCCGAGGTTGAGCTCGGTGGCCATCGCCACCACCGCGACCTCCACGCCGGGCAGCGCGGCCGCCGTGCGGCTGACCCGCATCAGGCTCACGGAGTCGTGGTAGACCCCCGTACGCGTCCGGACCACATCAGTACTCGCCATTGCCCCCGCCTTCCAGATCGATCACCGCCGCGAGCCCGATCCGCAGCCCCCACGCCAGGTCCGCCCCGGAGGTGTGGCCCAGTTGCAGGAGGCGGTGCAGCGCCGGCTCCAGGGACTGCCGTCCCGCGACGCCCCGCAGCACGGCCAGTACCTCGCCGCTCGCCTCGCCCCTGGCGGCGCAGTGCAGCAGCGCCGCCGAGATGGGGGTGGTCCTGCCGCGTACGTCGAAGGTGACCGCCGCGGCCAGCCAGTCGGCCAGCCAGACGGCCCGGCCCGCGCCCGTCGCCCCGCCCAGGTGGCGCAGCGCGACCAGCAGCCCCGCGAGCACGTCGTCACCGCTCGGCGTGAGCCCGGGGCCCAGACCGACCAGCTGCTCGGCGGCCATCACGCTCTTCAGCAGCGAGCCCTCGGCGCAGCCCTGGGCCAGCAGGCCGGCCGCGCCGTTGCCCTCCAGCCCGGGACGCCTCGGCGACCGCTCGCACAGCTCCGCCATCACGGGCAGCGAGCGGGCCAGCCGCGCCGCGTCTACGGCGCCGAGCGGCGGGGCCGGGTTCCACCAGCGGTGGGCCCGCAGGCTGAGCCGCCCGATGTCGATCGAGCCGTCGCCGACGGACGCCTCGTCGCCCACCGCGACCCGGGGCATCGGGCCGGTGACCACCATGGCGTTGGGCAGGCGGGTGGCCTCGCCGGTCACCACCGCGATGACCTGCGGTTCCAGCTCGGTGCGTACTTCAAGGTAGACGCCGGCGGGGAAGGCCGCCAGCACCCGCGCCGGGCGGCGGGGCGCCTCCAGCATCTGGCGCAGGGCCGTGCTGGCCGCGCCGGTCCGGTGCGTCCGTACGTGCACGCGCTGCGCCCTCGGGCGCGTCTTGATGCTCATGAGCGCTCCTCGGCCGGCCCCGCGGGGGTGAAGGTGCTCTTTTGAGCGGTTCGCTCGCTCACGGACTCCCCCATCCATTGAGCCGACGGTAGAACGGGCGTGGACACAGGCCGTACGGAGAAAGCTGCCAACAGTCTGCCCAAAGGTTGGCTCTTCCTGACAGACGGGTCCATCAGTCACAATCACCTCATGGAACCCCCCGTGCGCCCGGCGAGCACCGGAACGATCATCCATGGCGTCGCCGTCGGCGAGGTCCTCGGCGTCTCGACACTCGCGGGGGCCCGTCTGATCGCGGGGGAGCGGGGCCTGGACCGCGTCGTGCAGCGCCTCAACGTGATGGAGGTGCCCGACGTCCTGGCATGGGTCAAGCCGCACGAGCTGCTGCTCACCACCGGCTACCCGCTGCGCAACACCCCCCAGTCGCTCGGCAGGCTGGTGGCCGACCTCGACGAGCGCGGCCTGGCAGCCCTCGCCATCAAGCTCGGCCGCTATCTCGACGAGCTGCCCGAGGAGATGGTGGAGCAGGCCGACCGGCTGGGCTTCCCGCTGATCCAGCTCCCCGACAACGTCGGCTTCGACGACATCCTCAACCAGGTCCTGACCGACATCCTCAACCGCCAGGCCGCCGTGCTGGCCAGGGCCGAGGAGGCGCACCGGGCGCTGGTCCAGGTCGTGCTCGCCGGGGGCGGGCTGCGCGAGGTGACGGCCGAGGTCGCCGGGCTGCTGGGCGTGGGGGTGGCCGTGCTGGACGGTACGGGCCACGTGCTCGCCGCGGCCGGGCCCGTCGAGCACGTGGCCACGCTGCGTGACGCCCCGGAGGGACATCACACCTCGGTGCCGGTCGTGGCGGGCGGCCACCACCACGGCAGGATCGTCGCCTGCGGCCCTGTCGGGTCCGTCGGTGACGGCGACGTCGGCATCCTGGAACGTGCCGCCACGGTCGCCGCGCTGGTGGTGACCAGGCAGGAGGCGGTCAACGCCGTCGAGAGCAAGTACCGGGCCGACTTCCTGCGCGACGTGCTCACCGGCAGGGCCGGGTCCTCCGAGCGGGTCGCCTCCCGGGCCAGGGCCTTCGGCTGGGACCTGCAGCGCCCGGTCACCGTCCTGGTGGCCGAGCTCGACCCCGAGGGCGACGAGCGCGCCGCCCAGGACCGCCTGGTCACCTGCTGGACCGGGGCGATGCGCCGCCACGACGCACGCGGCGCGGTGGCGGGGTTCTCCCACGAGGTCGTCACCGTCGTGGACGCGTCCGTCGACGCGGGCCGCCTCGCCAAGGACGCCGCCGCGGCCTTCGCCGAATCCCTGCCCGCCACCTTCTCCACCGGCGCCAGCCGCGTCGCCATCGGGGCCGAGGCGCTGCCCGAGGCGTACGGCCAGGCGCTGAAGGCCGCGCGGGTGGGCCGCCAGCTCCACGGCAACGGCGCGGTCGCGCACTTCGACCAGCTCGGCGTCTACCGGCTGCTCTCCCTGGTCAACGACACCGCCGAGCTGCACGCCTTCGTCCGCGAGACCCTCGGGCCGCTCGCCTCCGACGACGACGTGGAGAACGCCGACCTGCGCCGTACGCTGCAGGTGCTGCTGGAGACCAACCTCAACGTGGCAGAGACGGCGCGCAGGCTGCACTTCCACTACAACACGCTGCGCTACCGGATCGGCAAGCTGGAACGCATGCTCGGCGGCTTCACCGAGGACGCCCACCTGCGCCTGAACCTCACCCTCGCCCTGCACGTCCTGCGGATGCGCGGGATCTAAGCTGTTCGGCGTGAACGAGACCTTCGAGCTGGAAACCGAATACATCCCGCTGTGCGACCTGCTGAAGTACTGCGGCGTCGCCGACACGGGCGGCCAGGCCAAGCACTTCATCGCCGACGGCAACGTGCTGGTGGACGGCGAGGTCGAGCTCCGCAAGACCTGCAAGATCCGTAACGGTCAGGTGGTGACCGGCGACGGCTTCGAGATCCACGTGGTCGCGAAGTGAGGTAGCGCGCGTCATGCGTGATCCTCGCCGGGCCGGTAGGCGCACTGTGTGATCTTCGCCAGGTCGGCGGACGCACCGTGCGTGATCTTCGCCAGGTCGGCGGGTGCGCTGTGCGTGATCCTCGCCGGACCCGTGGGTGCGACGTACGCGATTCTCACCGGGCGGGTAGGCAGGCCGTGCGCGAGGTGTCCACTGGTCGGACGCTCAGATTTGGCAGATCATGACGGTGTAAGGGCATGCTTTCAGTCCTAACGTGCCCGCAACAGCTGTAAGGGGATTCGCCGGAGGGAAGCCCGCGGGGTGGTTCACCGACCGACGGCCCGGTGAAAGGTGGGGCTCGATGGTTGCAGGTTGGACGAAACACGGCGACGGCAGGACGCTCGCTCCGGGAGAGGTGGTCAGCCCCGGCGAACGGCTGTCGTGGCCGCGGATGGTCGGGTTCGGGGCGCAGCACGTCGTCGCGATGTTCGGCGCGACCTTCGTCTTCCCCCTGGTGATGGGGCTCGACCCCAACGTCGCCATCATGTTCTCGGGCGTCGGAACGATCATGTTCCTGCTCATCGTGAAGGGCAGGATCCCCAGCTACCTCGGGACCAGCGCCTCGTTCGTGGGCGGCGTGCTCGCGATCCGGGCGCTCATGGGCGGTGACACGCCCGCCACCGACGCGATCGTCACCGGCGCCATCCTCGTCGCCGGACTCGTCCTCGCGCTCGTGGGCCTGGCCATCCACTTCCTCGGCGTGCAGATCATCAACCGCGTCTTCCCGCCGGTCGTCACCGGTGCCGTCGTGATGCTGATCGGCTTCGGCCTCGCGTACGTCGTCGCCGACATCTACTGGCCGCAGGACCAGTGGATCGCGCTGATCACGATGACCGTCACCTTCGTCATCATCGTGCTCTTCAAGGGCTTCATCGGCAGGATCGGCATCCTGCTCGGCCTGATCATCGGCTTCGCGCTCTCCTGGGGGGCCGACAAGGTCTTCGGGAACATCACCGCCTTCAACGCGGGCACCGGCGCGGTCGACACGCACCCCAGGGTGAACTTCGACGCGGTGGCGTCGGCCGACTGGATCGGCCTGCCGAGCATGCACCTGCCCGACTTCAAGTTCTCCGCCGTGCTGCTGGTCCTCCCGGCCGTGATCGCGCTGGTCGCCGAGAACGTCGGCCACGTCAAGGCCGTCGGCGAGATGACCAGGACCGACGTCGACCCGTACATGGGCCGGGCGGTCGCCGCCGACGGCGCCGCCACCGTCGTCGCCAGCGCCTTCGGCGGCTCCCCGACCACCACCTACGCCGAGAACATCGGCGTGATGGCCGCCACCCGCGTCTACTCGACGGCCGCCTACTACATCGCCGCCGTCATAGCGATCCTGTTCGGCCTCTGCCCCAAGTTCGGGGCGCTGGTCGCGGCCACACCGGGCGGCGTGCTCGGCGGCATCACCGTCATCCTGTACGGCATGATCGGCCTGCTCGGCGCGAAGATCTGGATCGAGAACCGGGTCGACTTCTCCGACCCCGTCAACCTCGTCCCGATCGGGGCCGGGATCATCCTCGCCATCGGCCCGGTCAAGCATATGATCGGTTCGGACTTCACGCTGGAGGGCATCGCCCTCGGCACCATCGTGGTGGTGGCCGGTTACCACCTGCTCCGGGTCATCGCGGGCCGGGGCCGCGGGGGTGGCGCCGGTCCGGATCCAGTCGCTCCCAATCCGAAGGTGCCCCAGTCACAACGAGAGGCCACCGGGTGAAACCACCCCCGTTCGAATACCACGCCCCCCGCTCCCTCGGCGAGGCGCTCGACGCCCTCGCCGGGGCCGGGGAGCACGGCAAGGTGCTCGCCGGGGGGCAGAGCCTCATCCCGCTGCTGAACATGCGGCTGGCCGCCCCCGCCCACCTGGTCGACATCAACCGGCTGCCGGAGCTGGCGTTCGTCGACGTCGCGCCGGAGGGCGTCCGGGTCGGCGCCCTGGCCAGGCACGCCCAGGTGGAACGACACGAACCGGCCGCCGCCGCCCAGCCGCTGCTGCGCCAGGCGCTCCGGCTGGTGGCCCACCCGGTGATCCGCAACCGCGGAACCGTCGTCGGCAGCCTGGCCCACGCCGACCCCGCCGCCGAGCTGCCCGCCGTCCTCACCCTGCTGAGGGGTTCGGTACGGCTGGAGCGGTCCGGCGCGGCCAGGGACGTCCCGGCCGGGGAGTTCTTCACCGGCCCGCTGGAGTCGGCGGTCGCCCCGGGCGAGCTGGCCGTCTCCGCGTTCTTCCCCGCGCCTCCCCGGCGTTCGGGCACCGCGTTCCGCGAGGTCGCCCGGCGGCACGGCGACTACGCCCTCGCCGGGATCGCGGCGCTGGTCGTCCTGGACGACGACCTGCGGATCACCTCGGCCACGGTGGCGTGCGTGAGCCTCGCCCTCGTCCCGCTGCTCGTCGACGTCACCGAGGCCGTCGGCCACCGCCCGGCCGCCTCCGCCGACTGGGTCTCGGCGGCCCAGGCCGTAAGGGAACGGGTCGATCCCGAGACCGACATCCACGCGACCGCCGCCTACCGGCGGCACCTCGCCGGAGTCCTCACCGAGCAGGCACTCCGTGACGCCGCCAGGGAGGCCGCGGATGCATGAGATCACGCTGACCGTCAACGGGGTGCTCCGGCAGGCCGAGGTCCCGGCGCGGCGGCTGCTGTCCGACTGCCTGCGGCACGACCTCGGGCTGACCGGCACGCACGTCGGGTGCGAGCACGGGGTCTGCGGTTGCTGCACGGTGCTGCTGGACGGCGAGCCCGTCCGCTCCTGCCTGACGTTCGCGGTCACCGTGGACGGGCGCGACATCACCACCGTCGAGGGACTCGCCGACGGGGACGGCACGCTGTCGCCGGTGCAGCGGGCCTTCGCCGAGTGCCACGGCCTGCAGTGCGGCTTCTGCACCCCGGGTTTCCTGTGCACGGTGACCGCGCTGCTGCGCGACAACCCGGCGCCGACCGACGAGGAGGTGCTGGAGGGCGTCTCCGGCAACCTGTGCCGGTGCACGGGCTACCAGAACATCGTGAAGTCCGTCCACCGCGCGGCCGAGATCATGGCGGAGGAGCCGTGAGCGGGCGCCCGGCCGGGCTGGGCGGAAGGCACGTCCCGGCTGGCCGTCAGGTGAGGCGATCATGACCACGAAACTGTTCGGCGAGCCGGTCGTCCGGCGCGAGGACCCCCGGCTGCTGACCGGCCAGGGCCGCTACGTCGACGACCTGGGGGCCGGGGCGCTGGAGGCGGCGTTCGTCAGGTCCCCGCACGCCCACGCCAGGATCCGCGACATCGACGTCTCGGCCGCCATCGAGGTCGACGGGCTGGTGGCGATCTACACCTGGGAGGACCTGCCCGGCGCGCTCGCCCAGCCGTTGCCGCTGCTCATCCCGCACCCGGCGCTCACCCACGGCCGCACCGCGTACCCGCTGGCCCGCGAGATCGTCAGGCACGTCGGCGAGCCCGTCGTGATGGTCGTCGCCCGCGACCGCTACCTCGCCGAGGACGCCTGCGCGCTCATCCAGGTCGACTACGAGATCCTCAAGCCGGTGGTCGGCGTGGAGGAGGCCGCGCAGTCGGCCCAGCTCGTCCACGAGGGCGTGCCCGGCAACGTCGGCGCGCACCTCGTCCAGGAGGTGCCCTCGGCCGCCGGGCTCGGCGCGCGCGAGGCGATCGACGCCGCGCCGCACACCCTGTCCTTCCGGCTCGACATCGAGCGCAGCGCGTCCATGCCGCTGGAGGGACGCGGCGTGCACGCCCGCTGGGACGCCGACGATCAGTCCCTGCGCGTCCACTCCAGCACCCAGACCTCCACCAGCGTCCGCATGGCGATCGCGGCCAAGCTCGGCCTGCCGCTGCCGAAGGTCGAGGTGATCGCCCCCGACGTGGGCGGCGGCTTCGGCGTGAAGATCGTCCACCCGTGGCCGGAGGAGATCCTCGTCCCGTGGGCGGCGATCACGCTCGGCCACGAGGTCAAGTGGACCGAGGACCGGCGCGAGCACTTCATCTCCTCCGCGCACGAGCGGGCCCAGGTGCAGGCGGTCCGGGTCGGCTTCGACGACGAGGGCCGGGTGCTCGGCCTGGACGTCGAGATCCTGCACGACCACGGCGCCTACACGCCGTACGGGATCATCGTGCCGATCATCACCTCCACCCAGCTGCTCGGCCCGTACCGGATCGGCGCCTACCGGGTCGAGTTCTCCTCGATCTACACCAACACCGTGCAGGTCACCCCGTACCGGGGCGCGGGCCGCCCCCAGGGGGTGTTCTGCATGGAGCGGACCATGGACCACATCGCCGAGTACCTCGGGGCAGACCGCACGGCGGTGCGCGCGATCAACTTCATCCAGCCCGACGAGTTCCCCTACGACCAGGGCCTGGTCTTCCAGGACGGCCGCCCGCTGATCTACGACAGCGGCGACTACCCCGAGTCGCTGCGGATGCTCAAGGAGATGATCGGCTGGGACGACTTCCCCGCGCTGAAGGCCCGCGCCGCCGAGGAGGGCCGCACGATCGGGATCGGCGTCGGCTGCTACGTCGAGGGCACCGGCGTCGGCCCGTACGAGGGCGGGCACGTCCAGATCACCTCCGACGGCCGGGTGCACGTCTCCACCGGCCTCACCTCGCAGGGCCAGGGCCACGAGACGGTGTTCGCGCAGATCGCCGCGTCCGAGCTGGGCGTGCCGATGGAACGGGTCTCGGTCGTCACCGGCGACACCCGCAGGTTCGGCTACGCGGTCGGCACGTTCGCCTCGCGGGCCGCGGTGATGAGCGGCAACGCGATCGCGCTCGCCTGCAAGAAGGTGAAGGAGAAGGCCCTGCGGATCGCCGCCGACGCGCTGGAGGCCGACCCCCGCGACCTGGAGATCGTCGACGGGGAGGTACGGGTGGCGGGCACCCCCGGCGCCTCGATCCCGCTGGCGACCGTGGCGGTGCTGTCCAACCCGCTGCGCTACGCCTTCGACGAGGAGGCGGCCAGGGCCACCCAGTTCGCGGGCGTCGCGTCCTACGACCGGCCGCCGGTGGAGGAGGGGGAGGAGCCGGGGCTGGAGGGCCGCGACTACTACTCGCCGATCCGCTCGACCTTCGCCTCCGGCATGCACGCGGCCATCGTCGAGACCGACCCGCTCACCGCCGAGATCCGCATCCTGCGCTACGCCGTCGTCCACGACTGCGGCAAGCTGATCAACCCGATGATCGTCGAGGGCCAGATCCACGGCGGGGTCGCCCAGGGGGTGGGCGGGGCCCTCTACGAGAAGATGGTCTACGACGGCCACGGCCAGCTGCTGAACGCCTCCTTCATGGACTTCCTGATGCCGTACGCCACCGAGGTTCCTTTTATCGAGACCGCCCACTTGGAGACCCCGTCCCCGCTGAATCCCTTGGGCATCAAGGGCGCGGGAGAGGCGGGGGTCATCCCGGGCTCGGCGGTGCTCGCCTCGGCGATCGAGGACGCGGAGGGGATCCGGATCGACAGGATGCCGATCTCCCCGTCGGATTTGTTCGACCTGCGCCGCGCGGCCACGGGCTGACCTTCGGCGTCGTCATGGCTCCCAAGGGCCGGGTCTTCTCGGCCCGGCCCGGCGGCGACCCGCGGGAATCTCGCTACCGGCGCGTTCCGCAGGAAAGGGCACGCCGACCTGGCCCGCGCCCGGCGGTGTCACCGCGACGACGTCCGCCGCCCGCTCACCCTGTTCCGGCTATGAACGCAGATCACTCACGGGCGAGCACATCTTCAGCATGCCGACCATGTCGCGGCCGTGGCGTCCATCCCACCCATGCGGTGAGAACGCTACTGATGGTGGGTTTTCGCGTACTCGTCTCTCCTGGCCTCGCATTCGGGGATCGGCGATCCGCGTCGGCAGGTCTGGTAAACCGCCGTCGCGGGCACGCAGACGTCACCGTTGACGGTGATCCCCCAGGCATGCCTGCAATATTCGTATTCGATGTTTCCCTCGACGCAGATGCTCCGCTTGGTCACCACACCGTTCGCGTCGGGGCTCCGGCAGTCGGCATAGACGGGAACGGCGCGGGTGCAGATAAGTCCGGCCCCTCGATGGACACACGCTTCGCGCACCGCGGGCGACTCACACCGCCGGTCGGTCTTTCCGGTGAACCGGCAGTTCAGATATGTCTTGGCGACGGCTTCGGCGCCCGTGACACACGGCTTTCTGCCCCTTCCGACCACGTCGGCCTTGCGGCAGTCGGCGAGGAACGCCTTCAAGCCGCGGTTGATGGCGGCAGCGCTTTCGCAGGCTTTTCCCTTGAAACCGGACGCCTTGCAGGACCGGTATCGGGCCCGCGACACGCCAGGCGCGCTCAGCGGCGCGCCGCCGACCTGGCTCGGTGCCCTTTCCATCGCTGCCGCGACCGTGGTGACCCGCCGGTGAACCGGCGTGCCGGACCCACCGGGCGGGCCGGGCACCGCGTAGAGGAACCCGATGCCCAGCAGGGCTATCAGCGCGATGCCGCCGCACAGTCCCGCCCGGATCCACTCCGAGCGTTGATTCCGCCTCAATGAGAGCCCCCAGCCCTCGCACAGCTCCTCGGAGAGATCGTAACTGTCGACGTGGTCGGCGAAATCGGCGGCATCCTGGGCCGCCGGGGCGGTAGGGGTTGTCACCGCCGCCCGCTCGCGGAAGGCTTCGATACGCCTTCGACGAGCAGGTGGCCAGGGCCCCCGGTTCGCGGGCCTCTCGTCCTTCGTCAGCAGGGTGCCGCCCGGCGTTCCCCCTCGGCGGGGACGGGGCGGTTCCGGGTCGCCGCGCCGGCGAGGAGCATGAAGGCGCAGCAGGTGTAGAGCACCGGGTAGTAGGCGAGCGCGCCGTCGACGCCGGGCGGGGCGTGCGAGGACATCGCCAGCCAGTACGACTGCCAGGGGTGGGCGAGGTGTCCCGGGAAGGCGAGCAGTGTGGTCGCCGGCGACGGCCGCCCCGACCACCGGAACGGCCCACGGCACCGTGCCGGACAGGGCCAGGGGCGCCCCCTCCGCCGCGAACACGGCCGCCAAGGTCGTCATCCACCGCAGGGTCTGCCGCGACGAATGCCTGGACGAGTGCCGCGCCAGCGCAGACGTGGCCCGCTCCCGCACGGCGGAGCGGGCCACGTCGGCCAGATCGCGGATCGTGATGGACGAGGTCTCCAGGAGTTCGAGGATCTCGGGCCCTTAGCGGTGCCGGAGGTCGTGCGGGTACAGCCGGAGGACGAGGGCGTGCAGCCGGCCGGTCCGGCGCTCCCGGGCGGTCATGCCGTGGCCAGGCGGCGCAGGCCGGTGTGGGCCACGGTCCGCGGGCGTTCCAGCTCCGCCCGCAGTTGCCGGCGTCCCCGGGCGGTGAGCTCGTAGGGCCGGCGGCGGGCGTCGTCGGTTTCGTGAGGCGTGATCAGCCCGAGCTCCTCCAGCCGCCGTACGGCGCCGTAGAGGGTGCCGGGGCCCTCGCCTCCGGTCTCCGCTGCCGGGTCGATCCGGGTGGACGCGAAAGGCATGGCGGGGCTCCTCCGCGAGCGCTTACGGAGGGTCGCCGAACCGTCACCATCCGGGATGTGGCACCGTGGATGTATATCCCGCGAACCGCACGCGCCACCTTCACCGCAGGGGACGCCGGGGCGAAGAGGAGCGATCATGTCAAAGCCACCGCTTCCCGAGGAAGCGATCGCCATGCTGAAGAAGCCCAACCACGCCGTCATCACCACGCTCCGGCCCGACGGCCAGCCCGTGTCCACGGCCACCTGGTATCTCTGGGACGACGGCCGGATCCTGGTCAACATGGACGAGGGCCGCAAGCGGCTGGAGCACCTGCGCGACGATCCCAGGGTCTCCATCACCATGCTCGACGAGAAGGACTGGTACACCCACGTCAGCATCGTCGGGCGCGTCGTCGAGATGCGCGAGGACAAGGACCTGACCGACATCGACCGGCTGGCCCGCCAGTACCTCGGCAAGGAGTACCCGGATCGGAACCGCGCCCGGGTCAGCGCCTGGATCGAGGTCGAGTGCTGGCACGGCTGGGGCGCGCACAAGGACAACAGCCAGCCCGGCTGAACGCGCACGCCCGCCCTTCGCCCGCGCCCGTCATCCCGCTCTGCCGTTGCTCATGCTCGCTCTTTGCCCAGTCTTGGCCTACGCCCGTTTCCCCACCCGGCCGCCGCCGGTCCGCCGGTCGAGACCAGGTTTTGACCGGCCGGGCGGGCCGTTCCCGAACCGGACGTGACCGGACACCGGGGAGACGGGCGGTGCCAGAGGGCCGGGCGGTGCCGGGGTTGCCGGGGAGGCGGCGGTGCCGGGGTGTCAGGTGGCGTTCGTCGCGACGTAGACGGTGTTGGCCGACTCCCCGCCCCGCAACGGGTTGGGAAAGGTGACGACGTGTGCCCGCGTACTCGCGAAGGCCTCCGCGAGCACGGCGGTGAAGTCCGGGTCCGGCGGGTCGTCCGACCACAGCGCGAAGACGCCGCCCGGACGGAGGTGCCCGGCGAGCCGGCGCAGGCCCTCGGGGGTGTAGAGGGCGGCGTGGCTGGGGTGCAGCACGTGGCGCGGCGTGTGGTCGATGTCCACCAGGACGGCGTGGAAGCGCCGGTCAGGGGTCTCGGGGTCGAGGCCGGCTCCGGAGGCGACCATCGCGAAGAAGTCGCCGTGGACCAGCCGGCAGCGGGAATCCGACATCAGCCGGGCGCCGACCGGCAGCAGCTCCCGCTCGTGCCACTCGATCACCTCGCCGAGCGCGTCGATCACGACGAGCGAGCGTACGCGGGAGTCTTCGAGCACGGCCTGGGCGGTGTATCCGAGCCCGAGCCCGCCCACGGCGACGTCGAGGTCCGTGCCCGGCAGCGCCGCCAGCCCGAGCCGGGCGAGCTCGATCTCGGCCACCGTGAACAGGCTCGACATGAGGAAGTCATCGTCGAGTTTGATCTCGTAGACGTCGACGCCGAGCGAGGGCTCCCGCCGGCGCCGCAGGCTGATGGCGCCGATCGGCGTCGGGCGCCAGTCGATCTCCTCGAAACGCGCGCTCATCGCGGCCGTCCGTCCATGGCGAGGGAGGCGGCCGGGCCGATGCCCGGGTCGGCCCCGGTGGTACCGGGCCTGAATCTATCCTGGCGGAGGCGCTCCGGTGGTCAGGCCAGGAGCGCGCGGGTCTCGGCGAGCAGGTCGCACTGCTCGCGCCAGTCGCCTCCGGCGAACCCCAGGACCACGTGGCGCGCCCCGGCGTCGCGGTAGGCGGCCAGCTGTTCGGCCGCCTGCGCGGGCTTCCCGGTGATGGGAAGTTTCGTCGCCTCCTCCAGCGGGATCCCGTACCCGGTGATGCCCGAGGCGATGGAGGCGCGGGTGGGCAGGCCGGGTGCCGAGCCGAAAACGCCGGTGGCGCCGACGGCGACGACCGGCTCCGGGCGGCCGTGGGCGGTGGCGAGCTCGGCGAGTTCGGTCCTCCCCGAGGCCACCGCCGCCGGGGGGACCATCGAGGGGAACCAGCCGTCGCCGTGGCGGGCCGCCCGCCGTACGGCCACCGCCGACGCGTTGCCGACCCAGATCGGCGGGGGCGTCACGGCCGGTTCGAGCCGTACCTCCCCGGGCTCGTCCACCAGCGTGACGGTCTCCCCGGCCAGCAGGCGCGGGAGCAGTTCCAGCGCGGTGTCGGTGCGTCTGCCGCGCTCGCCGTACGGCACCCCGGCCGCCGCCCACTGCCCGGCGCCGCCGCCGGAGCCGACACCCAGCACCAGCCGCCCGCCCGAGACGTGCTGGAGGCTCGCGATCTGCTTGGCCGACCACGCCAGGGCGCGGATCGCCGGGACGAACACGCTCGCCCCGATCCGGATCCGCGTCGTCGCCCCCGCCGCGACGGCCAGTGCCACGGCGCAGTCCAGCGAGGCCGCCCCGGTGGCCAGGTGGTCGCCGTGCCAGACGCCGCCCAGCCCGGCCTCCTCCGCGTGCCGGGCGGCGGTGCCCAGGTCGAGCCGCTGCTCCCGCTGTACGGCGACGGAAGGCAGGATCACTCCGATGTCCATGGAGGCCATCCTTCAACCTCAAGCCTTCTTGAGGTCAATCCGCGACGGGCGGCCGGGCGCGGGAGGAACGCCTCAGGCGGCGGTCTGGGGGAAGAGCTGGGCGGGGTCCAGGGCGACCGCCGCCTTGACCTGCGTGCTGACCTCGTCCGCGAGGATCTCCGCCGCTCCGGCCTCGATGCCGTCGAGCGCCTTCCGCGCGATCTCGGAGGCCGGGCTCTTCCGCACGGTCGGGTCCCGCAGGATGTCGGTGTCGGTGAAGCCCATGTGGAGGCTGGACAGCTCCACTCCCCGCGCGGGGAGCGTGTCGCGCAGGCCGTTCGTCGCCATCAGCAGCGCGGCCTTGGTCGACGCGTACGAGGTGTACGGCCCGTAGCCGGGTGCGACGAGGAGGCCCAGGACCGAGTTGACGTTCTGGATGTGGCCGCCGCCGTTGCCGATGATGACCGGGACGAAGGCGCGCATGAGCCGCAGCGGGCCGAAGAAGTTCACCTCGAACTCGCGGCGGACGTCGTCGAGCTCGTGAGTCAGGATGTCGTCGACGCCGAGGTCCACGCCGGCGTTGTTGATCAGGATGGTCACGTCGGAGGCCGGCTCGGCGGCCGCGGCGACCGTCTCGGGGTCGGTGACGTCCAGTGCCAGGGGTACGGCGTCCGGGGTGGAGACGGTCCTCGGGTCCCGGGCGGCGGCGTACACCTTGCGCGCGCCGCGGGCCAGAGCCTCCTCGACCAGGGCCCTGCCGATTCCTCGGTTGCCGCCGGTGACGAGCACCACGGCGTCTTGGATCTTCATGTGAGCCTCCAGCAGTTGGAAACCGATCGGTTTCCGTCATGGTAAACCGATCGGTTTCCAGCGCCAAATCGGGAGGTACCCTTCAGGGGTGAGCACGAGCCTGAAGGCCACCCCCCGCGAGCGGCTGCTGCGCGCCGCGGCGGACCTCTTCTACCGGGAGGGCATCACCGCGACCGGTGTCGAACGGCTCTGCCGGGCGGCCGGGGTCTCGAAGCGGTCGATGTACCAGCTCTTCGAGACCAAGGACGAGCTGGTCGCGGAGAGCCTGGCACTGGCCGGGGCGGACGTCCTCGCGGACTACTTCCCGGGCGAGGCGGCCGCGCTGACCCCGCGCGAGCGGATCGTGCACGTCTTCGAGCGGCTGGAGGAGCAGGCCGGAGACCCGGCCTTCCACGGCTGCCCGTTCGTCGGCACCGCCACCGAGCTCAAGGATCCGGCCCACCCGGCGGCCCTGGTGGCCCGCGCGCACAAGCGGGAGCTGACCGACTTCTTCGCGCGGCAGGCCGCGCTCGGCGGCGCGGACGACCCGGAGACGCTGGCGGACCAGCTGACGGTCGTGTTCGACGGGCTGACCGCCCGCGCGGTGGTGCGCGGGACCGGGGTGGGGAAACTGGCCGTCACCACCGCGTCGGTGCTGCTGGACGCCGGGGGGCTGCGCGCCGGCTAGACCGGTTCGGCACCGGAGACCGGTCGATTACGGAAAACAGGGCCGACCGCGGGGGCGAGGCCGGCCGTCGGCCTCTCGAACCTCCCGGGTCTTTCAGTCCCCTCCCGGCCTTTTCGGGGTGGGGGGCGGGAGATCGACGGGCGAGAGGGCTCGGGGCGGCCGGTGGTCAGCCGCGCGCCGAGCGCCGGGGCTTGGGAGGAGCGCCGTCGGGGTCGAGCTCCTCGACGAGCCGGCAGGTGTCGTGCTCCGGGTCCAGGCTGTTGGCCCGGACGGCCAGCCTCCGCAGCAGCTCCCGGAACACCGCGCGGTCGGCCGGGTCCAGCGGTGCCAGCACGTGGTCCTCGGCGTGCTCCAGCCGGGCCCGCGTGTCGGTCCAGGTCGCCCTGCCCCGCTCGGTGGCGACGACGCGCTTGTTGCGCCGGTCGGCGGGGTCGGGGCGGCGCTCGACCAGGCCGGCCTTCTCCAGGTCGTCGAGCAGATAGGTCATCACCGTCTTGTCGACGCCGAGACGCTGGGCCAGCGCGCCCTGGCCGCCCGGCAGCCCCTCGACCGCGGCGACGAGCACCTGATAGCCGCGCGGGCCGCCGGGAAGGTGGCTGACCAGCGTGTTCGCGGTCCTGACGTAGGAGCGGAAGACCACTCCGAGCGTCCAGCCCAGGTCGGTGTCCAGGGCGTCCTGGGTCTCGGCGCCGGAACGTGGGGTTGCGGGCATGTCACGAGATTACCAGGATCAACGGTCAATACGACCTTCTGTTTGACAATTCATCTGCTTTGCATACGATCTGTCGTGCCGCACCATCGCGGTGCCGCGCGTCCAGGCGTCCGGGGCGTCCGGGCGTCTCCGGGCACCCGGGGTCCCGGATCCCGGATCCCGGGTCCGGGAGGACGCGTGCCGCGAGGCCGAGATGACGCACCGAGGAGAGACATGGCCGACTACGGGCACGAGCTGCTGTTTGGGACCTTCCTGACCCCGAGGGCCGACCAGGCCGAGAGGGTCGTCGCGCTCGCCCGGCTCACCGACCAGGCCGGTCTGGACCTGGTGACCGTGCAGGACCATCCGTACCAGGCGCGGTTCCTGGACACGTGGACGCTGCTGTCGGTCATCGCGGGCGTCACCTCGACGGTGCGGGTGTCGCCGAACGTGGCGAACCTGCCCCTGCGCCCGCCCGCGGTGCTCGCGCGCAGCGTCGCGACCCTGGACATCCTCAGCGGGGGCCGCGTCGAGCTCGGGCTCGGCGCGGGTGCCTTCCGGGACGGCATCGCCGCCGTCGGCGGCCCCCGGCTGACCGCCGCCGAGGGGGTCGACGCGCTGGAGGAGGGCATCCAGGTCATCCGGGCCATGTGGGCCGAGGGGGGCGGGGCCGTACGGGTGGACGGCCGTCACCACCGCGTCTGGGGGGCGCACCCCGGTCCGGCGCCCGTTCACGATGTCGGCATCTGGCTGGGCGCCTACAAGAGGCGCATGCTCGACATGACCGGCAGGCTCGCGGACGGCTGGCTGCCCAGCCACGCCTACGCCGCCCTGGACGCCCTCCCGAGGATGAACGCGATCATCGACGAGGCCGCCCTCGGCGCGGGACGCTCACCCGCCGACGTCCGGCGCCTGTACAACATCGGCGGCACCTTCACCGGTTCCGGCCGAGGCTTCCTCCAGGGGCCGGCGGGCGTCTGGGCCGAGCAGCTCGCCGAGCTCTCCCTGGAGCAGGGGATGAGCGCCTACATCCTCGCGAGCGACGACCCCGACGACATCCGGCGTTTCGCCGCCGAGGTCGTTCCCGGCGTACGCGAGCTCGTGGACGCCGAGCGCGCCGGTTCGGGCGCGTCCGCCACCGAGGACCGGCCCCGGGTGGCCGAGGCGGACGCGGAGACAGAGACGGAGACGGATACGGAGGAGCGAAGCGCGTCATCGGCCGGCTCGCCGGTCACCGTCGCGCCCGGCCGTACCGGGGGCGGGGCCCCCGCGCTGGGGTTCCTGCCGACCCCGGACGACGGCACCCGGCTCGCCGACGTCCAGGTTTGGGACGAGAGCACCCGTCCCACCGGTCCGGCCCCCGACCCGGCCCGCACCTACACCGCCGGGGAGCGGGCGGCCGGACGCCATCTCGTCGACGTCCACGACCACCTCCGCCAGGAGCTGGCCGAGGTCCGGCGGCTCGTCGAGGAGGTCACCTCCGGAGCCATGGACCCCGGCCTCGCGCGCTCGCACATCAACACGATGACGATGCGCCAGAACAACTGGACGGTCGGCGTGTACTGCGAGTCCTACTGCCGGGTCGTCACGACCCACCACACCATCGAGGACCAGACCCTCTTCCCGCGTCTGCGCCGCGCGGACCCCAGGCTGACGCCCGTCGTCGACCGCCTGGAGCAGGAGCACCACGCCATCCACGAGGTCCTCGAAGGCGTCGACCGGGCGCTGGTCGCCTTCGTCGCGGAACCCGACGGTCACAAGGCTCTGCGGGCCGCGATGGACCTGCTCACCGACACGCTCCTGTCGCACCTGTCCTACGAGGAGAGGGAGCTCGTCGAGCCCCTCGCCCGGCTCGGCCTCCACTGAGGCGTCCGGCCGAGGCGTCCGGTGTCCTCAGGAGACCTCGGCGACCAGGCGCCTGCGGAAGACCCAGTACGACCAGGCCTGGTAGCCGAGCACGAACGGCAGCGCGATCAGGCCGATCCAGGTCAGCACCCCCAGCGTGTACGGGCCGGAGGCGGCCTCGGCGACGGTGAGGCCGGGGAACGGGGCGGGCCACAGGGCGCCGAACAGGGCGGCGCCGCCCAGCGCGATGGACGAGGCCGTGGCGGCGAACGCCCAGCCGTCCCGGCCGCGCCAGGTCAGCGCGACCCCGGCGGCCAGGGCGGCCATCGAGGCGAGCGCGCCCGCCCACAGCCACGGGGTCGCCGACCAGGCGCCGGCCACCGTACCCGCGGTGGGGATGTGCGACAGGGCCGCCGCCGCGGCGGGCAGCGCCACCGCGGAGGCGATCATCGCGGCGCGCCGGGCGCGGGAGCGCACCGGCCCGGTGGTCTTGAGCGCGACGAACACCGCCCCGTGCAGCACGCACACCGAGAGCGAGAACACCCCGCCGGCCAGGGCGGCCGTCGCGCTGTTCCGCAGCAGGTCGGCGAAGACGGCGCCCCACAGGAACGCGGGCAGGGCGCTGCCGACCAGCACGCCCAGGTCGCACCAGACGCGGTCGGCGGCGTGCCGGACCTTGCCGCGCCACTCCAGGCCGACGCCGCGCACGATCAGCCCGACGAGGACCAGCACGATCGGCAGGTAGAACTCGCTGAGCAGCCCGGCGTACCAGGCGGGGAAGGCGGCGAACATGGCGCCGACCGCGGTGATCAGCCAGACCTCGTTGCCGTCCCAGACCGGGCCGATCGTGCCCAGGACCTGCTTGCGTTCGGCCTCGTTCCTGGCCAGTGCCGGTGCCAGCATGCCCACGCCGAAGTCGAAGCCCTCCAGTACGAAGTAGCCGGTCCACAGGAACGCGATGACCGCGAACCAGAAGGTGGTGAGTTCCATCGTCGTCGCCTTCAGTACATGAGGGTCGGCTGGAGACGGGCGTCCGCGCTCTCGTCGTCGCGGGAGGGCGGCGTGCGGGGAGCGACGGGGGCGACGGGCTCGGGGCCCGCCTTGACGTGGCGTACGAGCAGGACCGCCTCGGCCAGCGCGAGCGCGCCGTACAGCGCCGTGAAGACCGCGAGCGAGACGGCCACCTCGGCCAGGCTGACGCCCGGCGAGACGCTCGCGGCCGTGAGCAGCTCGCCCTGTACGGTCCACGGCTGGCGGCCGATCTCGCTGAGCAGCCAGCCGGAGATGATCGCGATGGTCGGCAGCGGCAGCGCGAGCACGCAGGCCCTGGCGAACCAGGCGGGGACCTCACGCGGGGTACGGGGGGCGCCGCGCCGCCGCCGGGTCAGCCAGAGGCCGAGCACCGACAGGCCCACCGTGGACAGGCCGAAGACGATCATCACGCGGAAGGACCAGAAGACCACCGGGAGGTTGGGCCGGTAGTCGCCGGGGCCGAACCGCTCCTCGTAGCGCGCCTGCAGGTCCTCGGTGCCCTGGACCACGGAGTTCGGGTCGTGGGTGGACAGGAGGCTGAGCAGCTGGGGCACCTCCAGCCCGGGGACGGGGGAGAACGGCGCTCCGGCGGTGTCGTGCCGGAGTCCCTCGGCGGCGGCGAGCTTCATGGGCTGCTGCTCGTACAGCAGCCTGGCCGACGTGTCGCCGCTGCCCGCGACCAGGGCACCGGCGAGCGCCGTCATCAGCAGCGCGGCCCGCATTGGTGTCCGCCAGATGCTCGCGCCGCCGGTCCCGCCGGTCCCGGCACGGCGTTCGCGCAGGAGGTGGTAGCCGCAGACCGCCAGCACGAAGCCGCCCGCCACGACGAAGGCTCCCGCGATCACGTGGGGCACCTGGGCGAGCGCGGTGGAGTTGGTGAGCACCGCCCACAGGTCCGTCATCCTGGCCTTGCCGTCGACCACCTCGTACCCGACCGGGTGCTTCATCCAGGCGTTGGCGGCGAGGATGAAGTACGCCGACAGGTTGGACCCGATGACCGCGGCCCAGATGGTGGCGAGGTGGACGCGCTTGGGAAGCCGGTCCCAGCCGAAGATCCACAGGCCGATGAAGGTCGACTCCAGGAAGAACGCGAGCAGTGCCTCCAGCGCCAGCGGGGCGCCGAAGACGTCACCCACGAAGATCGAGTATTCGCTCCAGTTCATGCCGAACTGGAACTCCTGCACGATGCCGGTCACCACGCCCATCGCGAAGTTGATCAGGAAGAGCTTCCCGAAGAACTTCGTGAGCCGCAGGTAGTGCTCCTTTCCCGTGCGGTGCCACGCGGTCTGCAGCCCGGCCACGAAGACGCCGAGCCCGATCGTCAGGGGTACGAACAGGAAGTGGTACACGGTGGTCACCCCGAACTGCCACCGGGCCAGGTCTAGCGCGTCCATCGTCCCCTCGCGTTCCCTTCGCGGGCCTTGGGCCGGCGGGCTTCGAGCCCGCGAGCCTGGGGCTCGCGAGCCTTGAGCTCTACGGCTTGTAGTTCTACTTCTAGTAGTACTACGACTTGTAGAGCAATGGGCGGGAGGGGCGCCGCGAGCCACTGCGATCTTCGTCACATGGTCCGGTGGGAGACCGCACTTCTCCGCCGGACCGAGATCGTCTTCGCTGGCACGCGGCGCCGGCTCTCCCGTGCGCCACCGGGGATCCCTCCCCGGACGCCCCTCTCCGGCCTCCGGAGGGATGTCCGGGAAGGGGCGTCCGGGGGAGGGGACGTCCGTCCCGTCGTGCGGGACGACCCCCGTGCCCGCCTCCCCCGAGGCGTGACTCCATGGTGGGCCGGGCACCCCCCGCGCGGCGTCCGCCTCCGGGGTGATTTCCGGGTACGCCGGGCGGCGGACCCGCCTCCCGGCCGCGATCGACCGGGTCAAGCCATTGCAAACGGCTCGCAAGCGCTCGGTAAGGAGCGGTACGGGGACCTGCAAGCCCCTCCCCATACAAATGAGTCACTCCAGGGGGAAATCGGCAAAGGCCGGTTCGGGGAGACAAGGGGAGAAATCATGATCAAGCGAATCCCCGCCGGTCTGCTGGCCACGGCCGCCCTCGGCGCGATCACGCTCGCCGCGCCCGCCACCGCGCTCGCCGCGACCACGGCGACCACGGCTGCCCCGGCGGCGGCCACCACCGCGACCGGCTACGACTACGACTACAGCGAGAACTGGGGCCCCTACTTCTCCGCCAACCACCGGGCCAAGAGCCGCGGCTGGATCGGTGTCGAGTGGGACCACCAGCGGAAGTGGAACCGGGTCGACGTCAAGGGCAAGCTGTACGACCTCGACCACCGCACGTACAAGCAGGGCGGCAAGTGCGCCTACGTGAAGTTCGAGGTCCACCACTTCGGCGACGACGGCGACCAGTGGTACGACGGCAAGTCCTACACATACTGCGGCGCCGGGGGTGCCAAGACCTTCGCCTTCGGCAAGCACAAGGTCGACAGCGTCCGCGTCAAGGTCTGCCAGATCGGCCAGCACAGCTCCTACCCCACCCGGTGCGGCGACTGGGAGTACCTCTACACCGCCGAGAGTGAGTGATCACATATATCCACGGGCGGCCCGCCCCCCGCGCGGGGGGCGGGCCGCCCGCCGTCCGGCCCCGGGCCTCCACGGCGGCGGCCGGGCGCGCGGTTCACCGCGCCGGTACGGCGGGCGGGAGCGGCGGGAGGGGCGGTAGAGCCCATGCCTGCCTGATCTGCTGCAGGGTCGACCTGGTCAGCGTGCCGGTCGTGCCGATCTCGCGCTGTGCCCGGGCCAGGGCCGGGAAGGAGCCGGGGAACCGGGGATCGGACGCCTTGACGACCAGTTCCCTGGACAGGTCCGCCGAGAAGATCCTCGACAGGGTGTCCAGGTGGTACGCGCGGTTGGCGAGTGTCGTCCCCAGCCTCGCGTCGTCCGCGGTCACGGCGGCGTGCCGGGTGACGCGGTCGCCGAGCTCGCCCAGCCCGCCGTGCGCGTGGACCAGCTCCGCCTGGAACAGCCGGAGGAGCTCTTCCGGCGCCTCCGCGCCGGTACCGGCGCTGCCGGCGATCCGGGCCAGTTCGCGGTCGATCAGGGCCGCGGTGACCTCGGCCAGCGGACGAGGCCGGTCCGGCGTGACGAGCGCGACCGCCGCCCGCGCCGTACGGAGCAGATCGCGCGGGATGCCGCCGGACAGGCAGTAGAACAGTGCAGAGAACGGCGCGGGCAGGCCGATGACCCTGGTGTCGAGCAGTTTCACGGCGGTGGGGTGGTCCAGCGGCTCGACCCGGACGACCTCGTCGATGGCGCTGTCGAAGGCGTCGCGCCGGCCCGCCGGCGCGAGATCCGCCTCCCTGAGCGCCTCGTCGGAGACCGACAGCACGAACAGGCAGTGCGGGACGTCGAAGACGGCCTTGAGCTCGTTGAGGAAGTCGCGCGCGCCGGTCGCGGGCACGATCCGGTCGAGCTCGTCGATGCCGATCACCAGGCGGCGTCCGGGCCTGGCGCCGTCGAGCTCCTTCGCCACCAGCTCAAGGAAGTCCGTCAGCGCCTGGACGATCTCCGGGTAGGTGAGCGGCTGGCGCGAGTGACCCGTCCCGCGCTTGACCGACAGCCCCCAGCCACCCCAGCCCGCGTTCGCGCTCGTCTCGGCCGACCGCGTCTGCAGGTAGCGGATCTGCCGCAGGTTCCTCGCGGCCTCGTTCGACGCCTTGAGACCGGCGTCCGTCACGCGCGCGCAGAGTTTGGCAAACAGGTGCAGCATGAACTCGCGCCGGTCGTAGACGACCGGCGCCGTCACCTCGACACTCAGCTTGGTCGCCGCGCCCCGGGCGGCCCCGTCGCCCTCCGCGCAGAACGTCCTCAGCAGCTCGGTCTTGCCCACCCCGCGTGGTCCGGACAGCGCGATGCTCCCGCCGTCCATCCCGTCGCTGATCATGATCAGCCTGGTCTCCGCGGAGGTCGGCACGTGGTAGTCGAGCGCCCGTATCCGGCGCAGGCCCGGAGCGGTTCCGATGTCGAGCGTCGTGGCGTACCGGCGCGCGACCCGCGTGCTGATCCGGGTGCTGATCTGCGCGCGCATGAAGCCCAGCAGGCTCTCGTGGAGCGCCTCCCGCCACGCGCTCTCCAGCCGGGCGGCCTGGTCCCTGCCCCCGCCGGAGTCGATGTACTCGGGCATGAGCTCCACGAACGCGGGGAGCCGCTCCCTCCTCAACGACAGGAGCGCCGCGGCGTAGACGGCCAGGGCGCCGAGGAACACCCACCACCACCAGCCGTAGGACTCGCCCGGCCCCTGCAGGCGCCGGTAGGTGAGCTGCCAGGTGAGCGCCTGGGCGGAGTAGGCGAGATTCGAGGCCGCCAACAGTGCCACGACCCAGGTCGTCACCGTCACCGTCACCGCCGTGCGCCGCTCCTCGGCCGAGGGGGCCTCCGCGCGTACGGCGGGTGACAGGAGCCAGAAAAGCCACCGGGTGGCGAAGGCCACGAACGCGCCGAGAACGACGAGTCCCAGGGCGAAGACGAACCCGGTGCCCACGACGGAGCCCAGGGAGAGGGGGCGGCGGTCGGTGATGGCCGCCGTGAGCTCGGCGCTCCAGCCGCTCAGAACGCACATCGCCAGTGTGACGAGCAGGGCCGCCCCCCACGCGACGCGGTGCAGGATCCAGGTCAGGCGCCGGGCGCCCCGCCCGGCCCGCTCCCGGGTGGTGGCCCGGCGGTGATCCTCCTCCGCGGCGGCGGCCCGGCGGTACTCCTCCTCCGCGCTCCTGACCTGCCCCAGGATGGACGCTCGCTCGTCCATCGCGGCCTCACGCAGTTCGCCGGCCGACGGCACGTCGGCGTCGTTCGTGCTCGCGGTCAGCTCCGGCTCGTCCAGAACGTCGGCCAGAACCTCCGTGAAGACCTTTTCCCGCTCGTTGTCCGTCAATCTCCAGCGCCTTCCGTGCCGGGGCTTCGCCCCAGAATGGCCCGATATCGCGCCGGTCGTCAGGGAGATCCACGAAAACGCGCGAGAACCGGACGGGCCGGTCATCGCGTCAGCGGGCCGCCGCCCTCAGGTACGCGTCGCGTCAACGGTTCGCCGCCCTCAGGTACGCGTCGAGGTTGCCGATCTGGAACCCCCGGCGCTTGATCTTCGCGACGAGGATCCCGAAGTCGCGTGCGAGGTTCGGGCGGAAGTGCAGCAGCAGGATGTCGCCGGGGCGGAGCTTCTTGTCGGGCACCTGGTAGGCGATCTTCCCGCCCGGCTGCACGGTCGCGGTCCAGAGCAGGAGCGCGTCGATGCCGCAGGCCTTGGCCGCCCTGCGGGTCAGGGTGTTGTGGTTGCCGAACGGCGGGCGGAACAGGGTGGGCGCGGTGCCGGTGTGCCTGCGGATCAGCTTGGAGGTGCCGCAGATCTCGGTCTTCTGTCCCTCGTAGCCGAGCATCGGCAGGTTGGGGTGGGTCAGCGTGTGGTTCTCGATCGTCGCCCCCGCGTCGCGCAGGTCGCGCACGTACCGCCACTTGCCCGCGCCGAGGTACCTGCCGCCCTGGGCGGTCGGGTCGGCGGTGCCCCTGGCCTCCACGGCGTCGCGGGTGACGAAGGCCGCCACCGGGATCCGCCGGTCGCGGACCTGCGCCACGAAGCCGGGATCCTGCTCCCAGCCGTCGTCGATGGTGAGGAAGACGACCTTCCGCTTCGTGGGGATGGAGCTGATCACCGGAGGCAGGCCGTCGCCGGGACGGGGGAACCTGCCCACCTCGCCCGGCCTGGGCGTCACCCCGGGAGGGCCGGACGGCCTCGCCGCCCGGTCGCCCGCGCCGGAGGGGGCCTTCGACGCGCTGGAGGCGCCCGGCGCGGGGGCGGCGCCGTCACCGGCCCCGCCGCTCCCGCCGTCGAGGTCCGTGGCGCACCCGGCGCTCACCACCAGAGCCGTCGCCGCCGCCGTGCTGATCGTCCAATATGTCCCCGATGCCATGGGCGACCATCCTGCCAGCAGCCGGGAGCCCGACGTAGCGGTCCAGCAAGGGTGCCGGAGGGGTTGACACCGGTGACTATCTCACAATTGTCCGGAAATCGTGGTGTCCGCAGGGGTAGGGCCAGCACTACTACAAGCTGGGGTGTGAGCGGGGGTTTGGGATTACGGCGGTCACGGAATCCTGGGATGGTCGGCTTGCTTGGTTGACGTCGATCTGTGGCGCTACCGGCTGACAAGATCATGTCGAGTGATCCGACCCATCTGAGGAGAACCGTGACCAACTCCACCGCGATCGATGACGCGGATCCCCCCGCCGTTCCGGGGAACACCGTCCAAGGGGACGGGGAGCGGGGCAGTGACTTCGCCCGCCTGTCGCGCCGGATCGCCCAGGCGGGACTGCTCGACCGGCGCCCCGGTTACTACGCCGCGCGGCTCGTCCTGGTCGCGGCGTCCTTCGTCGGTGGCTGGGCCGCCTTCTTCGCCCTCGGCGACTCGTGGTACCAGCTGCTCGTGGCGGTCTTCCTCGCTGTGGTGTTCGCCCAGATCGGGCTGGTCGCCCACGACCTGGCCCATCGCCAGGTCTTCCGCTCCCGCCGCTCCAGCGAGATCGCCGGGCTGGTGGCCGGGAACCTCGCCATCGGCATGAGCTACGGCTGGTGGATGGACAAGCACACCCGCCACCACGCCAATCCCAACCACGAGGACCACGACCCCGACGTCAACCCCGACTTCCTGCTCTGGTCGCGCGAGCAGGCCGCCGAGAGCAGGGGGCTGCCCAGGTTCGTGGGCCGCTGGCAGGCGTTCCTGTTCTTCCCGCTGCTCACGTTCGAGGGGTTCAACCTCCACGTGTCCAGCGTCCGGGCGCTGATGCGCCCGACGATGAAGCACCGGGCCGTGGAGTCGTCGCTGCTGGTCGTGCACGCCGTCCTGTACGTGGGCGCGCTGTTCGCGGTGCTCTCGCCCGGCAAGGCCGTGGTCTTCCTCCTCGTGCACCAGGCGATCTTCGGCGTCTACCTGGGCTGCACCTTCGCCCCCAACCACAAGGGCATGCCGATGCTCAGGGGCGAGGACAAGCTCGACTTCCTCCGGCGCCAGGTGCTGACCTCGCGCAACGTGCGCGGCGGAGTGGTCCTGGACGTCGTGCTCGGCGGGCTCAACTACCAGATCGAGCACCACCTCTTCCCGAGCATGCCGATGCCCAACCTGCGCCGCGCCCAGCCGATCGTCCGGGCGTACTGCGAGGAGCTGGGGGTCGACTACCTGGAGTCCGGGATCGTCAGCTCGTACGCGCAGGCGCTGCGTCACCTGCACGACGTGGGCGCGCCGCTGCGGGCCGGGAGTCCCGTGGCCGGCTGATCCGTATCAGCCCCCCGCCGGGCCGGGGTCCGGTTCGAGGCGCTGGGGCAGCACTGACAAGGGCGGGTCCGGGCGGCGGGCAGATGTTGCTGTTATCCGTCCGCCCGGCGATTGCCTAGGGTGCTTGGTGTGAAGCTCGCAGGCAGTGCCGTGCTCGGCATCGACAGAGATCGTGTGTGGTCAGCGCTCCAGAACCCGGCCGTGCTCGTACGCACGATCCCCGGGTGCGAGCGCCTGGAGGAGACGGGGCCGGACACCTACCGGATGACCGTCACCGCCGGGGTGGCCTCCATCAAGGGCGTCTACCAGGGCGAGGTCGCCCTGTCGGAGCCCGAGGCGCCGGAACGGTTCGTGCTCAGGGCGCGAGGCCAGGGCGCCCCCGGCACCGTGGACGCCACCGTGGAGATCCGCCTCAGCGAGGTCGAGGGCGGCACCCGGATCGACTACGACGCCGAGGCCGTGATCGGCGGCATGATCGGCGGGGTCGGCCAGCGCATGCTGGGCTCGGTCGCGAGGAAGACCGCGGGGGAGTTCTTCTCCGCCGTGGAGAGCCACCTCGTCTCCGGGGAGACTCCCGTTCCCGCCCCGGTTCCGCTCTCCGCGCCCGCTTCCGCTTCCGCCCCCGCCGACGGCGTGCTCACCCGGGTCACGCCGGGGGGCGACCCGTCGCTCACCGGGCCCGCCGCGGCCGCCGCGCCGGGAGCTCCGGTCGCGGCCGGTCAGGCCGGATCCGCGCACGTCTTCGAGCGCCCGGCCCCGGCCGGGCGGCCCAGGCAGGGGGTCCCCGCCTGGTCACTGCTCGCCGCGTTCGGGATGGGCGCGGGCGTCGCGCTCGGCAGCGCGGTGATCGGCTGGCTGCTCGGCCGTACCGGCGGGCGCGGGAGGCGCTGACAGCGCTCCGTGTCAGGTCCGTGGCAGGCTCGTGGCAGTTTCGTGGCAGGGCGGAGTGCCCCGTGGGCTGCGTTCCCCGGGGCAGCGTTCTCCGGCGGCGTTCCTCGGCGGGACGGCGCTCTCCGGTTCGAGGAGCCGGCGGGGAGTCGGCGGGGAACCGACGGGGAGCCGATCACGGCCCGGTGAAGAACCGGCGGTGTTCGGGTCAAGCGGCCCGCGTGCTTGACCGGTGAAACGTGTGCCTCCCGGCATTTTGGGATACGTCGGCCACGACGGGTGCCCGGGGGGACATGGAGCCGCTGCTGATCCTGCACGCCGTGGCGGCGGTACTCGCCCCGGCCCTGGTGCGCCGCTTCGGCCGGGACGCGTTCCTCGCGCTCGCCGTACCGCCCGCCTGCGGGTTCGCCTACACGGCCAGGATCGCCCTGGCCGGCGTCCCGGTCGAGTCGCACCACGACTGGGCCCCGGCCCTCGGCCTGGGGCTGTCCTTCCGCGCCGACGCGCCGGCCGTGCTCATGATGGCGCTGGTAACCGGGGTGGGCGCGCTGGTCGTGCTGTACTGCTCGCGCTACTTCGCCGCCACCGCCGAGGGGCTCGGCCGGTTCGCCGGGGTGCTGGTGGCCTTCGCCGGGGCGATGCTCGGCCTGGTGGTCGCCGACGACCTCCTGCTGCTGTACGTGTTCTGGGAGCTGACCACGGTCTTCTCCTACCTGCTGATCGGCCACGACCCCGCGAGCAGGACCGGCCGCAGGGCCGCGACGCAGGCGCTGACCGTCACCACGTCCGGCGGGCTGGCGATGCTGGGCGGCATGGTCGTGCTCGGCGAGGCCGCCGGGACGTACCGTGTCTCGCGGATCGTCGCCGACCCGCCGTCCGGCGGCCTGGTCCCGGTGGCGGCGGTGCTGATCCTGGCCGGGGCGCTGTCGAAGTCGGCGATCTTCCCGTTCAGCATGTGGCTGCCCGCCGCGATGGCCGCGCCGACGCCGGTCTCGGCCTACCTGCACGCCGCGGCGATGGTGAAGGCGGGCGTCTACCTGCTCGCCCGCCTGGGCCCGGCCCTCGGGGACCTCGCCGTGTGGCGCTGGACGGCCGTACCCCTGGGCCTGCTCACCATGCTGCTCGGCGCCTGGCGGGCACTGCGCGAGTACGACCTCAAGAAGCTGCTCGCCTACGGCACGGTGAGCCAGCTGGGGTTCCTGACCGTGCTGTTCGGCGCGGCCACCCGCGACACCGCGCTCGCCGGGGCCGGGATGCTGCTCGCGCACGCGTTGTTCAAGGCGTCGCTCTTCCTGGTTGTCGGCGTCGTCGACCGCTCCACCGGGACCCGCGACCTGCGCGAGCTGAGCGGCCTGCGGCGCTCGGCGCCGTGGCTGTTCGCGACCGCCGCGGGGGCGACCGCCTCGATGGCGGGCGTCCCGCCGTTCCTGGGGTTCGCCGGAAAGGAGGCCGCCTTCGAGTCGCTGCTGACCGGGCGGCCCGCCGACACGGTGGTCCTCGCGGGAGTCGTCCTCGGCTCCGCCCTCACCGCCGGGTACAGCGCGCGTTTCCTGTGGGGCGCCTTCGGCGACAGGCCGGGCCGGGAGCCGGTGCCGGTGCGCCGTACCGGCGCCGCGACGTTCCTGCCGCCCGCGCTGCTGTCGGCGCTCGGGCTCGCCGCCGCCCCGCTCGCCGGGCGGTACGGCGCGGCGATGGAGGGCTACACCGCCACCTTCCCCGGCCCCGGCCACGGCACCCACCTCGCGCTGTGGAGCGGCGCGCCGGTGCCGCTGCTGCTGTCGGCCGCCGCGCTGGCGGGGGGCGCGCTCCTCTTCCTGGTCAGGGAACCGCTGGTACGGGTGGCGACGGCGCTGCACGTGACGGACTCCGGCCGGGTCTACTGGGCGCTGGTCCGCGGGCTGGTCCGCTTCTCCCTGCAGCTCACCGGCGTCGTCCAGCGCGGCTCGCTGCCCGACTACCTCATGATCGCGTTCGTGTCCCTGGCGGGGGTCGCGGCCTTCTCGCTGCTGTACGGGCCCTCGCCCGGCCTCCGCCCGGACGTGGTGCTCTGGGAGCGCGTCGAGCAGCCCGTCATCGGCGTGCTCCTGATGGCCACGGCCGCCGTCGCGCTCAGGGTGCGCTCGCACGTCGTGCTGGTGCTGGTCGCGGGCCTGACCGGGTACGGCACGGCGCTGCTGTTCCTCGTGCACGGCTCCCCCGACCTGGCCCTGACCCAGTTCCTCGTCGAGACGCTGAGCCTGGTCGTGTTCGTGCTGGTGCTGCGCAGGCTCCCCCTCGGCCCCCGGGAGGACCGGCCCCGGGTGCCGTTCGGCGCGCGCCTCGTCCTCGGCGTCGTGAGCGGCGCGGTGGTGGCCGGAGCGGGGGTGCTCGCGATGAACGCGCGGCAGGCGACGCCGGTCGGCACGATGATGGTCCCGGCCGCGAGGGAGGCCGGGGCCGCCAACGTCGTCAGCGCGATCCTGGTCGACATCAGGGCCTGGGACACCATGGGGGAGACCTCCGTGCTCGTCGTCCTCACCCTCGGCATGACCGGCCTGGTCTTCCTGCGCAGCCGGTCGTACGCGCTGAGGACCCCCCGGGGCAGGACCCGCGACGACTCCCGGACGTACTGGCTCGCGGCCACCCTGCCCCCCGGGCAGCGGGCGGTCATCTTCGAGCTGGTGGCCCGGCTGACCTTCCACACGGTGATGGTGGTCTCGGTCTTCCTGCTGTTCACCGGGCACGGCGCGGTGGGCGGGGGGTTCGCCGGGGGCATGGTCGCCGGTCTCGCGCTGGTCGTGCGCTATCTCGCCGGAGGCCGGTACGAGCTGGCCGCCGCCGCGCCGGTCACCGCCGGGGTGCTGGTCGGCCTGGGACTGCTGCTGTGCGCGGTCACCGCGTTCTGGGGGCTGCTGGCCGGTTCGGGGCCGCTGGACATGCTCGCCGCCGACCCGCATGTCCCGCTCGTCGGAGACCTCCACCTGTCGACCGTGCTGCTGTTCGACGTCGGGGTCTACGTCACGGTGATCGGCATGGTGCAGGACGTCCTGCGCGGCCTGGGCGCCGAGCTGGACCGGAGGATCGACGAGGGGGAGGACCGGTGACCGCCCCGCTGCTGCCCCTCCTGGTGGCCGGCACGCTCGTGGCCACCGGGGTCACGCTGCTGCTGGAGAGGAGCCTGGTCCGGCTGCTGGCCGGGGTCATCCTGCTCGGCAACGGGGTGAACCTGCTCATCCTCACCGCGGGCGGGCCGCCGGGAAGGCCGCCGATCCTGGGCACGGCCGCCCCCGGGCGGATGGCCGACCCGCTGCCGCAGGCCATGGTGCTCACCGCCATCGTCATCACGCTGGGCGTCACCGCCTTCCTGCTCGCCATGGTCCACCGTTCCTGGCAGCTCACCGGGGCCGACGAGGTGCAGGACGACACCGAGGACCGCCGGGTGCGGCTGCGGGCCAGGCGCGGCGAGCTCGGCCAGGACGTGCTCGAACGCAGGGAGGCGTACCGGCGGCTGGTCAGGGAGCAGCGCGCCGAGCTCGCCCGCCTGCGGGAGGCCCGCCACGAGCGGGAGCGCGGGGAGGCCGCGGAGCTGGAGCGGCGGATCCTCGACGTCAACGTCGACCTGGGCCGCTGGCTGCAGGAGCACAAGGACGAGGGACTGTCCGCCGAACAGCTCGCCGAGCGGTTCGCCGAGGCGCGGCGCGAGGAGGAGGCCTCCAAGGAGGAGCGGCGGGAACGCGTACGGGAGATGCGCGCCGAGTTCGCCCGCAGGGAGCTGGAGCAGGTCGCGCGGGAGCGCGAGATCCGCGGGCGGCTGCACGCCCGCCGCCGCGACGCCCTCAGGAAGATGCGCGCCGCGATCCGCGCCGACCGGGCCCGGCAGGCCAGGGCGCAGGACGACACCGACCTGGAGGGGGAGGACTGATGCGGGAACGCGTCCCGCGCGGTGCGGGAGGGAAGCCCGTGCGGGGCGGGCAGGTCGTGAGGGGCGAGGTTCCGGGGGGCGGGCAGTTCGTGAGGGACCGGGGGAGGGGGTGCCGGTGGAGGCGCTGATTCCGGTGCCCGTGGTGCTGCCGTTGCTGGCCGCCGGGCTCAAGCTGGCCATCGGCCGCAGGCTGGTGCGGCTCCAGGCGCTCATCAGCGTGGGCACGCTCGCGGTGGTACTGCTCGTGTCGCTGCTCCTGCTGCCGGCCGCCGACCGGGAGGGGCCGCTGGTGGCCCACGCCGGAGGCTGGGGCGCGCCGATCGGCATCGCGCTCGTCGCCGACCGGCTCTCCACGCTGATGCTGGCGGTCTCCTCCGCGGTGACGCTCTGCGTGATGGTCTACTCGCTGGCCCAGTCCCGTGCCGACCAGGAGCACAGGGCACCGCTGTCGATCTTCCACCCGGCTTATCTGATCATGGTCGCCGGGGTGTCGGACGCCTTCCTCTCCGGTGACCTGTTCAACCTCTTCGTCGGGTTCGAGATGCTGCTCGGCGGCTCGTACGTGCTGCTGACCTTCGGCGGGACCGAGGCCCGCATCCGGGCGGGAGCCACCTACACGGTGGTGGGGCTGGCGTCGTCGCTGCTGTTCCTCGTCGCGATCGCGGTCGCCTACGCCGCGACCGGCACCGTCTCGATGGCACAGCTGGCCGAGCGGTTCTCGGTGCTGCCCCAGCACATCAGGCTGCTGGTCGAGCTGACACTGCTGCTGGTCTTCGTGGTCAAGGCCGCGATCTTCCCGATGTCGGCGTGGCTGCCCGACTCGTACCCGACCGCGCCCGCCCCCGCGACGGCGCTCTTCGCGGGGCTGCTCACCAAGGTCGGCATCTACTCGATCATCCGGCTGGAGGCGCTGCTGTTCCCCGGCGGACCGGTGAGCGGACTGCTGATGTGGGCGGCGCTGCTGACCATGCTGATCGGGGTGTTCGGGGCGGTGGCGCAGACCGACATCAAGCGCATGCTCTCCTTCACCCTGGTCAGCCACATCGGCTACATGGTGTTCGGGGTCGCGCTGTTCACCGTCGCGGGCATGGCGGGCGCCATCTTCTACGTCGCCCACCACATCACCGTGCAGACGAGCCTGTTCCTGGTGACCGGCATGATCGAGCGCCGTACCGGCACCACCTCCCTGAACCGGCTCGGCGGCCTCGCGAGGGCGGCCCCCGCGATCGCGGTGCTCTTCTTCGTACCCGCGACGAACCTGGCCGGGATACCGCCGATGTCCGGCTTCCTGGGCAAGCTCGGTCTGATCCAGGCGGGTGTCGCGGACGGCCGCCCGATGGCCCTCACCCTGGTCGCGGGCGGGCTGCTGACCAGCCTGCTCACCCTGTACGCGGTGGCCACGACCTGGAGCAGGGCCTTCTGGGGGGCGCCGGCCTCACCTCTCCAGGAAACGACCGCGGAGGGACGAGCCGTGCGGGAGAGCGGGGACGGCGAAGGCGCGGCCGATACGGGAAGGGCGGCCGGAGCGGGAGACCGGGGGAGCGGGACGGGTACGAGAGGGGCGAGGGGCACCGGGGGGATCACCGGCAAGGCCGTCGTCACCGCCGTCGCCATGCCGGCGCCGATGCTCGCCGCCACGGCGGCGCTGGTGGTGCTGGCCCTGTCGTACACCGTGCTGGCCGGGCCGCTGTCCGCCCTGGCCGAGCGGGCCGCGGACGAACTACTGGCCCGCGAGCCCTACGTCTCCGCGGTGCTCGGCGGTGGGCGGTGAGGGGGCCGGGTCCGGTGATCCCGGTGCCCCGGGTGCTGGGCAGGCCCGTACCCCTGCCGCTGGTGGCCTGGCTGACGGTGGTCTGGCTGCTGCTCTGGGGGGACCTCGGCGTGGGCAACGTGCTCGGCGGCCTGCTGACCGGGCTGGTCGTCGTGTGGCTGCTGCCGCTGCCTGTCCAGGATTCCGGTATCCGGCTCCATCCCGTCGGGATCCTGCTGTTCGTCGTCCGCTTCGCGGGGGACCTGGTGGTCTCCAGCCTGCGGGTCGCCTTCTGGGCGCTGCGCCCGGGGGCGCCGCCCCCGGTCCAGATCGTCGAGGTCAGGCTGGGCTCCTCGTCGGAGACGGTGGCCGTGCTGATGACGGTGGCGTTGTCGGCGCTGCCGGGCAGCCTGGTGCTGGAGGCGAACGTCCGGCGGAGACTGCTGGTGCTCCACGTGCTCGGCATCCCGGGTGACGCGCCGACCGTCACCCGGGTCACCCGCGAGGACGTCACCCGGCTTGAGAGCCGCGTCGTGGCCGCCTTCGGCACCCGCGCCGACCGGGAGGAACTGCGATGACGGTGACGTACGAGGTCATGACGTACCTGGGGAGGACGGGGATGTGGGAGGGGGAGTCGCGGTGACGGTGACGTATCTGGTCGTTCTGGTGCTGCTCGCCGCCGCCGCCGTGATGACGCTCTACCGCCTGGTGCGCGGCCCCACGATGCTGGACCGGGCCGTCGCGCTGGACGTGCTCACCGCCGTCGTCATGTGCGCGGTCGGGGCGGAGGCGGCGACGTACCGGGAGTACTCGGCGCTGCCCGTGCTGCTGGTGCTGTCCCTGCTGGGGTTCGTCGGCTCGGTCTCGCTGGTGAGGTTCTTCGCGGGACGTGCCCGGTGACCGCGCCGGACGTGGCCGCCGGCGCGTGCCTGCTGCTGGGGGCGGGGCTGGCGTTCGCGGCGGGGGTGGGGCTGGTCCGGTTTCCCGACACCCTGTCCCGCATGCACGCGGCGACCAAACCCCAGGTGCTCGGCCTCCATCTCGTCCTGCTCGCCATGTGGCTGCGCCACCCCCGCTGGGCGGTCGCCGGGCCCCTGCTGCTCATCGCCGTCTACCAGGTGGTGACGGCGGCGGTGGCCGCCTACATGGTGGGAAGGGCGGCGCATCTCGCCGAGTCGCCACGGGACGACGGCACGGCCGTACCGCCCGGTGACGCTCGCGCCTAAGGATCTCCCGGCGTAACGTGTCGGTATGCGTGATGCACGTGCGGAGGACGCGAGGACCGAGGCCAGACGACTGATCCGCGATCTGCTGGGCGAGGAGCGGCCGGACGCCGCCCTGCTGCTGGGCGAGGCGGAGGCCGCCCTGGGCGCCGACCGCGTCGCGCGTTCCGTCGAGCTCGTGCGCGGAGCCCCCCTCACCCGCAGATCCACCGAGCTCGCCGCGCTGGCCGGTCTGCTGGTCGGCACCCGCGAGCTCGGAGGGGAGTGGTGGCGCCAGGAGCGCGGCGGCAAGCTGCCCGCGCCCGAGGAGGTGCTCCAGACCGCCACGGCCATCGAACCGTGGACCGACCTGACCGTCCTGGAGATGCTCGCCGCCTGGATCGCCGACGACGCGGCAGACGAGACCTGGGGCCGTCCGGCCGCGGTCACCGACCTCAACTCCTGGCAGGCCGAGGACCGCGTCGAGCTGCCCAAGGACGCGCACCCCGGCCAGCGGATCGTGGTCTCCTTCGACGCGGGCGGCCGTCTCGACGCGGTGGTCCTGCGCCGCGCCGACGACGGGGCCGACGGGCTCGGCTCCAATCTCGACTTCGACTCCCTTCGTTACTCCCGCCCCGCCGAGGCCCAGTGGAGCTGGGGCGTCGCCGCCGGGCTCGGCCCCCACCGGCTGGACGAGCACCCCGACCCGTACGAGCAACCGGTCGACGCCAAGGCCGCCGCGACCCTGCACGCCTGGGCGTTGCGCCACGGCGCCTCCGCCGAGCAGGCCGGTGAGGTGTGGCGCGTCAAGGGCGACGTCGTCGCCTCCATCGAACGGATCGACTGGATGTGGCGCAGCGGCGAGTGGTTCGCCTGGTGGCGCGGGGTGTCCGCCCTGATCGACGGCGAGCCCGAGCAGCTGGCCGCCCGCCTTGAGGAGATCGCCTCCGCTCCTTAGGCGGACCGCCGGCACGGACTCGCGAGCACGGACCTGTGCACACGGACTTTTGCGCACGGACCCGGCGAAGGGCCGTGAGCACGGGTGTCAGCCGAAGGTGTGCGGTGTCAGATAATCCGGGATCACGACCTTCGTCCCGGGGCTGACCCTGCGCACCGCCGCGACGAACTCGGTGAGGCTCCTCCGCGACTTCTCGTCGGCCTGCGGCGGGTTCCGCAGCGCCACCTCGAAGTTGTCCCAGTGCACCGGTACGACCACGCGGGGCATGTCCAGGGCCCTCAGGAGGCGCGGCACGTAGTCGTACGTGGACGACGAGGAGGTGGTGGGGATCATCGCGACGTCCGGGGCGAGCCCGGTGAGGTTGCGCTCGACGAAGTCGCTGCCGCCCATGAAGAAGACCGACGGGCCGCCCTTGACCGTCACCTGGAACGCCAGGGTGTCGCCCTCGGGCAGCTCGGAGATGGTCTCCGGTCTGCGCTCCGGCCTGGCCGTCCGGACGCCGGGGAAGACCATGGAGTAGTCGGCGTTGCGGCTGTGCAGCGACGCCACCACCTCGACGACGTAGTCACCGAAGTCCAGGACCTCCCCGCCCTTCACCGGGCTGAGCAGGTTGCTCCTCACGTCGAACGCCAGCGCCAGGTTGCACGCGGTGGCGGTGCCGACCACCCGTGCCCCGGTCGACGTCGCGATGTGCGGGACGTCGCTGAAGTGGTCCCAGTGCGCGTGCGTCACCAGCACCACCTTCGGCGTGCCCGTGTGCTCGCCGACCGCGTCGGTGTCGACCGTGAGCGGGGTCGCGGGCCTGAACGCGCCCGCCGCCAGGCCGGTGTCGAACCGCGTCACGTACGGGTCGACGAGGAACGTCGACGCCCCCACGTCCACGCGCCAGCCCGACGTACCGAGCCAGCGGAACGTCGCGGCGGCCTTCTTCCCGCCCGGCCGCGCCGTCGCGGCCCCGGTGGGGGACGGGGACAGGAGGTCTCCGGCCGCCGGTGCCAGCGCGGCCCCCGCCAGCGCCGCCCCCGCCGTCGCGGTGCGCAGGAAACCTCTTCGATCGAATCGGGACATGTCTCCCCCTTGGTGGTACGGATGAACGCGCGGCCGTCACCGGTCGTCCGGGTGACGACCACCGGCCGCGTACGGCCCGCTGAGGACCCAACCACCACCGGCCCGTCCACGTCCAAGATCCGTGACCGTCGTCTCTCATAGGCGAACGCGTATCAGACCAGGTGAGACGGGGTCTCACCTGGTGCGCGGGGGAGGGGGACTCACCCGGCGCGCAGTGCGTCGACGGCGGTCCGCGCGGCCTGGCCGATCGCCAGGTCGACGTCGACGCGCCGGGTGGGCAGCTGCCTGGTCCGGGCGAAGACCGCCACCGCGTAGCTCTCGCCGGAGGGATACTCGACGACCCCGGCCTCCATGTGCAGGCCGGGCAGCGTCCCCGTCTTGGCGGCCACCCGCGTCCCCGGAGGGAAGCCCGAGGCGATCCGCGTCCAGAAGATCTGCCGTGTCATGTAGTCGCGGACGGCCGCGCACGCCTCCGGCGGCCCGGCCTCGTCCCGCCAGATCAGCCCGAGCATCCGGGTCATGTCACGTGCCGTGCCGGAGGTCGTGTGATCGGGGTCGAGGACCCGCAGTGCCCGTACCCGCTCAGGGGGCAGCGTCGGGAAGATCCGCGCGAACTCGGCGTCGTCCCGCGCCCCCACGTCCGCGAGCATCGACTCCAGCACCTGCCTCGGTCCGCCGATCACGCGCGTGCGGGTCAGTCCCAGCTCCGCCGCCAGCATCCGTACGGTGTCCAGGCCGACCCTCCGCATCAGCAGGTCGGCGGCGGTGTTGTCGCTGACCTGCATGGCGAAGTGGGCGAGGTCGCGCAGCGACATCTCCAGGTCGTCCGCGCATCCGGCGGTCCCCCATCCGCCGAGCCTGTCCCGTGCCGTCACGAGAACGCGTTCGGCCGGGTCGAGCTGACCGGCCGCCGCCTGGCGGGCGAACTCCAGGACCAGGAGCACCTTGAGGATCGAGGCGATCACGACCTGCTCGTCGGCGCGCACGGAGATCTCGCGGCCCCCGGTGACGTCCAGCGCGTGCAGGTTCCCCTCCACCCCGGCGGCCGTGAAGATTCCCGCTATCCGTTCCTCTGCCGACATGCCCGCAACGCTATCCAGGCCCGCCACCCGATCGTGACGCGGCGCGGGTCCGCGGGTCCGTGAGCCCATGGGTCTGTACGCGGTGCTGGTCAGTGGGTCCCTGCCGTGCCGCAGGTCCGTGACGCGGCGCGGGTCCGTGGGCGATCGCCTATCGTGACGCCGTGGACCTTTCCCGGCATCTGCGGCAGTTCATCGTCGTCGCCGAAGAACTGCACTTCGGCCGCGCCGCCGAGGTGCTGGGCATCGCGCAGCCGCCGCTCAGCCAGTCGATCCAGCGGCTGGAGCGCGAGCTCGGTGCCGAGCTGTTCGACCGCTCGCGCCGGCAGATCGAGCTCACCATGGCGGGCAGGCTCCTCGTCGGGGAGGCGAGGCGGTTCCTCGCCGGTGAGGAGCGCCTGCGGGCGACGATGCGCCGGGCCGGCGACGGTGAGCTGGGAACCCTCCGGGTCGGGGTACCCCCGGAGATCCCGGCCGTGACGCTGCACGCCCTGCTGCGGCACGTCAACGCGGAGACTCCGGGGCTGCGGCTGGAGCTTCACGAACTGACCACTCCGGAACAGCTGCGCCGCCTGACCTCGGCCCAGCTCGACGCGGGCCTCGTGCACCACCCCGTCGACGTTCCCGGCCTGCGGTCCGGGCCCGTCGTGGAGGTCCCGCTGGGCGTGGTGCTGCCACGCGCCTCCCCCCTGGTGCTGCCCAGGCCGGAGTCACGGCCGTGGGAGATCGCGCTGGCCGACCTCGCCGGGCACGACCTCGTCGTCTTCCCGCGCGAGACCTCCCCCGCGTGGTACGACCGCGTGCTCGATGTCTGCCGCGCGGGGGGTTTCTCGCCCGTACGCCTTCAGCACGCCCGCAACCCGGAGTTCTTGCTCGGACTCGTGCTGGCGGGGCACGGGGTGGCGTTCGAACAGGAGGCGGTGGCCCGCAGGGAGCCTCGGCTGGTCTGGCGCCCTCTGGCCGGAGCGCCTCTCCGGCGGGGGATCTGCGTCGCCTGGCCGGAGCGTCCGGCCCATCCGGCGGCCGCCGGATTCGCCGCCCTGGCGGCCGGGATCCTCGCCCAGGACGTTCAGGACGCCCAGGACGTCCCCGCCGGGACGCCACGGGCGGCACCCGGGGCGTCCCCGCCGCCCGCGCCCCGTCCCTGGTCCGTCGTCTACACCCCGTAGTCGTCCGTCTTCCGCAGCCCCCGCCGGTCACGCTCGATCTTTCCTCTGGGCGGGCAGGGGCCGGCCGGCCCGGCGGCGAGGAGCGCCGTCGCGAGGCCGCTGTCGTGGCGGGCGATCCCGGCGGTTTTACCTGGCGGATAAAGAATCCACACCGCAAAGAATGCTCTACCAGGACAAGACTATTTCTCTATCGACGTTCAACACACACGGGTGTAAACACAGATGAATCCACACATATATGGCGATAAATCAACACCGTGTTCGTTTTGGGGGACGTAGCAGAAGATTCTGCGTCACGTGCGGGTCATCGAACGGGTGGATGTGCGCGCCGACGGCGGGTTTCCGGTCACCACCGGAAACGTTCGCCGTGAACCGGCCGTCGTGAGCGGGCCGCACCGAGCCTTACGCGCGCGCGAAGGACCGATAGCGGAACGGGTCCCCAACGTCCGGAAGGGGAGCCGGTTCCGTCGACGGGCCGGAGGCGAACCGGTGAGGACGATCGCCCGCTCGGGGGTTCCGCGAGGTTTCCCTCCGTAGCCAATCAAGATCGGAGTAGGACCGTGTGTCAGCACCTGCCCACCTGTCCGTCCGCGAACGCCTTCGATCACGAGGCGGCTCGTCTCGTGGTCTCTCATCCCGAGCAGGGATGGGGGCTGCTCTGCAACGGTGTGGTGGTCTTCGAGGACACCGGGGAACTCCTGCCCGACGGGCGTTGCGTTTCCGCCCATCGCGCTCCCCGCGGGAGGGCGGCATGAGGTCGTTCGCCGCCTTCGCCCTCTGCGCGGTCACCGTTTCGCTCCCTCGCTCCCGTGTCGGGAAGGCGTCCTGGCGGCTCGTGCCCAGCGCGGCCTCGGTGCCCAGAGCCCGGCGGCTGGTCTGCGGGCGGCTGGCCGAGTGGGGGATCGACGAGGAGGGCGAGATCGCCCGGCTGCTCGTCAGTGAGCTCGTCACCAACGCGCTGCGCCACGCCTGGGGACCGATCGGGCTCGCCGTCTCCTGCGAGCGGGGAACGCTGCGTTGCGAGGTGAACGACGCCAATCCCGTCCTGCCCCGCGTGCGCGACATTCACGATGACGACGAGGGAGGGCGCGGCATGTATCTGCTCGACGTGCTTTCCGACCGCTGGGGCAGCGAACGCACGCTCCTGGGGAAGGTCAGCTGGTTCGAGCTGTCCGTCCAGGCGCGTCTCGACGGCACCGCGGCCTGAGAGGCCTGAGAGGGCCGACCTCCCCGCGACCCGGCCCACCGGCCAGGACAGGAAAGCCTCTCCTCACGGAGGGCGGGGAGAACAGAGAGGATACGGGGGACGTAGGCGACATGGACCATCCGCGCCGCCCGGACGGCGGCACACCACAGGAATCGGCAGGTCAGGCCCGTACGCGCACACGACAGGAGTTCCGGAGAGCGCGTCGGATACGAATCCGCAAGCGCGCGCGACGTCCCGCCCGGGACACGCCGGACCTGCGGAGCCCGTCCGGGAGGCTACTGCCGTACTGACCTCGGACACCCCGCCGGTCACCGTCGGCGCGATGTCCGCGAACGATGGGACGGACGCCGGAATCAGCGGGTCGCCGTGACGGTTGCAGCGTGGTGTGAAGGTTGAAATCTACTCAGACGTCGTCTGTCCGTGGTGCTACATCGGTCACACCCGCTTCGCCCGCGCCGTGGAACGCTACCGGGCCAAGGGCGGCGAGGTGGAGGTCGAGTTCAGGCCGTTCCAGCTAGCGCCGGACGCGAAGTCCAACGGCGAGCTCACGCTCACGTGGGCCGCGGCGAAGTTCGGCGGGGCCGAGCAGGCCGCCCAGATGTTCGGGAGGGTGACCGGGGTCGCCGCCGAGGACGGGCTGGTGCTGGACTTCGATCACTCGATCCAGGCCAACACCTTCGACGCGCACCGCCTCATCCGGCTCGCCGGAGAGCAGGGCAAGGGTGAGGAGGCGCTCTACGCCCTCTTCCGCGCGCACTTCACCGACGGTCTCGACGTCGGCTCCCGCGAGGTTCTCGCCGGACTGGCCCGCGAGCTGGGCGTGCGGGCCGACCTGGACGGGGAGGACGGCGTGGCGGCGGTGAAGGAGGAGCTGGCCCAGGCCCGCGCCATCGGTGTCAGCTCGGTGCCGCTCTTCCTCTTCGAGGGCCGGTTCGCCGTGTCCGGCGCCCAGCCCGAGGACACCCTGCTCGCCGCCCTCGAAGAGGTCGCCGAGCGCACCGGCCAGTCGCCCGCGGCGAGGGCCGTCAAGGCCGCCACGAACGGCGGCGACGCCTGCGACGACGAGGGCCACTGCGCGGTCTGAACATCACCCGGGCGGGGGCGCCCCCGCCCGGCCGTTCCCTCAACCGGCTGTCTCTCCGAGCGGTCGGTTTCTCCGTCCGATCGTTTTCCCGCTCGGCGGGGGAGGTCAGCCGGGCAGGCCGAGCTCGCCGGAGCGGTAGTGGCGGCGGCACAGCACCTGGTAGCGGATCGGGTCGGCGCCCGTGTCGCCGATGACGACCTGCTCGCCGGTACGGACCATCCTGCCGCCGACCACCCGGGCGTTCAGGCGCCCGGGGCGGCCGCACCAGCACAGGACCTCGACCTGCAGGCGGCTGATCTCGTCGGCCAGCTCGAACAGCCGCTGGGCGGCGGGGAACATCTGCGAGCGGAAGTCCGAGGCCAGGCCGAAGGCGTAGACGTCGACGCCGAAATCGTCGGTGAGATCGGCGAGCTGCTCGATCTGGGCGACCGTGTAGAAGCACGCCTCGTCGCAGATGACGTAGTCGATGGGCTCGTGCGCGCGGACCAGGGCCACCAGGTCGAGGTCGTCGACGACCTCGACGGCCTCACTGCCCAGGCCGATCCGGCTGGTGACCTGCGGGGTGCCCGAGCGGTCGTGCTTGGTGAGCACCAGGCCGCGCCTGCCCTGGCGGCCGTGGTTGTAGTTCATCTGCAGGGCCAGGGTGGACTTGCCACAGTCCATCGGGCCGAAGTAGAAGCGCAGCACTCCGTCCCGGGAACCGGCGGGAACGGCGGAGAGGGCAGACAATTCGGTCACGGGGCGCCAGCCTAGTACTCCGGCCGCGTTCCGCGATCTCCACCCCTGGTGATCGACCCGTCGCGTTCACCTGCCGTCGGGGCGTACGGGATCGCCCCTCGCACCCGGCGGGGTCGCTCTCGGGTCCGCCGATGGGAACCGGCAAGAACCGGCGAGAACCGTTGGGAATCGGTGCGAACCAGCGAGAAGCTACACGAACCACAAAGAAGCTATGCGTACCTCTTAGATAAGCGGTGCGAACCAGGAGCAAGCCACGCGAACCGGGAAGAGGGGGCCGCGCCCGATGAACGGCGGGCGCGGCCCCGGCCGATGGGTCGGCTCAGAGCGCGCCGCTCTCGATCGCCGCCTTGAGACCCGCCTGCGTCGCCTGGTGGGAGGAGACGCCGTTCGTCACGGTGAAGTCGATGAGCAGGACGCTCGCCTCGAAGGTGAGATGCTCGGTGACGCGCGTCCGCCCGTCGCCCAGGTCCTCGAAGACGATCTTCTGGTGCGTGACGACGTTCGGCAGCGTCCAGGAGTCGGTCTCGTAGTAGAGCTCGTCGCGGTGGATGCGCTGCTGCGCGTGCGTGTTGGAGGTGACGGGCACTCCGGCGACCGGGATGTCCTCCACGGCCGTGAGGTTGACGTAGCGCGTCCCGGCGTCGGTCCAGTCCGCGTGGGTGACGACCCGCTTCAGGAACGAGTGCATGCCGATGTGGTTGTTGATGTTCGAGTAGGCGTCGAACACGTGCTCCACCGGTGCGTTGATCTCGATGGAGATGTCGCGCTTGGCCTGGCTCCGTCCCGTTATCGGGAGGGGAGCGGTCAGGAACTCGTAGAACCGGTAGGTGTCCCACGCGACCTGCCACCGGGCGGCGAGCACGGGGTCGCTGTCGGCGCGGGCGGGGGCCGAGAACACGGTGAGGAGGAGAGCGGCGGCGGACAGTGGCGCCACGAGGAGCCGGAGGAGTTTTGTCACAGATACCTCTGGAAACCGGATGAGAGTAGTGAATGTTCTTCTATCTCATCTGAGTCCTGTTTTACCGAGCCAAGCATGGATCGTGATCTTCACGTTTCGTGGACGGCCCGCCCTCGTACGTCCGCCCGAAAGATAACGATCTACAACTGGTAGTGAGCCGTGGGGTGGATGAGGGCGTCTGGGCGTGAGATGCCCTGGTAGAAGGGGGTGGTCTCCGGTTGACAAGCCATGACGAGCCATGACATGGCCTGACTTGGCTTGGTGGCGAGAACCGTGGGAGATTCCTTTTGGTACATCGAAAAGTGGGAGAACCTGTGACGACCACCAACAACTCAGCACCACCCCTCGGTAAGACCCCGGCCATCGTGACCCCCGGTGCCTCCGGCCCCTCCGGCGCGGAGGCCACGGAGATGCCCGCGGCGCTCGCGGCGATGATGACCGAGGACGAGGCCGTCGCCGCCCAGGCCGAGGCGGCTCGCTGGCGGTACGGGTTCTACGTCGTCGTCATGGGGCTCGTGGTCATCCTGATCGGCTTCGTGGTGATCGCGCTGCGCGAGGGCGACACGGCCGCGCCGTTCGCCGGGCTCGTCGGCGTCTCGGGCGCGGTCATCGGCGCCTACTTCGGCGTGCAGGTCGGCCAGTCCGGCAAGGACCGGGTCGAGGCCGAACTGCGCCGTACGAACGAGATGGCCATCCGCCTCGCCGCCAAGATCCACGCGCACGACGCCGACGCGGTGATCAACACCACCATGGGCCCCCGCCGCCGCTAGGGTCCGCCCCCGCCGGCCCCTCGTCGCTCCCGCCACCGCTTCCCCCGTCTCCCGGCCGGTGACCGTGGCGGCGGCGGGATCGTTTCCGGCGAGGTCGTTTCCCAGTCGTTTCCCGGCCGTTTCCCGCCAACACTGCCCAAGGACCGGGCACAGCTTCGGCAGGGTCCGCCGATTTGCGGACTCGCCGGAACTGGGTAGACACGGGGGCATGCGCAGCGTCCGTATCGGGGTCGACACCGGAGGCACGTTCACCGACGTGGTCGCGGTGGACGAGCAGACCGGTGAGATCACCACGACCAAGACTCCCTCCACCCCCGCCAACCCGGCCGACGGGTTCATGGAGGGGGTGCGGAAAGTCCTGCGCAAGGTGGCCGGAGCGAAGGACACGGGCGACACGGCCGACACGGCCGACGTGGGCATGGAGGCCGTGTCGGCCGTCGTGCACGGCACCACGGTCGCCACGAACCAGCTCCTCGAAGACCGCATCGCCGACCTGGGCTTCGTCACCACCGAGGGCTTCGAGTTCATCCTGGAGATCGCCCGGCAGAGCGTGCCGGACGGCTACGGCAACTCCTACTTCTGGGTGAAACCGCCCCGCATCGTCCCGGTGCACCGGGTCAGGACCGTCGGCGGGCGCCTGGACCACACCGGGGCCGAGGTGCGGCCGTTCGACGAGGAGCAGGCCGTCGCGGCCGCCCGGTGGTTCCGCGACCGCGGTGTCACCTCGATCGGCGTGTGCTTCCTGCACTCGTACGCCAACCCCGCCCACGAACTGCGCATGCGGGAGGTCCTCGAACGGGAGCACCCGGACGCCGTCGTCTCGATCTCGTGCGACGTGCTGCGCGAGTACCGGGAGTACGAGCGGTCGGTCACCACCCTGGTCGACGCCGCGGTCAAACCGACCATGCGCCGCTACATCGCCAACCTGGCCGAACGCCTGGAGGCGGCGAGCCGCGCCCAGGACGCCGGACAGGCGCACGAGGGGGACGCGGCCGGACGGGCGTACTGGAAGGACGTCACGGGTGCGGAGCCGTCCGCGCTGGAAAACACACCGGACGGTGCGCTGGACGGCACACCGGATGTCGCGCGGGCGGCGCGGGGGAGCGGCCTGCCGTTCTCCGTGATGAAGAGCAACGGCGGCGTGCTGTCAGCGGCCGAGGTCGTGCACCAGCCGATCACCACCGTGCTCTCGGGACCGGCCGCGGGCGCGCTCGGCGCCGCGCTGATCGCCGCCACCGCCGGGCACCCCTCGGTGATCACCCTGGACGGCGGCGGCACCTCGACCGACGTCGCGGTGGTCGTCGACGGGGAGCCGTCCCTGACCACCGAGGGCAGCATCGGCCGCTACCCCTGCAAGATCCCGATGATCGACATCGTGACCGTCGGCGCGGGCGGCGGCTCCGTCGCGTGGATCTCCCCCGAGGGCACGCCGAAGGTCGGGCCCAGATCGGCGGGGGCCGACCCCGGCCCGCTCTGCTACGGCCGGGGCGGCACCGAGGTCACCGTCACCGACGCGCACGTCTTCCTCGGTCGGGTCCCCCCGCACCTGCTCGGCGGGGAGATCCCGCTCGACGCGGACGCCGCCCGGGAGGGGATCGAGGCGCTCGCGGGCAAGATCGGGCTGTCCCCCGAACGGACCGCCGCGGGCATCCTGGAGATCAGCGCGTTCAACCAGTCGAACGCCATCCGCCAGATCACCGTCAAACGCGGCCTGGACGTGCGCGACTTCCCCATGGTCGCCTTCGGCGGCTCGGGACCGCTGCTGGTCTGCCGGTTGATCGACATCCTCGGCCTGCCGTCGGTGATCGTCCCGCCCGACCCGGGCAACGTCTCGGCCTTCGGGCTGCTCACCGTGGACGTCAAGAACGACTACGTCCGCACCTTCGTCACCCGTGACCTCTCCCTGGAGACCGCCGGGGAGATCCTCGGCGACCTGGAGGGACAGGCAGCCGAGGCCCTGGACCGCGAGGGCTTCGCCACCGGCGCGCACGTCTACGCGCGCAGCGCCGACCTGCGCTACTACGGCCAGGCCTACGAGGTCAGGGTGCCCGCGCCGTCCGGCCCGCTGGACGAGGACTGGCGGGCCGAGGTGCTGCACCGCTTCCACACCGAGCACCACAGGCTCTACGGGTACGGCTACCGCGACGACCCCCGGCACGGCGTCGAGTGGGTCAACCTCCGCGTCTCCGGCATCGGCCCGATCACCCGGCCCGTCATCGGCCGCAGGCCCCACGGCGACCCGCGCCCCGAGCCGGTCGCCTCCCGTGAGGTCTTCTACGACGAGTGGGGCGCCGCCCCCGTCCACCGCCGCCCCGACCTGACCGCAGGGGCGACGATCACCGGCCCGGCGGTCATCGAGGAGTACGGCTCCACGCTGCCGCTCCACCCCGGCTTCACCGCGACCGTGGACGAGTTCGGAAACCTGGAGGTACGACGTGGGTGACGCGCGGCGACCGGTGCACGGGGCCGACCCGGTGCTGGTGGAGATCGTCGAGGGGACGCTCGCGTCGGTGGAGATGGAGGTGGAGACGGCCATCGCCCGTACCGCCCGCTCACCCATGATCCGCGACGCGCACGACTTCCGCGCGGGCATCCACGACGTACGGCTGCGCAAACTGACCGGCAGGTCCTACTCCGCGCTGGTCCAGCCGATCGTGAGGGACTTCCCGGTCGGCGAGATGAGGCCGGGTGACGTGTTCTTCCACAACGACGTCTACCTGTCCGAGGGCGGCATCGGGCACCTGCCCGACCTGTGCGTGACGGTCCCGGTCTTCCACGACGGGCAGGTCGTCGCCTTCGTGCAGGCGTTCGGGCACCACGACGACATCGGCGGGGCCGTGCCGGGCTCCATGCCGAGCAACGCGCGCAGCGTGTTCGAGGAGGGGCTGATGGTCCCGCCGATCAAGCTGTGGGACGAGGGCGTGCCCAACCGGGCGGCACTCACGATCATGACGCGCAACTCCCGGATGCCCGACTCCCTCGCCGGGGACCTGGACGCCGAGTGCTCGGCCTGCCTGATGGGCGCGCGGCGGCTGGGCGAGCTGTTCGACCGGTACGGGCGCGAGGCGGTCGAGGCGTGCTTCGACGCGATCATCTCCAGCACCACCGAGACGTTCCGCAGGGAACTGCTGGCCAAGATCCCCGAGGGCACGCACGTGTGGGAGGACTACGCCGAGCACGACGGCGTCGACGAGCCCCGCCTGCACACCCAGCGGATGACCCTCACCGTCGACCACTCCGCCGCCGCTCCCCTGGTCATCGACTTCACCGGCACCTCCCCGCAGGCGAAGGGGCCGATCAACCACGCGGGCGACTACGCCGACGGGGTGTTCCTGAAGAAGTGGCTGGCGCCGATCCTGCGCAACCTGGCCGACACCCCCGAGCGGATGGCCGAGCTCGACGTCAACGAGGGGGTCGTCCCCCTCGTCGAGATGCGGTTCCCTGGGAAGGGCACCCTGCTCACCCCGATCTTCCCCGCCCCCACCAACGCCCGCACGTTCGTGATCCTGCGCCTGCTGGGCGTGCTGGCCGGGGTACTGGCGAAGGCGACCGGCGGCCGGATGCCCGCCGACCAGGAGACCATCCGCTACACCGGCGTCTACGGCGACGGCCTCGACGGCACCCCGTACCTGATGAGGGAGGTCCTCGGCGGCGGCTCCGGCGGCCGGTGGTACGCCGACGGCGAGGACACCATCCACGTGGTGCCCGACTCGCGCAACATCCCGGTCGAGTTCGCCGAGTCCCGCTGGCCGTTCCGGGTCGAGCGGCTCGGCCTGGCCCGCGACTCCGGCGGGCCCGGTCTCTACCGGGGCGGCCTCGGCTACGACAAGCACCTGCGGATGCTCCGCGACGCCTCGTTCATGTCCATCGCCGACCGCTCGATCCTGTCGTGCTGGGGCGTGAACGGCGGCCGGGCCGGACGGCCGTTCGTCGTGGAGATCGAGGGCAGGGAGATGGAGGGCCTGGTGGACGACTCGCCGGTCCTGGCCGGTGAGATCATCCGGGTGCGCACCACGGGCGGAGGCGGCTGGGGCTCCCCGCTGGACCGCGATCCCGCCCTGGTGGCCGCCGACGTCCGTGACGGCAAGGTCTCCGCCGACGGCGCCCGCGACGACTACGGGGTCGTCCTGCGCGGCGACCCCGGCGATCTCCAGGTGGACGCCGAGGCCACCGCGACCCGCCGGGCGGACCTCCGCGCCCTCCTCCCGGCGGATCCGGCCGCAAGCCCCTTCTTCGACCGGGGCCCGGGCTTCCCCACCCTGTCGGGGGGCCTGCCGTACGCGGAGGTGGACCTCATCTGACACTCGTCCCCTGCCCTCGCCTTCGGGTACGGACGCGAGGGCAGGGGACCGTGCCGCGGTCGCCGCCGGCGCGGCTGGAATGCGCGAGGGAACGTCGCGGGGATGGCGCCCGGAACGAACGCGATTCGCCACTGCGCGGTATGAGCGACACCGGTGACAATGAACATTCCGGCCCCGGTGATGTGCGGTCGACCATGCCGTGGAATATCGGCCGCCGCGCGCTGATCACCGTGCGGGGCGGCCGATATTACGCTGCCGAGTGAGCAGAACCTGGTCACGAGCCGTTTTCCGGGGAGAGCGGCCAGGCACGGGCTGACGTGCCGGTGCCGCGCTCGAACCCGATCGTGTGCCCGGCTCCTTCATTGACGGGTCCCGGCGATGGGGAAAGCGCGGCTCGCGCGCCGGAAGATTAAGATCATTCACTGAAGCGGTGAATTGATTGACGAAGAAGAAAGACCTCTCGCGCCGAATAGCCGGCCCGTACCATATCGGGTATGAGCGAACCTGTCGCCGGGGAAATTATTGGCTCTCGCAGGGGCAGGAAACGCGTGTGGCGCGTAATCGGGACCATCGGGATCTGCATTGTGGTCGCGGCGCTGCTGACAGCGCTGTTCTGGCCACTCGCCGGCGCGATCGCCGCACACGACGTACGAGACGTGCCGAAGGCTCAGTGGGGGGAGAAACTGAGGGTGGCGCGCGACGCGGCGCGCGGACGGATCGTCCAGGTCATCGCCGGGCTGCTGGCCACCGGCGGTTTCGTCTACACGACGCGCAATTTACGCGTGAAAGAGGCCGCAGGGCCCGTCGACCAGCGAGCGTGCCGGTGTCTTCGGCAGGGCCTGCCGGCGGGTGGGGCCCGGCTCGTCGGCGCTCCCCCGGCACCCATCGCCGGATCGCCGTGGCCCCGCGTACGCGAATCGCCGGATCAGGATGGCGCGGCCGCGTGCGGGTCGTCCTCCGGGCCGGTGGGGAAGACGCGGTCGAGGTGGTAGTCGACGGCACGCCGGACCTCGGCCATCGTGCGCCGTCCGTGGAGGACGTCCATGCCCAGCCCGGTGATCCCGGCCACCAGGAGGTCTGCCTCGTGGCGCGGGTCGAGCCCCGGCGCGGCCTTCCCTTCGCGCTGTGCCCGCCCGATGACACCGGCGACCAGCTGTTCGAGAGGCTGGGCGTCGTGCGGGAAGAACGAGGCCAGCGCGGGATCGGTGAGGCTGCGGGCGTAGTAGGCGGCGAGCACCCGGAGGGCCGCCCGGCGCTGGTCGTCCAGGGGCAGGAACTCGCCCAGGATCGCCCGCAGCAGGGCCCGGGAGTCCGCGGGGTCGACCGAGGCCATCCGCGCCCGGGAGTGCCGCTCGTTGTCCTCGTACAGCAGCTGGAGCGCGGAGACGAGGAGCCGGTGCTTGCCGTCGAAGTGGTATTGGACCACGCGCGGCGACACCCCGGCCTCGGCGGCGACCTCCCGGATGCTCGCCGCGTCCAGCCCGCGCCCGGCGGCGACACGCCAGAGCGCCTCATCGGATCGCGGGTGAGGAGGTTCGTGATGAACGAGGCCTGGTACCGGCTCGGAATGCTTCTGGTGCTCGCCGCGGGTGTCTGGGAGGGGCCGCTGGCGATCGTCTTCCGGGTGTTCACCGGCAAGGCCCCCAACGCCCTGACCGCGGCCAACTACCTGCCCGCCCCGTGGTGCCATCTCGCGGCGGCGGGCGCGACGATCGCGGCACTCGCCGTGATCGCGCTCCTGGACGCCGCGCACAGGCGGGCACTGGCGCGCGAGGGGCGGTCGGACGGGTGATCGTCACAGGCTTTCTGTGCCCGGGCCGGGGTGGGCTCGTGTGTTGGTCCGGACAGGTGCTAGCCTGAACGTAGTTGCGGTTGTGGTACCCATGAAACTTTGTGTGCACCTGACGGATAACCCTTCAGGTGCATTTTGTTTTCCCGGTCATCTCCGGATGGGCTCATCGCGGCGACGCGGGATCCACGCGGTGTGGATCCCGGCTCTGCCCCCTATCGAAGGAGAATGATCATGGCGACTGGCACCGTTAAGTGGTTCAACGCTGAAAAGGGCTTCGGCTTCATCGAGCAGGACGGCGGCGGCGCCGACGTCTTCGCCCACTACTCCAACATCGCCGCCCAGGGCTACCGTGAGCTGCAGGAGGGCCAGAAGGTCTCCTTCGACGTCACGCAGGGCCAGAAGGGCCCGCAGGCGGAGAACATCGTTCCCGCCTAGTAGCAGGCGCATCACGGGCCGGGGCCCGCATCTCTCTGAGGTGCGGGCCCCGGCTCGTTTCGCGTCCTCCACGATGAGGCCGGTCGCCCTGGCCCCGGATTTCCCCAGGAAAGCGGACTTTCGAGGGTGATCGATAGGGTGATCGGGTGATATTAACTAAATTCGGGCACGCCTGTGTGCGCGTGCAGGACGGCGACCGAGGGCTGGTGATCGATCCGGGCACCTTCTCCGAGGCGGAGATCGCGCTGTCCGGCGCCACGGCCGTGCTCGTCTCGCACGAGCACGGCGACCACATCGACGTCAAGGCGCTCAAGGCGGCCCGGGCGAGCAACCCCGCGCTGACCGTCCACACCCACGCGGCGCTGGCCGCGGAGCTCGGCGAGGGGGCGGTCGCGGTCGCCGCGGGCGAGACCTTCACCGCCGCCGGCTTCACCGTGAAGGCCGTCGGCGGCGAACACGCCGAGATCGTCGACGGCCTGCCCGGCTGCCCGAACCTCGGCTTCCTCGTGGACGGCCTCTACCACCCGGGGGACTCCTTCTTCGTGCCCTCCGAGGAGGTCGACACCCTGCTGGTTCCGGCGTCCGGGCCCTGGGTGAAGATCGGCGAGGCCATCACCTTCGTCCGGGGCGTCCGGCCCGCCCGGGCGTTCCCGATCCACGACGTCCACCTCAGCGAGATCGGCCTGGAGTACTTCGACGCGTGGCTCGAAGAGGAGACCGACTACGCCCGGATCCCGGCGGGCGCGTCCGTGGATCTCTAGGCTCCCCGTTCCAGGTGGTCGGCCGCCAACTTCTGACGTGTGCGCCGGCCGCGCCGGCCGTTTGCGGTCCGATGGTCCTCAGTTCCCGGCCCCGCCGCCCGGCCGGTCCGCCGGAGCGGCCCTTCGCGTGGCGGCGAGGTACGCGACCGCGGCCGTGAAGGCGAGCAGGGCGGTCCAGTTGTTGAGGCGCAGGCCGAGGACGTGGTGGGTGGAGTCGATGCGGAGCCACTCGATCCAGGCGCGACCAGCGGCGTAGGCGGCGGCGTAGAGCGCGAACGTCCGGCCGCGGTCGAGCCGGAACCGCCGTCCGGCCCAGAGGACGAACCCGGCCACACCCAGATTCCACAGCGACTCGTAGAGGAAGGTCGGGTGGTAGGTGGCGGTGGACTCCAGGCCGGGTGGCCGATGGGCGGGGTCGATCTCCAGCGCCCAGGGCAGGGTCGTCGGCCTGCCGTACAGCTCCTGGTTGAACCAGTTGCCCCAGCGGGCGATCGCCTGCCCGAGCGCGATCCCGGGCGCGACGGCGTCGGCGAAGTCGCGCAGCGCGACGCCGCTCCGGCGGCAGGCCGGCCACGCGCCCACCGCGCCGCCCGCGACGGCGCCCCAGATGCTGATCCCGCCCTCCCAGATCGCGAACACGCGCAGCGGGTCGTCGCCGGGGCCGAGGTACCGCTGCCAGTCGGTGGCCACGTGGTAGAGCCGGGCACCGACGATGCCGGACGGCACGGCCCAGGTGGCGATGTCCCCGATCACGCCGGGATCGCCGCCGCGGGCGACCCACCGGCGCCGGGTCACCCAGATGCCGACGACGACGGCGAGCAGCATCAGCAGGGAGTAGGCGCGGATCGGGAGCGGGCCGAGATGCCAGACGGCTTGGGTCGGGCTGGGGATGGCGGTCACGCCGTCGAGTCTGGTTCCGATACGGCGGCGCCCGCATCGAGCGGAATACCGATCGCGTGATCAGTCGACCGGTTGATGCCGAACGGGCGGGTGGTTGATTATCGTCGGCGGTGTGGAGTCCTGGGAGCGGTCGCAGCGCCGGTGGCAGCACGCCTTCTTCGCCTCGTGGCTGGTGCTGACCTCGGCCGGTCCCCTGAGGGAGACGGGCCAGGTGCTCCCGGTCGTGCTGGTGGCCGGGCTGGCCGCCTGGTACGCGGTGTGGTTCGTGCTGCGCACGCCGCCCCCGGACGGTGTGCCCGTGCCGTACACGCTCGGCGGCGGGGTGCTCTGGCTGGGGCTGTTCGCCGTCGACTCCTCCTTCCTGGTGGTCGTGCTGAGCGTGCTCGTGCCGTACTGCATGGACGCCGTGCGGGTCGGGCTGGTCGCGGTGGTGTCGTGTGCCGGGGGCTGGCTGTGGCATCGCTTCCACGCGACCGGGTCGATCACCTGGGCCGAGGTCGTCGTCGCCGCGTTGATCGCGATCAGCGCGGCCACCGCGGTCGGGTACTTCGGCTCGGTGTCGCGGCAGAGCGCCGAACGCAAGCGGCTCCTCGACCGGCTGCAGATCGCGCAGGAGGCGCGGGCGGCGGCCGAACGGCAGGCGGGCGTGGCGGCCGAGCGGCAGCGGCTGGCCCGCGACATCCACGACAGCCTGACCCAGGGGTTCGCCAGCGTGGCGATGTTGCTGGAGGCGGCCCAGGCGACCCTGCCGGACAACAAGCACCTGACCCAGGCGCTGCGGGCGGCACGGGAGAACCTGGCCGAGAGCCGCCGGGTGGTGACGGCGCTGCGCCCCGGCCGGCTCGACGAGTGCGGCCTGCCGGAGGCCCTGCGGTGGCTGTCCGGCCGGCTGTCGGACGAGACCGGCGTCCGCGCGCACACCGTGATCACCGGCAAGCTCCGGCCGCTTGAGGCCGAGGTCCAGGCGGAGCTGCTGCGCGTGGCGCAGGAGGCGGTCGCCAACGTCCGCCGCCATGCCCGCGCCGAGCAGGTCACGCTGACCCTGTCGTACATGGAGGACCTGGTCGTGCTCGACGTCCACGACGACGGCGGCGGTTTCGACCCCGGGCGGGCCGCCTCCGGGCACGGCCTCTCGATCATGCGGGAGAGGATGGAGCAGCTCGGCGGCACGCTGCTCGTGGAGAGCGCCCCTGGCGCGGGCGCCACGGTGGTGGCGAGCCTCCCGGTGGCGGCGCTGAGCGGGGCGCGATGACCGTCCGGGTCCTGATCGCCGACGACCACCCGGTGGTCCGCGACGGCATCCGGGCGATGCTGGGCACCCAGGACGACCTGGAGGTGGTCGGCGAGGCGGTCTCCGGCACGGACGCGGTACGGCTGGCGCGCGACCTGCGGCCCGACGTCACCCTGATGGACCTGCAGCTGCCCGAGATCGACGGCGCGACGGCGATCGGCCGGATCCGCGACCACGACCCGGACGCCAGGGTGATCGTCCTGACCACCTACGACACCGACGGCGACATCTCACGCGCCATCGACGCGGGAGCCATCGGCTACCTGCTCAAGGACACCGGCCGTGAGCGGCTGTTCGACGCGATCCGGGCGGCGGCGCGGGGGGAGAGCGCCCTGTCGCCGGCGATCGCGACCCGGGTGCTGTCGTGGGCGCGGTCCGACGCCCCCGACGCCCTCAGCGGCCGGGAGATCGAGGTCCTCGGCGCGGTCGCCCGGGGGATGAGCAACAAGGCCATCGCCGCCCACCTGTGCATCAGCGAGGCCACGGTCAAGACCCACCTGCTGCACGTCTTCACCAAGCTCGGCGTGGACGACCGCACCGCCGCGGTGACGGTCGCCGCCTCCCGGGGCATCATCCGGCTGGGCGGTTAGCCGCTCCGGCCGGGGGCGGCGGTGACCCGGCCGCCGCCGGCGGCCGTACACGCCCGTGGGCCTGCCCGCCGTGCCGCCGCCTCCGAAGGGCGTCGGCCGGGCGGAGGCGTCCGGCGGCCCGGGGTGATCCCGTGCCCGCCTTCCGTCACGCCGGTTCGACGGGTAGCCACAGCTCGCAGGTCGCGGAGCTGAAGTCGTCCGCGCGTTCGAGGAACGCGACGATCGAGGGGCCCGGCCGCAGCCGCCACGGGTTGGAGGGGAACCACTCGGTCGCGGTCGCGGCCCAGGTGTCCTGCAGCGCCTGCGGATGCGGTCCCGCGGTGCGGAAGACCGCCCACCTGCCGGCCGGTACCTCGATGGCGTCGAGGTCGTCGGGGACCGGCGTGTCCCGGGAGACGGCGACGCCGTGCAGGTAGGTCAGTTCGCCGCCCTCCGCGCCGTCGGGGTCGAGATCGTCGCTGACCTGCAGCAGGCCCTCCGGTTCGAGGTCGCCGAGGGCCTTCAGCCGGAGATGCTCCTCCTGCGGCAGCGCGGCGATGTGCCGCTGGATGTGCGGGTTGACGCCCTGGTGGATGAGCGGGACCCGGGCCGCGTGTCCGGCCAGCCGGAACGCGGGGCGGTCGACGAGGCGGGTGTCCATGGGGATGCTCCCTTCGACGGTCAGGCGGAACCTGAGCCGTGGTTGTGTGCGCAGGGGGCCTCCGTCGCGGCGCACGTCACCGGGACCTGAGCCGTGGACCGCGCGGAACGCGCGCCCGAACGCCTCGGTCGAGCCGTACCCGTGCCGGACGGCGATGCTCAGCAGGTCGTCCTCGCGCCGGACGACGTCGGCGGCGGCGACGGTCATGCGGCGGCGGCGCACGTATTCCGACAGCGGCATGCCGGCCAGCGACGAGAACATCCGGCGCAGGTGGTACTCGGTCGTGCCGAGTTCCCTGGCCAGCCCGTGGACGTCGAACTCCTCGGCGAGATGCTCCTCGACGAGGCCGACAAGCCGGTTGAGCGCCGAGATCACGGGGCCCCCTTTCGATGTCAACCCTGCCGGAGGAACCCCGGCCGTACCCGATCGCCGCGATCCGATCCGATCGGGTGCCCGGACGGACGAGGAACCGGCCGAGCCTCACGCACCCGGGCCGTGACCGCCGCGGCCTTCCCCGGACCGGCGGGCGGGCGTGCCGAAATCGGTCAGGGGGGCGCGTCGCCGCGCGCGGCCTCCTGGGCGCACACCTCGTCCAGGTCGTCGAGCCGCCGCATGCCGTGCACGCCGCGGGCCGTGCGCGGGTTGGCGGCCAGCCACTCCTGGTTGCGGGCGAAGAACCACCAGTAGCCCGCGGTGAACGGGCAGGCGTCCTCGCCGGTCCGCCGGGAGGGCCGGTAGCGGCAGGGCGCGCAGAAGTCGCTCATGCGGTTGATGTACGCGCCCCCGGCCGCGTACGGCTTGGTCGCCAGCATGCCGCCGTCGGCGTGCTGCGACATGCCGATCACGTTGGGCACCATCACCCAGTCGTACCCGTCGACGAAGCAACGGTGGAACCAGTCGGTCAGCCGCGCGGGGTCGTACCCCCGCTGGAGCGCGAAGTTCCCGAGCACCATCAGCCGGACGATGTGGTGGGCGAACCCGGTGTCGCGCACCTGGGCGAGCGCCCACGACAGGCAGCGCGCCTCGACGGCGTCCGCGTCCAGCTCCTCGAACCAGGCGGGCAGCGCGGTGCGGGCCGACAGCCGGTTGAGGTCGCGGTAGTCCTCGCCGAAGTACCAGTACAGGTGCCAGATGTAGTCGCGCCAGCCGATGAGCTGCCGCACGTACCCCTCGACGCTCGTGAGCGGGGCGTGCCCCGCCCGGTAGGCGGCCTCGGCGGCCCGCACGCACGTCATGGGGTCGAGCAGCCCGAGGTTGATGGCGGGCGAGAGCATGCTGTGCGCCATGAACGGGTCGCCGGTGAGCATCGCGTCCTGGTACGGGCCGAAGGCGGGCAGCCGGTGGCGGATGAAGTGCCGCAGCGCGCCGTGGGCCTCCGCGACGGTGACGGGGAACACGCGCGGGCCGTCGCGCCCGACGAAGGACATCTCGCCGTCGCTCTCCCACCGGTCGAGGTCGTGGCGCACCCGCTCGTCGATCTCGTCCTCCTCGGCCGTCCACGGGCCGGGCACGTCCAGCCCCCCGGCGGGCGGCGGCTCGCGGTTCTCGGCGTCGAGGTTCCACCGGCCGCCGGCGGGCTCGTCGCCGTCCATGAGCACGTCCAGGCGGCGCCGGGCGTCGCGGTAGAAGTCCTCCATGAGCAGCCGGTGGCCCTCCCTGCTCCTGGCCCAGGCGCTGAACTCCTCCGCGGTGCTGGTGAACCCGCGCGAGGGCAGGACGGTCACCTCGGCGCGGCCCCGGACGAACGCGTCGGCCGCGTGGCTGGTGGGCCCGCAGACGGTGACCCGGCAGCCGGCGCGGCCGAGCGCCTCGGCGAAGGTGCCGGTCCGCAGGAACAGCGCGCGGTCGCCCAGCTCGGCCGCCCGGTGCCGCAGCGCCGAGAGCGTCAGGTGCGCCTTCTGCCGGTGGTAGCGCCGCCGCCGCAGCACCGACCTGGCCTCGACCAGCAGCACCGGCTGGTCGTCGGAGTCGAGGAAGTGGTCCCCGAGCTGATCGGCGAAGAGCCATCGCCTGTCGTGTTCCCCCATGCCGCCATCCTGGCCGCTCAGCGCACCGCTTCCCCCGCGCCTCGCCGGTCGGACCGCGCGTGGTGTGGCTGGACGGGAAGTTGCAGGTAGGAGGCGTGTTCGCCGCCGGTGTGGATGACGTGCCTCCCGCCGTTGGCCGGGGTGTACTCGACCAGGCCGGGCATCATCGGCCCGAGGAGGTGCCGGCCGCTGATGACGAGGCGGAGCTGTTCGCCGGGGTGGAAGGCGAGGCCGATCGGGAGCAGGTCGATGTCGACGCCGACGATCTGGCCGGGGGAGAGCCTCTCGATCCGGTCGAAGCCGTGAGCGGGTACGGCGTCGGTCGACAGCGTCTCGTCCAGGTGGCGCATGGAGACACGCAGGCGTCCGTCGGATCCCTTGTACCGCAGGATCGAGGCGCCGCGTTCGGTGAGGTCCTGCGCGAGCGCGCCCTGGTTGGGCACGGTGAACTGCTGCAACGGGGTGCCGTACGCGTCGAGCTTCTGGACGAGGACGAACAGGTCCATGTCGTCGGCGCCTCGTGCCTCGACGTACAGGTGCGCCTTCGGGTAGCCGACCAGCACGGTCTCCCGGTCGAAGCGGGTGACGAACGACACCGCGTCCGGGTTCGATCCGACCTCGTAGAGCGCGCTCGCCTCCTCCGCCGGTGCGGCCGTGACCAGGGCGCGCGAGCGGCCGTCGAGGTAGTACCTCGTCGGGACGACGTCCGGGGGAGGGAACTCCTCCGCGGCGACGCCGACCCGGTCGCCGCCCTGGAGGTCGAGGACGGAGTAGCGGACGCGCGGCGTCCGCTCCCACCCGTTGTCCTCGCCCTTGAGGTAGTGGTCGAAGAACCGGCGCAGGTCCTCCCTGTTCGCCTCGTCGTAGTAGTCGGGCCACTCCTGGCTGTTGTGGACGCGGAGCCACTTGTCCCGCGAGGCCATCCGCCGCCAGGCGCGGAACGTTCCCGCGGTGTGCAGGGTGTTGGAGTAGCTGGCCACGACGTACGCCGGCACCGTGATCCGGTCGAAGCGCGGGATCTTGTCCTCCCACAGGTCGTTCATGAGCGGATAGCGCTCGGCCTCCGCGATGATGTCCTCTTTGTTGTTCTTGCCCCAGAAGCTGTGGTCCCGCAGTTGCCTGGCGAACCCGTGGTCGGGCATGCCGCCCCGCATCACCAGGTCGCGGTAGACGTCGCTCACGCCCTCCCACGGATTGATCGCCGCCAGGTGCGGAGGTTGTTCGGCCGCGGTGAACCACTGCGAGACCGCGAGGTAGGAGGTCCCGCTCATCGCGACCTTGCCGGTGCACCACTCCTGGACGGCCAGCCACTCGATCAGGTCGTGGCAGTCGCGGCCCTCCTGGCGATCCCACAGGACGCTGTCGCCCTCGGAGTCGGCCACACCCCGGACGTCCGGGTTGCAGACCGCGTAGCCCCGCGCGCACCAGTAGGCCGGGTCGGGACCCTCGAACTTCTCCAGACCCGAGACGATCGCGTTGTCCAGCCCGACCAGCCCGAACACGCCCATCACACTGGCGGAGGTCCCCTGGCCCTTGCCGTACGGGCTCCACGCCACGATGACGGGCACCTTGTCCGCTCCGGCGGGACGAAGCACGTCGACATGGATGGTCACGCCGTCGCGCAGGGTGACCGCCACGTCCTTCTCCAGCACGATGTCGACCGGGATGGGGCGGAACGCGGGCGCGATCCGGAAACCCGCCGGCAGGGTTCGCGTGCCCGGATCGAACCCGCTCAGAACGCCGTACCTGTCACCCGGCTCCAGCGGGTGGGACGGCATGTACACCTTCTGGTCCTCGCTCATGAGGGACTCCTTCGTCTTTCTTCCCGGAACCGGCTCCGTATCGGGCCGTTTCCTCCGGAGGCCGGGACGTCCGCGTTCCGGTGCCCGGTGCGCACATGCGGCCGTCATCGGGGGGCGCGCACGCTTCCGGGACGTTCGGGCAGGTCAAGGCGTCGTCGGCGTCCACAGCGTACGTCCGCCGGGAATTTATATCAACACACGTTGATATGAAGGAGAGTGTGATGGGTCACAGCCCCGTACGGCCGCGCCGGACCGGCCCCCGGCCCGACGGCCTGGCGCCCCGCCCAACGGGGACGGGTGCGCACCCTGATGGGCAGGTGAAGTCAACGGACGTTGATATGCTTCGCGCGAGAGTCGCCCACGCGGCTGTGGACCCGGCGGGAGTGCGTCACGGGCACAGTCGGCCCGACATCACCGGAAGTTGGCGCCATGGTGGAGAACGATGCGTCCGGGGGCACGTCGTCGGGCCGGGACGGCGCCCCCTCGCGCCGGCGGCGCGGTCGCAGGCCGGGTCGGAGCGAAACCCGGCAGGCCGTCCTCGACGCGGCGCGGGCTCGCTTCGCCGCCGACGGTTTCACGGCCACGACGATCCGCGGGATCGCGGCGGACGCGGGGGTCGACGCCGCCCTGGTCATGCAGTTCTTCACGTCGAAGGACGAGCTCTTCGGCGCCGTCATGTCCGTGCCGCCGGCCGCGCTCGCGCGCATGACCGACGCGTGGCAAGGGCCCGAGGACGGCATCGGGGAGCGCGTCACGCGCGCCTTCCTCGGTGTCTGGGAGGACGATCCGCAGGCGTCCAGGCCACTGCTGGCGATGCTCCGCGGTGCGATCGCCCGGGAACGCGCGGCCGAGCAGCTCCGCGACTTCATCGAGGCCCGGCTGATGAAGGGCGCCCCCGCGCACCTGCGGGACGACGACGACACACGCCTGCGCGTGGGCCTCGCCTCGGCCATGCTGATGGGGATCATCGTCGCACGGCACATCGTTCGCGTACCGACCATCGCGGACGAGAGCCAGGACTCGATCGCGGCCACCGCGGCCACCGCGCTGCAGGCGCTGCTCACGCCCCGGGCGGGCCTGCGGGGCGCGACGCGATGACAGGTGGCCACGGGTTCCTCGTGGCCGGCGACGGTCGGGGGCGGCTGTTCGCGTGTCAGGAGGCGCGGGCGGCGGCCGGCCGGTGGCCCGGCCCTCCACGATGGTGAAGGAGGCGGGACGGCCCAGGGAGATGGCGATGTCAAAGCATGCCAAATACGATGAAAGCGACTCTTTGTAGATTATCAAATGCGCTCCGTAGCGCACGGCGTGACGTCCCGCGGCACCAGCCCTCGCCGGAGCCGATCGCCGGGCGAGGACCGCGCGGACAGGCCGGTGGTCATCGTCCGGAGCGCTCGGCCGCCCACGCGCCGAGGCTCTCCTCGGTGAGGACCTGGTCCAGCGCGGTGGCCGCCGCCCCGTGCAGCGCTCCGTCCTCGCCCAGTACGGCGGCCACCACCGGCGGCGGGTCCAGGCGGCGGAAGCTCATCAGCCCGTCGGCCAGGGCCGCGCCGAACTCCGTGGTGGCCGCGGAGCGCAGCGGTTCGGCGAGGCCGCCCAATGTGACGATGCCGGGATCCAGGGCGTTGATCAGTCCGGCGAGGCCGCGGCCGAACCCGCTCGCGGCCCGTCCCACCGCGGCCCGGACCGCCGCGTCCCCCTCCGCCCTGGCCAGGGCCGTCCGCGCGTAGCTGCGCGGGTCGCGGGGCGGAGGCTCCCCGAGATGACGGGCGATGGCCCGGCCGTCGACCGCGAGGTCCCAGCAGCCCAGCGCGCCGCACGGGCAGCGCAGCGCGGGATCGCCGAGCGGGAGATGGCCGAACTCGCCGCCGGTGCCGGTCGCGCCCGCGACGGGGCGGCCGTCCGCGACCAGGGTGCCGCCCACGCCCACCTCGATCGTGACGTGCAACGCCGTGCCGACCCCGGCGCCGCCGCCGTAGCGGGCCTCGGCGGCGCCGGCCAGCGTCGCGTCGTTCCCGACGAGCAGCGGCAGGCGCGGCTCGGGCGCCAGCGCGGCGAGGTCCACCGCGTCCCAGCCCAGCGCCGCGGACTGCACGACCCGGCCGTGCCGCACGGTCGCGGCGACCGCCACCGACACGGCCCGGACGCGCCGCCCGTGACGCTCGCGCACCCGCCGTACCGCCTCCGCGACCGTGCCGACCACCTGATCGGGGTCGCGGCCGGCGTGCGCGGCCGCCTCGGCGAGGCGCGGCCTGCCGTCGAGCTCCGCGACCGCGACCCGCCAGTCCTCCTGCCGGACGTCGACGGCGATGACGACCGGGCCGTCCGGATGCGGGCGCAGGACGGTCGTCGGGCGGCCCCGGCCGGAGACGGCGGCCGGACTCTCGACGAGCAGCGCCAGCTCGCGCAGCCGCGCGGTGATCTCGGTGGCCGACCCCGTGGTGAGGCCGAGCCGGCGCGCCACGCCCGCCCGGGTCGCGCCAGGCTCGCGGCGCATCTCCTCCAGCACGGCCAGCGCGCCGCGCCAGCGGGCGTCCCGCGCGCGGACGGACCGCGCCCGGCCTGCGGAGCTTGTCATGGGCACCGTCACCTCCTATATCCTCGTGCTACGAGTTTATCGGAGGAGGCCCCTGTGCGGCGACAACGGCTGGATCTCGAAGCGCTCGAAGCGGTGCTCCTGGACATGGACGGCACCCTCGTCGACTCCGACGCGTCGGTCGAGCGGGCCTGGACGACCTGGGCGGGCGAGTACGGCGCGGATGTGGCGGCGGTGCTGGCCGTGGCACACGGCAACCCCGCGGCGCACACCGTACGGCGGCTGCTGCCCGCGCTCGACGCGCACGAGGTCGCGGAGGCCGCGCGGCGTCAGCACGCCCTGCAGTACGACGACCTGGCGGACGTCGCCGCCGCGCCCGGCGCGCACGACCTGCTCGCCGAGATGGACCGGCTCGGGCTGCCGTGGGCGGTGGTCACCAGCGCCGACCGGCGGCTGGCAGAGGAACGGTTGCACGCGGCCGGCATCGACCCGCCGCTGCTGCTCACCGTCGACGACGTGCGGGCGGGTAAGCCCGACCCCGAGGGCTACCTGCGGGCGGCGGCCCGGCTGGGAGCCGACCCGGCCGCCTGCCTCGTCGTCGAGGACTCCGAGCCCGGGCTCGCCGCCGGGCGGGCCGCCGGCATGCGCTGCGCGGCACTGCGCGGCCTCGACGGCGACCTCCGCCTGCTCGACCTCGGGCAGCTCGCCCACCTGCTGCGGCGCTCCCGGGTCCGGCCGTGGTGGCGCGACGCGGTCGGCTACCAGGTGTACCTGCCGTCGTTTCGCGACAGCACCGGTGACGGGTGGGGTGACCTGGCCGGGGTGAGCGCGCACCTGGACCACCTGGCCCGGCTGGCCGTCGACGTGGTGTGGCTGACGCCGTTCTTCCGGTCCCCCATGCGCGACCACGGCTACGACATCGCCGACTACCGCGCGGTGGACCCGTCCTTCGGCGGCGAGGCCGCCCTGGACGAGCTGCTCGACCAGGCGCGTCGCCGGGGCATGCGGGTGATCGGCGACCTGGTCGTGAACCACACCAGCGACGCCCATCCGTGGTTCGCCGCCGCGTCCTCCTCGCGGTCGGAGCCGCGTCGCGACTACTACGTCTGGCGCGACCCGGCTCCCGGCGGCGGCCCCCCGAACAACTGGCTGTCCCACTTCGGCGGCCCGGCCTGGACGTTCAGCCCGGCCACCGGCCAGTACTACCTGCACCTGTTCCGGCCCGAGCAGCCCGACCTCAACTGGCGCAACCCCGCGCTCGCCGCCGAGATCGACGCGGTCATCGAGTACTGGCTCGCGCGCGGGCTCGACGGCTTCCGCGTCGACACCGCCGCCTACCTGGTCAAGGACGCGGGCCTGCGCGACAACCCGCCGCTGCCGCCCGACCGGCTCGCGCCGACGCTCGGGACGACCCTGGACTGGCGCCGCCAGGATCACCGCCACGACATCCACCAGCCTGACGTGCACGCCGTGCACGAGCAGTGGCGCGAGGTCGCCGACCGCCACGGCGCGTTCCTCGTCGGCGAGGTGTACGAGCTGGACCCCGTCGCGCTCGCCCGCTTCGTGGCGGGCGAGCGGCTGCACTCGTCGTTCTGGTTCGGGCTGGTGGAGACCGGCTGGGACCCCGACCGCATCGACGCGATGATCACGGCCGCGGTGGCGGCGTCGCCGCGCCTGTCCTGGGTGCAGGGCAACCACGACCGCTCCAGGGCCGCCACGCGGTACGGGGGCGGAACGCCGGGGCGGCGCAGGTCGCTGGCGCTGCACGTGCTGATGGCGCTGCTGCCCGGCACGGTCTGGCTCTACCAGGGCGAGGAGCTCGGCCTGGGCGACGGGCGGGTGCCGCCGGGGGAGGGCGCCGACCCGCTGGGCGCGGCGCAGCCCGACCAGAGCCGCGACGTCGTCCGCACGCCGATGCCGTGGCGTCCGGGCGCCGGGCTGGGGTTCACGACCGGCCGCCCGTGGCTGCCCGGCGGCGGCCGGACCCGCTCCGACACCGTGGCGGGCCAGACGGACGACCCGGCCTCGCACCTGAACGCCCTGCGCCGCCTCCTGACGGTCCGGCGCCGGCTGGCCGGTCACCTCGCCGTGACCGACGAGGTGACCAGGCAGGAGATCGGCGCGGAGATCGGCGCGGCGGTGACCGCCTACCGCCGGGGCGACCTGTGGGTGGTGGCGAACCTGCGCGACACGCCGTCGGCCGAGGTGGAACTGCCGGCGCCCGCGGTGTTCGACAGCGACGACCCGGCGGTCACCCCCGACCGTCCCGGGTCCGGCCGGATCCGCCTCGCGCCGCAGCAGGCGCTCCTGCTGGCGGCTCGATGACCGGCGACGGCGCACCCGGCGCCGGAAAGGCCGACCGATCGAGAAGGAGGGCACTGATGTCCCAGCCGGTGACCCCGTTCCGACTGCGAGTCCCCGAGGCCGATCTGCGCGATCTGCGCGACCGCCTGGCCCGTACCAGGTGGCCGGAGAAGGAGACCGTGGACGACTGGTCCCAGGGCGTCCCGCTGGCCTACGTGCGGGAGCTGTGCCGCTACTGGGCCGAGGAGTACGACTGGCGGGCCACGGAGCGGCGGCTGAACGCGCTGCCGCAGTTCCGTACCGACGTCGACGGGCTCGGCATCCACTTCGCGCACGTGCGCTCCCCGCACGAGGGCGCGCTGCCGCTCGTTCTCACGCACGGCTGGCCGGGCTCGGTGGTGGAGTTCCTGAAGGTGATCGGCCCGCTGACCGACCCGCCGGCCCACGGCGGCGACGCGGCCGACGCGTTCCACGTCGTGTGCCCGTCGCTGCCCGGCTACGGGTTCAGCGACAAGCCGGCCGGCACCGGCTGGGGCGTCGAGCGGATCGCCGCCGCGTGGGCCCGGCTCATGGCCCGGCTGGGCTACGACCGGTACGGCGCCCAGGGCGGCGACTGGGGCACCAGCATCGCGACGAGCATCGGCCAGCAGGACTCCGGGCACGTGGCGGGCATCCACCTCATGCCGCCCCTCGCCGCCCCCGACCCGGCCACGATGGACGACCTCACCGACGCCGAACGGGCCGCGCTGGCCGCGCTGGAACGGGCGCGGGAGTGGGAGGACGGTTACTCACTGGAGCAGTCCACCCGGCCGCAGACCGTCGGCTACGGCCTCGTGGACTCCCCGGCGCTGCTGTGCGCGTGGATCGTGGAGAAGTTCCGCTCCTGGACGGACTGCGACGGGCACCCGGAGAACGCCCTCAGCCGCGACGAACTGCTGGACAACCTCATGTTCTACTGGCTGCCGGGCACCGGCGCGTCGGCCGCCCGGCTGTACTGGGAGAGCTTCAAGCAGGTCCAGCGGCGCTTCGCGGGTGCGACGACCGACGTGGTGACGGTGCCGACGGGATGCTCGATCTTCCCCAAGGAGAACCCGCGCCCCTCCCGCCGGTGGGTTTCCAAACGCTTCACCGACATCCGGCACTGGAACGAGCTGGACCGGGGCGGCCACTTCGCCGCCTTCGAGCAGCCCGAGACGTTCGTGGACGAGGTGCGGACCTTCTTCCGCCTGGTCCGCTGAGCACCGGTCCGGTGCCCGCCGGGTGAGGTTCGCCCGGCCCGTCACCGGGCGAGCCCGCGGGGTCGTTCAGGGCCTGCGGCCGCGGAAGGTGCGGCGCAGGTCGCTCACCCAGGCGTCGGGGTTCTCCCAGGGGATGAAGTGGCCGCCGTGGTCGTGGGCGTTGACGTTGACGTGGTTGAACCAGTCGCCCTGCGGGCCGGTCCTGAACGCCCGGACGCGCTCGTCGGCGCTGTGGATGCCGGGCGGGTTCTCGTACGTGACGAAGGTGAGGCCGACCGGGGCCTCCACGACCGGGGTGCGGTCGTGGGCGGGGGCCCAGGGGTAGCGGTTGGCGTTGGCGTAGTAACGCATCGACGTGGCGATGGAGTTGTTCGCCCAGTAGATCGTGGCGTGGGTGAGCAGGTCGTCCTTGGTGAAGACGGACTCCACGTCGCCGCCGTTGTCGCTCCAGGCGTTCCAGCGCTCCAGCAGCCAGGCGAGCAGCCCGGCGGGCGAGTCGCTCAGCCCGTGGGCCAGGGTGGCGCCGTCGAGCGTGTGCACGGCGAGGTGGGACGCCGAGCGGTGGTCCAGCTCGATGACGCGGGCGCGGACGTCGGCGGGCTGGTCGTCGGTGAGGGGCCGGTTCCGGGCGAGGTCCCAGGCGCGGGGGCCGGTGAAGAAGTCGAGCGGCAGCCCGGAGCCGATGTGGATGCCGTACAGCTCGTCGGCGTACTTGTGGCCGAGCTGGCTGGAGACGATCCCGCCGATGTCGCAGCCCCCGGCGGCGTATTTCCGGTATCCCAGGGTCTCGGTCATCAGGGTGTGCCAGAGGTCGGAGACCTTCCAGAAGTTGACGTCGGGAAAGCCGGTGAGCGGGCCGGGGAAACCGAAGCCGGGCAGGGACGGCACGATGACGTCGAACGCGTCGGCGGGGTCACCGCCGGACGCGGCCGGGTCGGCGAGCGGGTCGATCACCTTCGACCAGTGCCAGAACGTCCACGGCCAGCCGTGGGTGAGGATCAGCGGGATCGGGCGGGGGCCGCGTCCGGGCTTGCGCATGAAGTGCACCGGGACACCGGAGACGCTCACCTGATAGTGCTCGTAGGTGTTGATGGCGGCCTCGGCCTCGCGCCAGTCGTAGCCGTCCCGCCAGTAGGCGACCAGCTCACGCAGATAACCGTCCGGGACGCCGTAGGACCAGTCCTCGTTCCCCTCGTCCAGCGGCGGACGGGTCGACGCGAGACGGGCCCGCAGGTCGTCGAGGACCTCGTCGGACACGTGGATCGAGGTGGGCTCCAGGGGGAAGGCGTGCGGGGCGGTCATGGCGTGATTCCTTGTCGGGTAGGGGGAGGCGGTGCCGACGGCCTGCCGGATGGCCGGGCGGCGAGCCGGGCCGTTTCTGGGTGGGCGGGTGGCGACGCTGTTTCGGGAAAGGTAGGCGACGCCGTTTCGGGGCGGGCGGGCGGCGACGCGGAGAGTACCCGCCGGTGGTGCGGGCCGAACCGGCCGCGGTGTCCTCCGTGATGTCGTCCGCTACGTCGTCCGCGGCCGGGATCGCGGCGGAACCGCCCGGGACTTTCAGCGGAAGGAGCGGCGGTAGGCGGCCGGGGTGGTGCGCAGCGCGGTGTGGAAGCGGCGGCGGAGGTTGACCGCAGAGGAGAGGCCGACGCGGGTGGCGATGGTCTCGACGGGCAGGTCGGTCTCCTCCAGCAGGGCGCGGGTGGCGGCCAGGCGGCGTTCCAGCAGCCAGCGGGCGGGCGGGACGCCGAGCCGGCCGGCGAACTGACGGGTGAGGGTGCGGGGGGAGACGCCCGAGTAGGCGGCCATGTCCTCGACGGTGATCTGGTCGGGCAGACGCGAGAGGAGCCATTCGAGCAGGGGGGCCAGGGAGTCCGGCATGGGGCCGGTGGTGGGGAGGGGAGGGTACTGGCGCTGGCAGCCCTCGCGGTGCGGACCGGCGGCGAGCTGGCGGCCGATGCGCATGGCGTGGGCCGCGCCGTGCTCCTGGAGGACCTGGTGAAGGCAGAGGTCGAGGGTGGCGGCCGAGGCTCCGGCGGTGGCGACGTCGCCGTGGTCGACGTAGATGACGGTGTCGTCGAGGATGACGCGGGGGTGGCGGGCGGCGAGTTCGCCGGAGAGTTCCCAGTGGACGGAGGCGCGGCGGCCGTCCAGGAGGCCCAGGGCGGCGGGGATGAAGATTCCGGCGCAGACGGCGACGATGCGGGCGCCTCGGGCATGGGCTCGGGACACCGCGTGGAGTACGGCGGGCGAGGGGGTGAGGGTCCAGCTCGCGATGAGCACGGTGTCGGCGTCGTCGAGGGCTTCGAGACCGCTGTCCACCTGGATGGGTACGCCGAGGGTGGTGGGGAGGGAGCCGGGATGTTCGGCGCACTGGCTGAAGCTGTAGTGCCGGGGGATGTCGGGGCCGTGGTAGCCGAAGACGGCCGAGGCGGAGGTGACCGGGTAGAGCTCCTGGTTCGGGGCGACCAGGGCGACCACGCGATGCGGGCTGGGGGGCGCCGGGAGCGTTTCCCGGCAATCCAAGGACATGGCGTAAATGTATCCAATGATGTCATTTGGGACACCGGCGCCTTGATCTCGAAAAATCAAGAATTGGGGCTCATGTGGACGAGGAACTTCACCCTCTACTTCGGGGCCCGCACGATCTCGCTGCTCGGTGACGCGATGATGCCCGTCGCCTCGGCGCTCGCGATCGGGAAAATCTACGGGATCGCGGGCGTCGGCTACGTGCTCGCGCTCTGGACCGCGTCGGCCGTGCTGGTCATGTTGTTCGGCGGGGTCGTCGCCGACCGGATCGGCGCCAGGCGCCTGATGATCGGCGCGGACGTGGTCAGGGTCGCCACCCAGGGGGTCGTGGCCGTCGCCTTCCTGGACGGCGCTCCGCCGTACGCCCTGTTGCTGGTGACGGCGTCCTTGTCGGGCATGGCCGCCGGGGTGTTCGAACCGGGCGTCAACGGCATGGTCTTCCTGGTCGCCGGAGATCCGCAGCGGGCCAACGCGACGCTGAAGATCGCCGAGGCGGTCACCCACCTGACGGGTCCCGCACTGGCCGGAGTCCTCGTCGTCGCCGCCGGGCCGGTCGTCGTCTACACGGTGGACGCCGCGACGTTCCTGGTCAGCGGGGTGTGCCTGCTGCTGGTCCGGGTCGCCGTACCCAGGCCGGAGCCCTCCGACGTGCTGAGCGACCTGCGCAGGGGCTGGGAGGAGTTCAGGGCCAGGACCTGGATGTGGTCGGTCATCCTGGTCTGGGTGTTCTGGGGCGTCCTGGTGGTCGGGCCGTACGTGCCGCTGTCGTCGCAGGTCATCGGGGCCGACTACGGCTGGGTGATGGCGGCGCTCGGCCTCGGCACCGTGCTGGGCGGGCTGGTGGCGATCAGGCTCAGGCCGCGCAGGCCGCTGGTGGCCGGGGCGGTGGCGCTGAGCGGGTACGTGGCGGTGCCGCTGACGGTCGCGCTCGGGCCGCCGCTGCCGCTGCTGATGGCCGGGCACCTGCTCGGGGGGTGCGCGTTGGCGTTCTGGTCGGTGATGTGGTCGACCAGCGTGCAGACGCAGGTCGCGCCGGACGTGGTGAACCGGGTGAACGCCTACCAGGTGGCCGGGTCGGTCGCGGGCATGGCGGTCGGGCAGGCGCTGGCCGGTCCGGTCACCGCGCTGGTCGAACCGCGCACCTTCATGCTGGGGTCGGCCCTGGTGACGGTCGGCGTGGTGGCGGCGCTGCTGTCGATCGAACCGGTCAGACGGCTGGGCCGGGAACCTCGGGAGGCCGGAGACCGGTCGGTCTCGGTCTCGGCCGGCTTGTCGGCGTAGTCGGTCGTCCTCCGCTGCCGGACGTGGCCCGTCCACGTCAGCCGTCGTTCGGGGGCCGGTATGACAGGATCGGCCGCGTCGCGGCGAGAGATTTCTCCGGGACCGTGTCGATCCGCGGGCCGCTCGTTCGACGTGTGGGTGCGAGGGCCGGCAGGCGGCCCCGCCGGACGAGGAGAGCGCGATGCCGAAGTACATGCTGATCATGCGGGGCACCGATGAGACGAACGCGGCCATGATGGCCTCGATCGACGAGGCGATGGCCGCGACCGGCCGGTTCATCGAGGAGATGATCAAGGCCGACGTCCTCCTCGCGGCCGAGGGGCTGGACGATCCGGGCCGGGGCGTCGTGGTCGACTTCGGCGGCGAGGCGCCGGTGGTCACGGACGGGCCGTACGGCGAGACCAGGGAGCTGTTCGGCGGCTACTTCCTGCTCGACGTCGCCACGAAGCAGGAGGCGGTCGAGTGGGCCAGGCGGTTCCCGGCGGTCCGCGGGTCCAAGATCGAGGTCCGGCGGGTGGCCGAGGCCGACGAGGTCCCGCAGGCCGCCGAGAGCGACGGCCGGGTCTGATGGGTACGGCCGACGTCGAGGCCGTCTGGCGGATCGAGTCGGCCCGGATCGTCGCCGCGCTGACCCGGTTCACCGGTGATTTCTGGCTGGCCGAGGACGCGGCCCAGGAGGCGGTGGCCGAGGCGCTGGTGTCGTGGCCGCGTGCCTCTCCGGCCAATCCGGCCGGCTGGCTGATGGCCACGGCCCGGCGGCGGGCGATCGACGCGATCCGCCGCCGGACCGCCCTCCAGGACCGATACGCCCTGCTGGCGGCCGACTCCGTGGCCGACTCCGTGGCCGACTTCGCGGTCGATCAGGAGATCGACCCCGACCGGATCGACGACGACGTCCTGGCGCTGATGTTCGTCAGCTGCCACCCGGTGCTCTCCCGCGAGTCCCGGGTGGCGCTGACCCTGCGCGTGGTCGGCGGCCTGTCCAGCGAGGAGATCGCCCGCGCGTTCCTGGTACCCGTGCCGACCGTGCGGGCCCGCATCACCCGGGGCAAGAAGGCGATCGCGGCGGCCGGGGTGCCGTTCGAGCTGCCGCCGGCCGGCGAGCGCCGGGAACGGCTGGGCGGTGTGCTCGGCGTCCTCTACGTGATCTTCACCGAGGGGTCGACGGCCACGTCGGGCGACCGGCTGCTGCGCCCCGACGTCGCGTACGAGGCGATCCGGCTGGCCCGCACGCTGGCCGCGCTGCAGCCCGACGAGCCGGAGGCGCACGGCCTGCTCGCGTTGTGCGAGCTGACGGCCGCGCGCTTCCCGGCCAGGACCGGCCCGGACGGCACGCCGATCCTGCTTGAGGACCAGGACCGGCGGCTGTGGGACCTCCCGGCGATCCGCCGGGGACTGGCCGCGCTGGCCAGGGCGTCGGCCCGGGGCCTCGGTCCCTACGGCCTGCAGGCCGCGATCGCCGCCGTCCACGCGTCGGCGCCCTCGGTCGAGGCGACCGACTGGGACCGGATCGTGCTGCTCTACGAGGCGCTCGGCCGGGCCGCGCCCTCGCCGGTGGTCGAACTCAACCGGGCCGTCGCCGTGGCCATGGCCTCGGGTCCGGCGCGGGCCCTGGCCATCGTGGACGGGCTGATCGCCTCGGACCGGCTCCCCGGCTCGCATCTGGTTCCGACCGTACGCGGGGAGTTGCTGGCCCGCCTCGGCCGGCGACCGGAGGCGCGCGCCGAGCTGGAGCTGGCCGCCCGGCTGTGCGCCAACCGGCGCGAACGCTCGGTGCTGCTGCGCAAGGCGGCCGCGCTGGACTGACGTCCTCAGCGCGGGCCGCGCTTGTCTCACAGGACTTTCACCCCGCTGGACCCATGACCGACCGCGCCGCGCGCCCGAATCGGCGGATCACGGTCCGGCAGTCCACTCCACGAGTCGGGTCCTCGCTATGGGGGCCGGGGCCGTAGCCCGTCAAGGATGATCCGGGCGATGTGCGCGGAGCGTTCGCGGCCGGTGTCCGCGCCGGCGTGGCGGATCGCGGCGAAGGCACCGGCAACGATTGCCATCACCTCGTCGACCGTGGTCGAAGAGGCCGGTGGTCTCGGGCCGGTGGTGACGGTTCCACCGGGGGCTGAGGGGGGCCATGCCTGGGGCGACGCGGCCGACGAGGTGGGGTTTGCCGGTGGTGGTGCCGTGAAACGACGCGGTGTCCGATTCGTTCAAGACGGCACTCCCGCCGTCCGGGCATGCTGGTGGTATGGAACAGAAAGTGCATTTCATAACCTTGTCGACGCCTGATCTCGACGCCGCCCGCGCGTTCTACCGCGAGGGTCTGGGCTGGACGCCGCTTCTGGACGTGCCAGGGGAGATCATCTTCTTTCAGGTGGCCCCCGGGATGGTCCTGGGGCTGTTCGACACGGGAAAGTTCGTCGAGGACACGCGGGGCACGGCGGCCGACGGCAAGCTGGGCGGTCTCACCCTGTCGACCAACGTGCCGACGCCCGCCGACGTCGACGCCGCCGTACGGCGAGCCGTCGAAGCGGGCGGCACGCTCGTGAAGCCTCCCCAGACCGCGAACTTCGGCGGCTACCACGGCCATGTCGCCGACCCCAACGGGGTGGTCTGGGAGATCTGCCACAATCCCGGCTGGCGGCTCGGCGACACCGGCCAGGTCCACCTCGGCCTGGTGGAGGCGGAGTAGCCGCGGGATAGGCCCTGGGCCTTCCGCCGCATGCACCTGGCCCCGCCAGGGCGTGCGGCTCATCGCCGGGCTGGGCGCAGGGCCACGGGCGGGGCCGTTCACGCGTGCTCGTGACGGTCACCGACGTCCCTCGACCGGTACCTCGGGGACAGGTCGACGAACGGCGGTTCTTTCGTCGTACCGGCATCGTG